>CALMVT010000476.1 GCA_937873175.1 uncultured Acetobacteraceae bacterium | reverse complement strand
GCAGTTTGCCGCCAGGTAGAACCGGCTGAAGAGCAAGGTAAACACCATTTCCACCTGGCCCAGAGTCCGCACAAGGGCTACGGGCGCCAAGGCGAAGCTTGCGAACCAGCATGCGGAGCCTCCGGCCGAGAGCGCACCCACCCAAGCCGAACTGCGCCATGACCAAAACGCGGCACGCAGGCCCTCCGGCGCGCGCCAAGCCATGTATCCACCCTGCATGAATGTTTGCAGGATGTTGGTCACCACCAAAGCAAATAATGCTCCCAGAATGGCATTCGAGGCGGCAAGCGCCATCGTCGCGGCTTTGATGCCAACGCCGGCCACGGCAAAGCCGGCGCCCGCTCCCAAGCCGCACAATGCTGCCGGCTGCACCGTGGCGCGCAGCAGTGTTCCCAGTTGCAAACCGCGCCCGGCCAGCGACAAGGTCAGGACGCCGCATGCGCCGACGCCGATGCCGAACCACGCCACTGGCGCCAGCGCCTCGCCTAACAGCAGCCAAGACAACAGCGCCGCCTGCACCGCGTCGGTCTTGGCACAGGCCGTGCCGACCGCGAAGTTGCGGTGTCCGAACGCCATGATCAGCAAGGACGTACCGAAGACCTGGGCAAGTCCCGCTGCCGCACAGGCAAGAACAAAGGCCAGGGTAGGAACTGGCAGCACGGCACCGCTTGCCGCCCAGTAAGAAAGCAACAGCACCAGCCCAACCGGCACGGCATACAGGTAGCGCACAAGCCCGGCTGTGCCGACCGAGAGATGGCCGCGCAGGCGCTGCTGCAAGGCCGTGCGCCAAGTCTGGAACAACGCAGCGACCAGCGTGAATGGCACCCAGAGCGGCATCGACGTTTCACCCCCTTCCAGCGGCGCACAGCCCATCCTGCCTGCATCCTGTGTTGGGAGCACAGCGCCATGGATGGATGGGACACGCGTTGACAACTTTGTAGCAAGCGTGGCGTTCCGATTGCTCAAGGAGCCAGAAGCCATGCGACTGATCATTGCGATGCTTGCTGTTAACCTGCTGCCCGGTGCCGCATGGGCGCAAACGAACAAGCCTCATGAGAAAGTCTGGACCGCGGCGCCTGTGCCGGGCAACCTGCCATCGAACACGCCTCCCGCGGATCGGGCCGGCAATGCGACCGGGACAGACTCTTCGGCGCCGTTCAGCTCCCGGCCGCTGGGCGCTCAACTGGACAGCAGGCCGACCGACATTACGCGGGACGGGGGTGGACCCGGTACCGACTCGGTGACGCCCAATCTTTCTCGCTGAGGTGGGTTGTTAAACACCCTTGAACATAGGTGCGCGTTTCGCGATAAACGCCGCCTTGCCCTCAATATGATCAGCCGTCAGGAACAGCGCAGATTGGGTGTCCCGTTCCCAATCCAGCGCCGCGTCTAGCCCGGCGGCGAGATACTGCCTGGTCAGCGCGGCCGGCAGGGGCGCGGCGCCATGAAACAGCGCGGCGCGGGCCAGGGCTGTTTCCAGCGCCGTGCCGGATGGGACGATGTGGTCCGCCATGCCGATCGCCACGGCCCGCTCCGCATCGGTTGGCTCGCCGTAGAGCAGGATCTGCCGCGCCTGGCCCTGGCCGACCCGCGCCGGCAAAGTGTGCAGCAGGCCCAGGTCGGCGACCAAGCCAATCTTGCCGAACCCAGCGGCGAACCGCGCATCCTCAGCGGCCACCACGGTGTCGCAGCACATCGCGACCGACAGCCCGGCGCCGACGCACCAGCCCTCCACCGCCGCAATCACCGGTTTGCTGCCTTTGATCAGCAGCCGCACCAACCGATGCGTCAAGCGGAACCGCTCCCGCCCAGCGGCCAGATCGGCCGCGTCCATGCCGCTGATGTCGCCCCCAGCGCTGAAATTCCTACCGGCGCCGGTGATGACGATGGCGCGCAACGCCCGGTCGGCCTCGATGGCTTCAAGTGCGTCCACCAAGCGTTGACGCATGGGCATGGCCAGCGCATTGCGCCGTTCCGGATAGTCAAGCGTCAAAACAGCGGTCGCGCCGTCGCGGCTTTCGCTTAACATACGCGACCCCGGGCCTCCGTCATGCGGCTTCTCCGAGTTCGATCACCGCATCGGCAACATAGGCCCCCTCCCCGTTCGGCATGGCGAGCACCGGGTTGAGGTCAACCGAGCGGAGCCGCGGCCCGGCCTGATGCGCGAACACCGACAAGCGGGACAGCATCGCCGAAATGGCCGCGATGTCCACCGGTGGCCGCCCGCGCGCGCCAAGCAGGACCGGAACGGCTCGGAGCGAGCGGACCATCCGCTCCGCCACATCGGGGCCGAACGGGCAACGGTGCAGGGCAACGTCACGCAGCACTTCAACAAAGATGCCGCCTAGGCCGACCATGGCGACGGGTCCGAATACCGGGTCGCGCTGGATGCCGAGAATGCACTCGATGCCGCCACGGAGTTGCTTGGCAACAAGGACGCCTTCGATCCGAGCTGACGGTGTGGCTGCTGCTGCCCTATGGAGCAAGGTGGCGAAGCCGGCCCGCACCGCCCCCGCGCCGTGCACGTCCAGGATCACGCCGCCGATCTCCGATTTGTGGATGATGTCAGGCGAGAGAACCTTGAGCACGACTGGAAAGCCCATGCGCTCGGCGGCTTCCGCCGCGGCGTCGGGGGTGGCGCAGGCGGCCTCGGGCGCGGCGGGTATGCCGGCCTGTGCAAGCATGCGCTTGGCGGCGGCCTCGGACGGGGTGGCAGGCGGCAACTCCACGGCGGGGACTGCCGGCGGCGGCAGGCCGGGGAGGTGCGCGAACGCTTCCCCGAACTGGCCCATGGCGTGGATGGCGACCGTGGCGCGGGTTGGGTCCTCGAACACCGTGAAGCCGTCCGCCTCGTACTCGCGAATGCGTACTGGCGGCGCCACGACCGACAGCACGAACAGCCGGTCCGGGTGCCGGGCCTTGGAGGCATTCATCTGCTCGCGCAGTCTCGGCGCGATGCTGTCGGCCCCGCCGACCTGGGTGAAGAAGCCGAGCACCGAGGTGTAGCCGCCATCCTCGATCATCGAGTCCGTGAAGCGGCCGATCAGGCTCATGTCGTTGAACGCCTGCGCGGTGCAGTCCACGGGGTTACGCGGCGCGGCGAAGGGCACCATGGCCTTGAGCCGCGCCTGCGCGTCCGGCGGCATCTCCGGCATCGGCAAGCCCAGCGCCTCGGCCGCGTCCGAGATCAGCACGCCGGCGCCGCCGCTGATGGTGATCACGCCCAACGTGTTGCGCACCGGGTAGATCCGCCGGGTCGCGGTCGTCGCGATGTCCAGCATTTCTTCGGTGGTGCGGGCGCGGACGACGCCGAATTCCGCCAGCACGGCGTTGGTCACGGCGTCGTTTCCGGCGATGGACGCGGTGTGCGACTGCGCGGCGTGCGCGCCGAGCGCGCTGGTGCCCACCTTCATCATCACGACCGGCTTGCGGGCGGCCCGCGCGACCGCAAGGGCGGCGAGAAAGCTGTCGGCCTCGCGGATTCCCTCGGCGTAGGCGGCGATCACGTCGGTGTCGGGGTCCTCGGCCAGCCAGCCGATCACATCGCCGACCGTGACATCGCCCTCGTTGCCCGTGGTGACGCAGATCGGCGTGCCGATGTTGCGGTTGCGCGCGGTGGCGAACATGTGGGTGCCGTAGGCGCCGCTTTGGCTGGCGATGCCGATGCGCCCAGGCGGCGGCCAGCCATTCTCGAACGAGGAGGAGAAGATCGGGTAAAAGCCAATGTGCGCGTTGAACAGGCCGAGGCAGTTGGGGCCGAGCAGGCGCATGCCATGGCGCCTCGCCGCCGCCAGCATGCGGCTCTGCGCCAGGGACCCTGCCCCGTCCATTTCCGCAAACCCGGCAGTAAACACGATGGCCGAACGCACGCCTCGCGCTCCGAGATTGTCCACCGCCTGAACCGCAAGCTCCGCGGGCACTGCAACGATGGCGGCGTCCGGCACGCTCGGCAGGTCCGCAACACTGGCGTAGGCCGGAAGACCCTGCACTTCCGTGCGGTTTGGGTTCACCGGCATGATGGTGCCCGCGAACTTCTGTGACAGCATATAGGAGATCGGCCGCCCGCCGATGCGTGTGGGATCGTTGCTCGCCCCCAGCACGGCGATGCTGCGGGGCCGCAGCATGCTGTCCAGGCTGGAGAACCGGCTGCTCAAAGCGCCGCCGCCGTGCCCAGCAACGCCGTGCATTGGCTGGACAGCGTGCCGCCATTGCCGTGCACGAGGGCCACATCGAGACCCGCGATCTGCCGCTCCCCGGCATCGCCGCGCAGTTGGGTCACAGCCTCCAGTATCAGGAACATGCCATACATGCCGGGATGCACGCAGGATAACCCGCCGCCATTAGTGTTGACCGCAAGCCGCCCGCCGGGCGCGATGGCGCCGCCTTGGACGAACGGCCCCCCCTCCCCTTTGGCGCAGAAGCCGAGGTCTTCCAGGAACAGCAGCGTGTTAATCGTGAAGGCGTCATACAGCATGGCCAGCCGCACGTGGGACGGCAGGACGCCAGCCATGGCGTATGCGCGTGGCCCGCTGTCGGTGGCGGCGGTGATCGTGAGGTCCGGCATGCACATCACGGCCCGGTGCCAGCCAGCCCCGGCCGCGCCCAGCAGAAAAGCCGGCGGGTGCTTGAGATCGCGGGCGCGGTCCGCCCGCACCAGCACGCAGGCACCACTGCCGTCGGTCACCAGGCAGCAATCGGCGGTGGTCAGCGGGTCGCTGATCATGCGGGCGCCCAGCACGTCATCGACCGAGAGCGGCCCACGCGCGAAAGCAGCCGGGTTCAGGTTGGCCCAGGCACGGGCGGCAACGGCCACCTCCGCCAGCATGGCGCGGGTGGTGCCGAACTGGTGCATGTGCCGGCTGGCCGCCAAGGCGTAAGCGGTGATGGGATGGCGCGGCTTATAGGGCGCCTCATGCAACTGCGGCTCGCTCATGGAGACCAGGCGGCCACCCGCAGTACGCTGGTTGCTGCCGTAGCAGATCAGCGCCGCGTCGCACAGCCCTGCGTCCAACGCCAGCGCGGCGCTGAGCAGGTGCGCCTCAAAACTCGACCCACCGACGTTGGTGCCGTCAAAGTAGCGGGGCCGGATGCCGAGGTACTCGGCGACGGACAGCGTCGGGAAGGCATGCGTGCTGGTTGCGGCGAAAATCCCGTCAATGTCCTGCAACGCAAGCCCGGCGTCGGCGACGGCGGCCAGCGCGGCCTCCGCCATCAGTTCGTTGGCGGTGCGGCCCGGCGCCTCGCCGCAGCCAGCGGAGCCGATGCCGACGACCGCCGCCCGGCCACGGAGCGGATGCGTCATGCTGCCTGCTCCGGGACGAAAACCACCAACGGCGCGCCGTCCTGCTCAATGATGCGGGCGCGAACGCGGGCCCCGATGGGCACGGTCTCGATCCCGTCGATGCGGGTCATCATGCGCGGCCCCTCGTCGAGATCCACCAGGGCTACGTTGTAGGACCCTTCCCGCGTGCGGTTCACTGTAATGGCATAAACAGTGGCGAGGCCGCTGGCCGCGACCCATTCCAGATCCTGCTCCCCGGTGCCTGGGACGGCAACGCGCGGGTAGAAAACGTGAACGCCAGTCGCACGGCTTCGCTGTATCATGAAGCGCCCTTCCCGCAGGTGGGCGCGGTACTCGGCCTCCGGCCCGGGACCTGTCATGCCTGCACCAAGCTGCAGCCAGAGTGTTTGGCTGCGCGACATGCTGACAACAGCAGCACCGCCATGGTCGACACGGAACGGCTTTGATCGGGACGGATCAGGGTCACAAATGCGCCTCCCAATTGCTTGCCGCAACCATGCCAGGTCTGAAGGGCAACGTGTAGGCGTCGCGACCAAGTTCTGCGAAAGTTATCTGCTTTCATAAGGCGACGTACCCGCTTTAAGTCAGCCGAAACCGAGGAACCCCGGGGCGTCGCGCAACGGTGCCGCGGCGGCAAGCGCCGCGATGTCGGGCACAGGGCGGGCTGTGCGCGGATCCTCGGCCAGCAGGCGCCCCAGTGCCGCGGCGACCGCCAGCACCTGGGCATCACCGCCGCGCCGGCCCACGATCTGCAAGCCGAACGGCATGCCGTTGCTGTCCAGCCCGACCGGCAGCGACGCCGCGGGGTGGCCTACCATCGATACGGCGTAGGCCAAGGCCAGCCAATGGAAATACGTGCGGGTCGGCGTGCCATCGATGCTGACAGGAAACAGCTCCGACCAGGGCCGCGGGCTGACGGTGACGGCAGGCGACAGGATGATGTCGAAATCGTCGAAAAACCGGACCCACCGGCGATACAGCACCGTCTGGTGCTGCATCGCCCGTGCCAGATCTAGCGCGCTCAGCCGCAGCCCGGCCTCGACGTCCGCATGCACGTTGGGGCCAACCGCGTCCGGCGTGTTGCGAACCCGATCATGGTGGCTTGCCAATGCCGCGGCGGCGCGCAACGCCTCGAACGCCTCGTTCGTGCCGGCGCAGTCGGGCGATGCCTCCTCACAACGGGCAAAGACATGGCGGAACAGCATGGTCTTCTCGGCGAACACCTCGGCAATGTGCCGTTCGGTCGGCGCGATGCCAAAGTCGGAGGTGAGCGCCACGCGCAGGCCAGCCAAATCGACGCCGCCGGGCGTGGCGAAATCTGCGCCGCATCGCACTGACCGTCCGGCGACCGTGTAGGCCAGCGGGTCCCGGGCGTCGTCTGACGCCATGCAGGACAGCAACAGGCAAAGGTCCGGCACGGTGCGCGCCATCGGCCCCAACACGGAGAGCGGGTTCCAGCCCAGCGCCCGCTTCTCGCTCGGCACCAGCCCCGGCGTAGGACGGAACCCGACGATGCCGCAGAACGCGGCCGGGTTGCGCAGCGAGCCGCCCATATCGGACCCGGTGGCGAGCGGCACCATCCCGGTCGCGAGCGCCACCGCCGACCCGCCGGACGATCCGGCCGCGGACCGCACAGGGTCGAACGGGTTGCCCGTCGCGCCATACACGGCATTCCGCGTGTTGGCTCCAGCGCCCCACTCCGGCGTGTTGGTCTTACCCAGCACAATCGCGCCCGACCGCCGGGCGGCCTGCACGATGAGTTCGTCCTGTTCGGGCACGTGATCGCGGAACAAGGCACTGCCGTAGGTGGTGCGCAGGCCCGCCACGTCCTCCAGATCCTTCACGCCCAAAGGTATACCGTGCAAGGGACCCAACGCCTCGCCACGCACCGTGGCGGTGTCGCAGGCTGCCGCGGCGGCGCGGGCGCGGTCGAAATCACGGGCCACCATGGCGTTCACCGCCGGGTCAACGGCGAGGATGCGGGCGATGCAGCTTTCGGTCAGCTCGGCCGCAGAAAGCCTTTTGCAGCCGATCAGCCGACGGGCCTCAACCGCATCAAGATCGCAAGGCTCGTTCACGGTTCCATTCCATCAAAATTGTGACTTAAGATCTTCGCCCAATGCAGGGGCGCCTGCACGCTGCACCGATACCATCCAATGGGCGCCAGACATTGCCGCCGCCGTTCGCATTACCTGGCCGTTGCTGGTGTCCGCTTGGATTCAGCAGGGCGGCGGAACATCGACTCTCGCCGCCCTGATCACTCTCGATCGGTCGCCGGGTTGATGTCTAGATCCGGCGACGGGTCGGTCAGTTTAGGCCAAATTCCAGGCGATACCGCCGGAAGCAAGCCGCGCCGCATTCCAGCCGCATCAGCGCACCTTCCGCAATGGCCGGCGCGAGTTCAGGGTTGTCTGCGACCAACGGGTGCAGCGCCTCGGCATTCCAGGCGGCCGAGTGCTTCACGTCCAACACGGAATGCAGGTCGAAGTAGTGCCGGTCGCTGGCCGGCACGCCCAACCGCTTCAAGCCCTGCGCCACCAGCGCCGCGCGACCAGGCGCTGTTTGCTCGATGACGCCCAGCGCCCCCATGGAGTGGAAAGCGTATCGCCGGTTCGCCGCAAGCCCGGCCATTGTGTTGGCCAGCGCCAGGCTTTCCCAAACCGTCGTCTCGACCTCCGGCGTCAGGCCCAGGCGGTGGGCCAGCGTTTCAAGCAACGGGCCGTGCATGCCCTTGGGATTGCCGCGGCCCATCTCATCCCAGTAGTTCCGGGCGACCTCCAGCTTGGGACGCTGCGGCATCCGAACTTGGGTCAGCGCCGCCAAATCCTCGAACCCGGCCTCGCCGGCGACCTCTTGGGTCAGGAACCAGCACATCTCTTCCCGCGTGGCGGTCTCGGCCAGCCACGGGAACAAGGCGTCGTTCTGCCCCGGTCCAATGCGGTCCAACTCCTCAAACCACGCCACGAAGCCATCGGGGTCACGCGGAGCCTGAGCAGCCCGTTCGGCGACTGCGGCGCGCCCTGCTTCGAGCCAGGCCCCTTCTTCGACCAGCAGCCTCGACTGCGCCTCGATGTCGGCCTGCCAATCCGGGCTGGGCAGCCCCGGAGCAAACCGACGGTTGTTGAAGGCCGCCAACCGGCGGTGCCATTGGTCATCGGCCGAAAGCGTAGGATGCAGGCTGCCGTCAGGCATGTCGTTTCATTCCCATTTCTTGAATGTCAGGATCACGGCAGCAATCCGGTCGGCAGCCGCATAAGCGCCGCCGTCCAATTCCTCGCCGAACACGTCGGGATCGAGTTCCTCATATGTCCAACTCGCTCCGGACCCGCCTATTTGGGCAAGTACAGCCGTCTTAAAGGGGTCAGTCCCGTTCACGATGGCGACACCGGTGTACAGCAGAAGTGTGCCGCCTGGCGCCAGCCGCTCCAACGCAGCGTCCAGAATTGCAAGCGACAGCCCGGCGCCGAGCGCCCCCCCGCCATGGCGATACGCCCGCGCGTCGGGATCGACGAGGTAAGGCGGGTTCGAGACGATCAGGTCGAACGACCCGGGAACAGCAGACAGCAAGTTGCTGTCCACCGCCGCCACCTGCACCCCGGCCAGGGCCGCGTTCACCCGAGTCATGCGCAAAGCCGAAGGATTGATGTCAACCGCCAGGACCTCGGCATTCGGGCACGCCCGCGCCACCAGGATGGCGCCGGGTCCAGCGCCGCAGCCGATATCCACAGCACGGCGCACTGGACCACCCTGTTCGAGGCGGGTCAGGATGGCGCGGGCGAACCGGTAAGTGTCGGGACCGAAAAACACCGAATCCGCTGCGGTGGTCGGGTAAGCGGAATGCACGAACAGCAATCCGTCCAGACTGGACAGCCGCACGGCGCTGCGAAGGCCGGCGTCGCCGGGAACGAGCACGCCGGCTTCCCGCATCAGCGCCAGGATGTGCGGTGGCAGGAGGCCCTCGTGGAACGGGCGGCTCCACCCGAGGACGCCGGCCAAGTCCTGCGCCCACGCTGAACCCGGGCGGGCATTGACGCGGGCGTGGGTGGCCGGGGTGGGAGTGGTGAATGCGTAGCCCGTGGATTGCACGGCCCGGGCCAACTCAAGCAGCTTGGCGTCGAGGTCGTTTGGTCTGACTTCGTTCATTGGCCAGGCAACGCCGCCTCGCTTTCGGAGTTGCCCAGCTACTTCGCACCCAGCAACGGCCCCAATACGTCCTCCACGCCGCTGATCAGCATCTGCACGCCAATGCAGAGCAGCATGAAGGCCGAAAGCCGGGTCACAGTCTTGCTGCCGGTGCGGCCCAGCAGGTCGGACAAGCGGTCCGCATTGGCGTAGGTCAGCCAGATCGCCCCCGCCATCGCCGCCGCAGCAAGGCCGGTGCCGACATAGAAGCCGGCCCATGCCCCGCTCATCCTGTGATCCCCGGCGCCCAGCGCCACAGCCACCGCGATCGTGCCTGGCCCGGTGGTGAAGGGCAGCGTCAACGGAAAGAATGCTACATCCTCCGCCACCGCCGGGGCGGCGTCGGCTGCCTGCTCCTGCTTGCGGCCTTCGCGCTTCTCGGGGGCGCCCAGCAACTCCCACGCGAACAGCGCGACCACAACGCCGCCGGCGATGCGCAACGCGGCAAGGGTAACGCCAAACAGCGCCAGCACGTAAGACCCGGCCCACAACGCCACCAGCATCACCAAAAATGAGTACATCCCTACCCGGCGGGCCAGCTTGACGCGCTCATCGTGAGTCCGGTCGGCGGTAGCCCCCCGGAAAATGAACGCGCCCGCGATGGGGTTGATGATGCTGAAAAGTGCGGGGAAGGCCAGCAGGAGTGCCGCGAACACGGCGCTAAGCCCGCGGCTTGCGGCGGATCGGCAGGTTGGTGCGATACACTACGCGCTTCAGCGCGAACGCACTTTCCACCCCGCGCACGCCGGGAATCCGGGTCAACTGGGTGCGCAGGAATTCTTCGTAGGCGCCGAGGTCGGGGGCGACCACCCGCAGAAGGTAGTCGCTGGCGCCCGACATGACATAGCACTCCATGATCTCCGGGAACCCAGCGATGGCGTTCTCGAACGCTGCCAGATGCTCGTCAGTTTGAGCGGAAAGCTTGACCGACACGAAAACGTTCACCGGCAGCCCGACGCGGTCCTGGTCCAGCAGCGCCACGTAGCGACGGATGATCCCGCCCTCTTCCAGCAGCTTTTGCCGCCGGTGCGCCGGGCTGGGCGACAGCCCGGCGGTGTCGGCAACCTCGTTGCTGGTCGCACGGCCGTCCCGCTGCAGATGGTCCAAAATGGCGAGGTCAATCCGGTCAAGGCGCATGGCCGTGGGCAATCCTGCTATATCGCAGCGCAGCATTGGCAATTCCTGCCAATTCAAGGTCCGTCATATCGCAACTATGGCAGCACCCGCTACCTATTTTGGGTCTATGCTGCACCGTGCCGTTGACGATCAGGCGTGCTCGGCCTTCCTGGGGGGCTTCTTCTATGGATATCGGTTTTGCTGCCACGACGACGCTTGACAGCCGTTACGCCGATTTGGATCAGCCCACCCTGCTGACCGGCACACAGGCGCTGGTGCGCGTGTTGCTGGAACAGGCACGGCTGGACCGTGCGGCCGGGCTGCAAACCGGCGGCCTGGTGTCGGGCTATCGCGGATCGCCGCTCGGCGGCCTGGACCGGGAGTTATGGCATAAGGAAAAGCTGCTCACGGACTACGGCGTCCGGTTCCAGCCGGGCTTGAACGAGGATCTGGCGGCGACGCTGCTATGGGGCAGCCAGCAAATCGACACCTTCCCCGGCAAGCGCGTCGATGGCGTGTTCGGCATGTGGTACGGCAAGGGACCCGGCGTGGACCGCAGCGCCGACGCCCTGCGCTGCGCCAACATGATCGGCACCGCGCGGCTTGGCGGCGTGCTGGCCGTATCGGGCGACGACCACGCGGCGCATTCCTCGGTGTTCCCGCACCAAACGGACGGCATCTTTGAAAGCGTGCAGATCCCGGTGCTGCAACCGGCGGATGTCGGCGAAATCCTGGATTATGGCCTCGCCGGCATTGCCATGTCGCGCTACGCCGGGCTTTGGGTGGCGTTGAAGACGATTGCGGAAACGGCGGAGCAATCCGCGGTCGTGACTGTCCCGAGTGGGCGGCAGTTCGTCACTCCGGACCGTCTGCTGCCGCCGCACGGTCTCAACCTTGACTCGCAGCTTCCCTGGCCTGCCGAACGCGTCGAGCTCGAGCGCCGCATGGTTGAAGAGCGGTTGCCGGCGGCGCGGGCCTGGGCGCGGGCGAACGGGCTGGACCGGTTGATTCATGGGCGGGCCGGGGCGAGCATTGGCATCGTCACGGTCGGCAAGGCGCACCATGACGCGATGCACGCGTTGCACCGCCTGGGCCTCGACCAGCATCCCGACATCGCGATCTACAAGGTGGCGCTGTCCTGGCCGTTGGAAACCGAAGGGGTGCGGGAGTTCGCCCAAGGCAAACGCGCCATCTTGGTCGTTGAGGAAAAGCGGTCGAATGTCGAGACCCAGCTCCGGTCGGCGCTGTACGACTTGGCGGAGCGGCCCAGCGTCGAGGGCAAGTTCGACCGAGACGGCACGTCGTTGCTGCCGGCGACCATGGAGTTGTCGCCGGAGCTTGCGATGTCGGCCCTCGTCCGCGTGCTCAGCCGCTGCGGCATGGACATCGATGGGCCAGCGGCGGTTGCGGCCCCTGTCCGGACGCCGGGCCTGTTGGCACGCGCCCCGACGTTCTGCGCCGGGTGCCCGCATGGCACCAGTACTCGCTTGCCGGACGGCAGCTTCGGCATGGCGGGAATCGGCTGCCACACCATGGCGCTGACCACCTCGGAGGGGACCAAGACATTCAGCCAGATGGGCGGCGAGGGTGTGCCTTGGGTTGGCCTCGCGCCGTTCACCGCCGTGCCGCACATGTTCGCCAACATGGGGGATGGCACCTACCAGCATTCCGGCCTACTGGCGATCCGCCAGGCGGTCGCGGCTGGGGCGCCGATCACCTACAAGATCCTGTTCAACGACGCCGTGGCGATGACCGGCGGCCAGCCGGCAGAGGGCGGGCCGACGGTGCTCGGGATCGCCCGGCAGTTGGCGGCAGAGGGCGTGGGCCTGCTCGCCGTGGTGGCCGACGACCCGGCGCGCCTTCCTGCCGTGGCCGATCTGCCACCGGGCACGCTGCGCCACGGACGCGACGATCTCGATGCGGTGCAGCGGCGGATGCGCACCCACCCGGGCGTCAGCGCAATCATCTACGACCAGGTCTGCGCCACCGAGAAGCGTCGGCGCCGCAAGCGCGGCAAGCTGGCCGTGGCCGAAACCCGCGTCGTGATCAACGAGCGGGTTTGCGAGAATTGCGGCGACTGCACGGTGCAATCCCATTGCATCGCCATTGAGCCGGTCGAAACCGAGTATGGCCGCAAGCGCCGTATCAGCCCAACAAGCTGCAACACCGACCTGTCCTGCCTCAAGGGGTTCTGCCCGAGCTTCGTCACCACGAAGTCCGATGCGCCGCAGGCCGCGGGCAGCGACCCGGCCGCCCTGTGGGCCGCACGCGAAGCGGAGCTAGCCGCGGACCTTCCCGAACCGAGGCTGGCGGATGCCGGGACGCCCTGGCGCGGCCTGTTCGCCGGCATCGGTGGCGGCGGGATCGTGACCTGCGGCGCCATCGTCGCCATGGCGGCGCACCTAGAAGGACGCCAGGTCAGCACGCTGGATTTCACCGGCCTTGCGCAGAAGAACGGCGCGGTGGTGTCGCACGTGCAGATCGCCGAGGCCGGGCTGGATGTCGTACGCATTCCGCGCGGCACGGCGGACTTGCTGCTGGCCGCGGACCTGGCAGTGAGCGCCGGGTCGGATGTGCTGGGGCGCTGCGCCAAGACTGCGGCGGTGATCGGCAACCTCGACCTGCAAGCGGGCGCGACCTTCATGGGCGACCGCGACGTGAAGGTGGACGCGGGGCTGCACCGCCGGGCCATCAGCCGGGCCACCTCCACCGAGCGGTCGCGCTTCCTGCGTGGCAGCGCATTGTCGGAGCGGCTGTTCGGCAACGCGCAGGCCATGAACACGCTGCTGCTGGGCATCGCGTGGCAACAGGGGTTGCTGCCGGTCGGCAGCGGCGCGTTGCTGCGGGCCATGGAACTGAACGGCACCGCCGTCGCGCTGAACCGGCGGGCGTTCCTGTGGGGCCGCATTCTGGCGGCGAAGCCGGCGCTGGCAGACCAAATCCTGGCCGACACGGCATCGGCGCCGGACACGCTGGAAGCTCTGGTCGCGCGCCGGGAAAGCGAGCTTGTGGACTACCAAGGCCCGGCCCTCGCAACACGATACCGCGCCCTGGTGGACGCGGCCCAGGCGCGCGAAACCGCGTTGGCCGGCAAGGGCGGCACGATGACCCGCGCGGTGGCCGAAGGGTTCTTCCGCGTCCTCGCCTACAAGGACGAATACGAGGTGGCCCGGCTGCACGCCGCTGGCACATACGGGGACGAACCGGTGTTCCACATGGCGCCGCCGCTGCTCAGCCGGCTTGACCCGGCGACCGGACGCCGGCGCAAGGTCAAGATTTCCGGCCGCATCGCCCTGCCCCTGTTCCGCTTGCTACGCCATGGCAAGGCATTGCGCGGCAGCGTCTTTGACCCGTTCGGTTGGCAGCGCGAACGACGGATGGAACGCGCGCTGGCCAACGAATACGAGCAAGACCTGCGCCATGCGCTCGACCGCGTGCGTCCGGACACGCTGGCGGATGCCGTGTCGCTTGCGAGGCTGCCGCAGGACATCCGCGGTTTCGGGCCGGTGAAAGCGGCCAGCTTGGAAGCTGCATGCCCGAAACGGGAAGCGTTGCTGCGCCGCTTGAATGCGCCCATCTCCGTGACGCCGGGCGTGGCCGCCGAGTAGCGGCTGCGCCCATCGTGCGCCAAAGAACGGAAGGAAGCGTCTCATGCTCGACCACACCGACCCAAATGCTCTGATCGTCGATGCCGCGCGCCGTTTCGCGCAGGAGCGCCTGGCCCCGCATGCCGCCGCCCGCGAGCAGGCCGGCCGGATCGAGCCTGAGATCATCCGCGAACTGGGCGAGATGGGTTTCCTCGGCGCCACCAACAGCGCCGAATGGGGCGGGAGCGAGATCGGCTATGCCGCCTATGCCCAGGTCGTCGAAGAGATCGCCGCCGGGGATGGCTCGGTGTCCACCCTGGTCAGCGTGCACAACGCGCCGACCTGCGAAATCCTGGAAAAATTCGCCACCCCGGCGCAAAAAGAACGCTGGCTGCGCCCGATGGCCAGCGGCGAGGCAGTCGGCAGCTTCGCACTGACCGAGTCCGCCGCCGGGTCAGACGCTTCGGCTATTCGCACGCGGGCGGTGCGGACCAACAGCGGCTACGTCGTCAACGGGTCGAAGCAGTTCATCTCCAACGCGTCCTACGGCAAGACGACGATCCTGTTCGCCGTGACCGATCCGGCCGCCGGCAAGAAAGGCATCTCGGCCTTCGTGGTGGCGAACGACACGCCGGGCTTCTCCGTGGCGCGGGTGGAGCACAAGCTGGGCCAGAAAGCGTCGGACAGTTGCGCGCTGGCGTTCGACGACATGCAGGTGAGCGATGACCAGCGCATCGGCGAGGAGGGCCAGGGCCTCAAGATCGCGCTCAGCACCCTGGAAAGCGGGCGCATCGGCATCGCGGCGCAGAGCGTCGGCATGGCGCGGGCAGCGTTCGATTACGCGGTCGGCTATGCCAAGGAGCGCAAACAGTTCGGCCGCGCGATCATCGAGCATCAGGGTGTGGGATTCCGCCTTGTCGAAGCGAAAACCAAGCTTGCCGCCGCCCGAGAACTGACTCTGCGCGCTGCACGGCTGAAGGACGCCGGGCAGCCGGCGTTGGAGGCCGCCGCAATGGCCAAGCTGTTTGCCTCAGAGGTCGCGGAAAGCATCTGCTCCGCCGCGATCCAGACCCTGGGCGGCTACGGCTACCTGGCGGACTATCCGGTCGAGCGCATTTACCGCGATGTCCGGGTCTGCCAGATTTATGAAGGCACGTCGGACGTGCAGAAGATCATCTTGCAGCGCATGCTCTAAGGGTGACGGGACCGGGCGGGGGCAAACGTCTGCTCGTCCTCGCGATTGCATTCCTGCTTCAAGTCGCCTTTGCCTCCGCCGCGCCGGTCCAAGAAGGCTGCGTGCCGCGAAAGCGAGCCGAGTTGCCTGTGCAATTGCGCGACGGCTTCGCCTTCGTGCCGGCCAGCATCGGCAGCATGCCGGTTACGCTGCTGCTAGACACCGGCGCGCAAGGAATGCTGCTGACGCCCAGTATCGTCGAGGCGCTTCGCCTGCCAGTTGATCCCTATGCAGGCACCCGCATGCTTGGCACCGGCGGCGTCCGGAACGCCCCAAACGTGATGCTCCGCGGTTTAAGGATCGGTGACGTGCTCATGGCAGACGGCAGCGTCCCGGTCGCGGCGTTGCCCGGCGTGCCGCGGACCGAGCCTCCGCTTGCCGGGCTGCTGGGCGACCAATTTCTCGGGACCTACGACTTGGATCTCGACGTGCCACATGGGCGCATGGCGTTTTATGACGCCTTTGGCTGCACCGTGCTGCCGTTTCTCCTGCCCTACAGCATCCTGCCGCTGAGCGTCTCGCGCGACGGCGACGTGTTCGTTACAATCCAAATCAATGGCGAGGATCTGCTGGCGCTGGTTGACACGGGTTCACGCGCATCGATCATCACGGAGCAGGCAGCCGAACGGCTGGGACTTGGCGGCTCCGGTTCCGCCAACTTTGCGCGCGGGGTGGACGGGTCAACCCTGCCGATCCGGCACTTGCGGGTGCGCAGGATGCAGGTTGGCACAGAGGTGACCACCGATGCGCCGATCAGCGTGTCGCCCCTGCAGCTGGGCCGGGGTGACATGCTGCTCGGACTGGATTACCTCGGCCGACATCGGGTGTGGATCTCGTACCGCTCCGGCCGGGTGCTGATCCAATAAGAACTGGCGCTACGCCGACCTTACGAGATCGAAGCTCGCGGCGGGGCGGGCGCCCGAGTCTTCGGCCGACCACGCGAACTCCGGCCGCTGCTGCGCCGGCCGCTCCGGCGCGCGCATCCAATAGCCGGAACCGCGGATGCTTTGGATCAGCACGCCGCCATCGACGTCCAAAGGCAGCTTCTGCCGCAAGTTGAACACGAGCTGGTCCACGCTGCGGTCTTCTGGCCGCCAGGGGCGGCGCAGCGCCGCTGCCGACAGCCTGTCGCGCGTCACCGCATTGCCGCCGGCGCGGGCAAAGGTCTCCAAAGCCGTGAACTCTGCGGACGTAAGATTGATCCGCTTCCCATCCGGCGTGTGGACGCTGCGGTTCTGCAGGTTGATGCGGATCGGCCCGACGGCCAGCACGGCCTCAGCGCTTGGCAAGGCGAAATGGCTTTTACGGACATTGACCCGGCGATGCACGGCGCGGATCCGTGCGATCATGTCGCGCAAGGTCGGCGGTTTCGCCAGGTAGTCGTCGGCCCCCAGTTCAAGGCTCGCAACTCGCGCCGCCTCGTCTTCAGCGCCTGCCAAAACGATGACGCCGCAGTTCCGCGGCTCCACAAGGTGCCCCACCAAAACGACGCTATCGACATCGGCCAGACCCAAGCCCACAAGCACGATGTCCGGCAACAGCCGCGCGCTGAGCGCCAATCCAGTCGTGCTGTCCCGTGCCCACACGGCCTGGATACCGGCTTCTTCGAGGCCAGACACGAGGGTGCGGACAGTGGAAACGTCGGACTCGATCAGCAGCACCTTTGGATCAATCAAGGAGCCTTCTGCAGCCAGCGTCACCGTGCCCATCGCCAACACTCCCGTTCCGATACGTTAAGCGAACGATATCACGGAAACGTGTTCGGCCCAGTGAAATGTTACCGAAAAGTCGTTAAAAGTTTGTTGTATTCAACTTCTGGTTAGGTTCCCACGGAATTAACGATGAGAGAAGGTGAAACCAGGCATCACTTAACGGCCGCGTGGAAATTGCACCATCCGACCGAGCGCTTCGTCGAACAGGGCATAACTCGGCGCCGTCAGCGCCTCACGCAACGTGAGCACGCGAGCCGTGCCAAACAGTTCCTCGCAGGCTTCATGACAAGCGCGCAGGCGGTAATTCGGCACGCGCGGCACGAGGTGATGCACGTGATGGTAGCCGATATTGCCGCTGAACCAGCGCAGCACGGAAGGCAGTTTCAGGAACGAGCTGCCCCGGATTGCGGCAACGACCGCGCTCCAATCGGCGTTATGAGCCCAATGAGAGTCCTCGAAACGGTGCTGGATGCTGAACAGCCACACACCGATGATCGCTGCAACCGCGATGACGGGCAATTGGACAACAAGCACGGGCCAAATGCCGAGAGGCAGGATCATCGCGGCAAGCAAGGCCGCAATCAGCGCGTTCGTGACATAAACCGCCCGCCGCTCACGCACCCAGGCCCGCGGCGTTTCGAACGGCACGCGATACAGCACCAGGAACACGACCGGCGGGATGATCAGATGGGCAATCACCGGGTGCCGCACGGTGCGGGCCAACCAGCGCCGCCATGGCGACATGGCGTCGTATTCCTGGACGGTTAGGCAGGTCGAGTAGATGTCGCTCGTCATATCCCGGCGGTCAAGGTTGTTCCAGCTTGCGTGGTGTTGCGCGTGGTGTCGGCGCCAGTTGGTGAACGGCGTCAGCGTGGCCAAGCTGCAAAGCATGCCGACCACAAGGTTGGCCCGCCGTGATTGGAAGAAGGCGCCGTGCCCGCAGTCGTGCTGGATAATGAACAGCCGCACCACCAACCCGGCGGCCGGCAGGACCAGCACAAGGCTGAGCCACGGCGAGACGTGATAGGCGACATACATCAACGCCAGCAACGCCACATAGGCGGCGCCAGTCGATGCGAACTGCCAAATGCTATGCGCCAGAACGGGCGATTGGAACGTGGCGGCTCGGCGCAGGAGGGAGCGGCCGGGCACTCGGGACGCCTTGCCTTCCGGCAACGGATCAGCAGGCACGGAGGAATGAGGCGCCGCATGAGACGCAGATGACATAGCCAGGATTCCTTGAAGGACGGCGACCCGATGGGTAAGCGACGAACCACCGTCGCGGGAGTGAATCACTGGCCCTACAGTATGCAATCCGATCTAGGTGCGCAGCCGAGGAAGCAAGTCCTCATCAAGACAAGTTCAATAGCAACGATTTGAGGTATGCGCTTTCCGGCAATCCGGGGTGGACGGGATGGTCGGGGCCAGCCGCGCCAGTGTGGACGATGCGCGCGTCCCGCCTGGCCCGCAGGATGGCCGAACTCACCTGGGCGGCGAACAAATCCAGCGGCGCGTGGTGGCTGCATGACGCCACGAACAGGAACCCGCCGGGCTGGACCAGTGCCGCCGCGAGCCGGGTCATGCGGTGGTAGGCGCGCAGGCCGGCGTCCTGGTCCTTGCGCGACTTGGCAAAGGCCGGCGGGTCGCAAACGACGATGTCGAACCGCTCGCCGTCCGCGGCCAGCGCCGCCATCACGTCGAAGGCATCGCCGCGCCGCGCCGAAACCCGGTCGCCCAACCCGTTCGCCTCAGCCGCCCGTAGCGCAAGTTCCAGCGCGGGCTGGCTGCTGTCCACAAGGAGAACGCCGACGGCACCGGAGGTGGCGGCCCGCAAACCGAAGGCACCGGTATGGCAGAACACGTCCAGCACGCGGGCGCCGGCGGCAAGGGAAGCAACCTGGTCCCGGTTGGGCTTTTGGTCAAAGAAGAAGCCGGTTTTCTGGCCCGACAACGGGTCCACTGGAAAGCGCACGCCTCCCTCCACCACCACGGCCTCAGCATTCGTCCCGTGCAGCAGCCCCACATCCTGCGGCAGTCTTTCCTGCAAGCGCGCGGCACTGTCGTTGCGCGCCACGATGGCGCGAAGCGGCAACAGGTCCAGCAGCGCCGCGCTCACATCCGGCAACAGGCGGTCGGTGCCGGCGGTGTTGGCCTGCACCACAGCAACATCGCCGAAGCGGTCCACGACCAGCCCGGGCAGGCGATCAGCCTCGGCGTGCACCAGGCGGTGCTGCGTCCCCGGGGCAACCCGGGCGCGGAACGCGACAGCATCCGCGATCCGTGTCCGAACCCAGCCCGCGTCGATGACGGCGCCGGGGTCACGGTCAAGCAACCGGGCGGCGATCAGGCTGTGCGGGTTAAACATGAAGGTGCCGTAGCGCCAGCCGCCATCGCCCTCGATGCGGACCGGCGCACCGGCGGGCCAGGCCCGGTGCTCCGGCGCCATGACGACCTCGTTGCTGTATACCCAAGGATGTCCGGCTTTCAAGCGGCGGTCGTGCCCAGGCTTTAGGCGGAGCAGCGGATGCGGCATGACGCGGGGTTAGCAGCCCGATCAGCGGACGTAAACGCGAACCTCCCGCCCGGCAAGGCCGGCTTCGGGCCGGGCAAACAGGCGCACCCGGCCCGGCGGCACGCCTTGCGCCGTGATGGCGCGAGCGACGGTGCCTGCTTCGGCGCTGGAGGAGGCCGGGTCGTCAGGCCCTGCGTCCGTGCCCGTGCCGCCGGGCAGCATGGCCACCACGTCGAACACCACGTCCGGTTTGCGGCGACGGGCCGCAAGAACAGCCTGGCGCACCGCGTCCTGCACCGGCTGGCCAGGCCGCAGCGTCAGCAGCGGCGGAGGACCTGGCGGTGCCGTAACCGCCGCCGCGATGGGGGCCACAGGAATGACAGGTACTGCGCGGGCGTTGGGATTGAAAGTGTTCTGGTCGATCAGCGTGCAGCCCGGCAACGCGCCGCCGGCCAGCGCCGCCAACCACAAGGCACGATGGATCAATGCCGGTAATCCGGCGCTTCGCGGTCAAGCGTGCGCTTGATGCTTTCCAGGTGCAGGCGCGCCGGCTCGTCCCCGGCATCCCGCATCTGCCGCGCCGCCGCGTCCGCCACGGCCGGCGGCACCGGACGCAGCGCACGCCCGGTGGACATCGCCAGGCGCTGCGCCTCGCACGCGCGCTCAAGGTAATACAGGTCATCCCACGCTTCGGCGATGCTGCGGCCCAGCACCATGATGCCATGGTTGCGCATGAACGCCACGTCGGCATCGCCCATGCTGGCGGCGATGCGGTCACCTTCCGCCCCGTCC
Source organism: uncultured Acetobacteraceae bacterium (assembly GCA_937873175.1). Classification (GTDB taxonomy): domain Bacteria; phylum Pseudomonadota; class Alphaproteobacteria; order Acetobacterales; family Acetobacteraceae; genus CAHJXG01. The sequence continues at coordinate 33,143 of CALMVT010000476.1, read as the reverse complement.
AGCGCCAAACCATTGTATTTGTCATCAACGACGACCCGGCCCAGGAACTTCAGCGCGCTCTGCCCGGCATAGGCCAGCGGCTCGCCGTCTAGCATCGCGAGCGCCGTCGCGTTCGGCATGTGGGTGTGGAACGCCGCCCGGGCGCGCGGCAGCCGCAGGTGGATGCGGGCATGGATGTGGAACGCCGTCGATTCCGGCACGCCCACGCCTTCCACGACGTTGCCGTTGAAGTCGCAGGTCAGCAGGCGGGACGCCGTGACCTCGTGAAAGCCCCAGCCGTAAGGGTTCACCAGGAACAGCGCGTCCGACCCCGGCACCATGGCCGACAAGTGGTTGCAGATGCCCTCGTGCAGGCCTAGGCGACTCGCGGCGCGGAAGCAGGCGGCAAGGTCCACCCGGGCCTGCCACACCGCTTCCCGGTCCAGGATCGTGTTGCGCAGGATGGCGGGAGCAGTCGGCAGGGCGTGCGCCAAGGGTGACCTCCGGGGTTTGCGGGCGACAGGTTGACGGGCATGATGGCCGCGATCAGGCAGGACGACAACGATGGACAGCACGGAATGAGCTTCACGAACCAGCGGATCGACGGCCGGCGCCTATGGGACAGCCTGATGACGATGGCCGAGATCGGCGCGACCGTGAAGGGCGGCGTGCGGCGCTTGGCGTTGAGCGAAGTGGACCGTGCCGGGCGCGACCGGTTCCGCGCGGAGTGCGAGCAGGCCGGGCTTGCGGTGCGGATCGACGCAATGGGCAACATGTTTGCGCGCCGAGCCGGGCAGGACCCCACGCGCCTGCCCGTATTGTTCGGCAGCCACTTGGACAGCCAGCCCTCGGGCGGCAAGTTCGACGGCGCGCTTGGGGTTATTGCCGGACTTGAAGTCATGCGCAGCCTGAACGACCTCGGCATCACGACCGAGGCGCCGGTCGAGCTGGTGAACTGGACCGACGAGGAAGGCAGCCGCTTCGGCCACAGCCTGATGGGGTCCGGCGTTTGGGCCGGGGTGTATGGGCAGGCGGCGATGGAAATGCTGACGGATGCCGAGGGCACCACGGTCGGCGCGGCGCTGGACGGCATCGGCTACCGCGGCCCGGAACCCGCCCACCCCTTCCCGGCCGACGCTTATTTCGAGCTGCACATCGAGCAAGGCCCAATTCTGGAACGCGAGGGCAAGCAGGTCGGCATCGTGACCGGCGGACAGGCGCAGGTTTGGTATGATGCGGTGTGCACCGGGCAGGACAGCCACGCCGGCACCACGCCGCCCGGCGCCCGGCGGGACGCGCTGGTTTGCGCCGCCCGGTTGATCGACCTGGTGGATCGCCTGATGCGCGCCCGCGGCGAGGACGGGCGCGGCACCGTGGGCCAGCTCCTGGTACTGCCCAACAGCCGCAACGTGGTGCCGGGCGAAGTCCGGTTCAGCGTCGAGTTCCGCCATCCGGATGAGAACGAGATCGACCGGCTGGCCGAGGAGTTCCTGCAGGAAGCCGGCGCCATCGCCAGCGGCTGCGGCGTGGCGCTTGAGTTGCACGAGTTGTTCCGCATCCCGGCCCAGCCGTTCGACCCGGCCTGCGTCGAGCTGGTGCGCCAGGCCGCAGCACGCCTTGGGCTGTCCGCCCGGGAGATCGTGTCCGGCGCTGCGCACGACGCCATCTACGTTGCGCGGCACGTGCCGACGGCGATGATCTTCACGCCGTGCAAAGACGGGCTGAGCCACAATGAGGCCGAAAGCATTGAACCCGCGGAGGCCGAAGCCGGCTGTCAGATGCTGTTCGAGGCGGTCGTTGCACGGGCAAATCGCACGTTGGAGCCGCGGTGAGCCGTGGCAAGACGGCCGGCGGCAAGGGCGGCCGTGGCCGCGTCCGTCCCATCGGCTCAGAAACGCAACGGCCCGATGCGTGTCAGAGGGGTTGCCCGCACGCCACTCCGCCCGTATAGCGGCCTGCTCTGTGGCGCTTGGGCCGCGGCATGCGGAGGATTGATGCAAGGCACTCGCGCTGCAGACCGTTTGACTCGGGACCGGGCAGGACAGGATGCCCCAGCCCTTCGCGCCCAGGCGAACATCCTGGCCCGGCCAGCCACGGTTGAGCGGCGAATGGCGGACGCGATACGCGCTTTGGCAATCGATGCCGTCGAAACAGCAGGTTCCGGCCATCCGGGGATGCCGATGGGCATGGCGGATGCCGCCACAGCGCTCTGGACCAAGCTGCTGCGCTTCGACGCCGCAGACCCCCGCTGGCCGGACCGAGACCGGTTCGTGCTGTCCGCCGGGCACGGGTCCATGCTGCTCTACGCGCTGCTGCACCTCACCGGGCACGTCGGCATGGAAATCGACGTGCTGGAACGCTTTCGCCAGCTCGACAGCCCCGCCGCCGGACACCCCGAGCACGGCGAGCACCCGGCCATCGAGACCACGACAGGACCGCTCGGCCAGGGCCTGGCCACCGCGGTCGGCATGGCGCTCGCCGAACGCATGATGGCGGCGCGCTACGGCAAGAGCCTGGTGGACCACCGCACCTGGGTCGTCGCGTCCGACGGCGACTTGATGGAGGGTATCAGCCACGAGGCCGCGAGCCTGGCCGGGCATCTGCGGCTGGAGAAGCTGACAGTGCTGTGGGACGACAACGGCACGTCGCAGGACGGGCAGGCGGCGCTGTCGTCCTCGGACGATCAGCTCAAGCGGTTTGCCGCGCTGGGCTGGGCGACGAAGCGGGTGGACGGGCATGATGCCCAACAAGTGCAGGCGGCGCTGTCCCTGGCGTTGCGGTCGAAGAAGCCGACCCTGATAGCCTGCCGCACCATTATCGGCTTCGCGGCGCCCACCAAGGCGGGCACGGCGGCGTGTCATGGGAGGCCGCTGGGCCGCGCGGAGGCCCGGGCCGCGAAGCAGGCGATGGACTGGCACCACCCCCCGTTCAGCGTTCCCCCGGACCTGGCGCAGCGCTGGACCGTTGCCGGCCGGCGTGGAACCGCCGCACGCCGGGCGTGGTTGAAGCGGCTCGCCAAGCATCCGTTGCGGGCCGAGTTTGAGCGCGTGGTGGCGGGCCGCCTGCCGGAAGCCTGGCATGAGGCAATGGCGGCCCTCAAGGCCGAGCTTGCCGACACCCGCCCGGCGCTAGCCACCCGGCAAGCCAGCCAGCGGACGCTCGCGGCGCTCGCGCCGACCGTTCCAGAGCTGGTCGGCGGGTCGGCGGACCTCACGCAGTGCAACCTCACAATGGTCCCCGGCATGGCGCCGGTCGCGCCTGGCAGCTACGCCGGGCGCTATGTGCATTATGGCATCCGCGAGCATGGCATGGCGGCGTGCATGAACGGCCTGGCCCTGCACGGCGGGCTGCTGCCCTATGCCGGCACCTACCTGGTGTTCAGCGACTACATGCGCCCGGCGCTCCGCCTTGCGGCGATCCAGCGCCAGCGGGTGGTCCACGTCCTGACGCATGACAGCATCGGCGCGGGGGAGGATGGGGCGACGCACCAGCCGGTGGAGCAGCTGGCCTCGCTTCGCGCCATGCCAGGCCTGCACCTGATGCGCCCGGCAGACGCGATCGAAACCACCGAATGCTGGGAACTTGCAATCCGCCGCTCCGACGGGCCAACCCTGCTGGTGCTGTCGCGCCAGGCATTGCCGGCGTTGCGCGGCGACGCCGCCGAGAACCGTAGCGCCCGCGGCGGCTATGTGCTGGCCGAGGCCAACGGCGCGCGACAGGCGACGCTGATCGCCACCGGGTCCGAGGTATCGGTCGCCATTGAGGCCCGGCGCATGCTGGCCGACGAGGGCATTCCAGTCGCCGTGGTGTCGCTGCCGTGCTGGGACCTGTTCGCACAACAAGTCGAGAGCTATCATGCCGGCGTCTTGGGCAGCGCCCCCCGCTTCGGCATCGAGGCCGCCTGTAGTTTCGGCTGGGAGCGTTGGCTCGGCGCGGATGGGGCGTTCATCGGCATGACCGGCTTTGGCGCCAGCGCGCCGGGCGACACGCTGTTCCGGCATTTCGGCATCACGCCGGAGGCTGTCACCGCCGCCGTGAAAAAGCGGCTCGCTGCAAACTAGGGGGAGCTTAGTCGCATGGCCGTCAAGGTCGCCATCAACGGGTTCGGGCGCATTGGTCGCTTGGTGCTGCGCGCCATCGCCGAGAGTGGGCGGGACGACATCGTGCCGGTCGCCATCAACGACCTGGGCAGCGTGGAGGCCAACGCCCACCTGTTCCGCTACGACAGCGTACACGGCCGCTTCCCCGGGGAGGTTGAGGTGGAGGGCGACGCCATCACCATCCGCTGTGGGGGCCGGACGTTCGGCCCGATCAAGGTTTCGGCGGAGCGCGACCCGTCCAAGGTGCCCTACGGCGGCGTCGATGTCGCGATGGAGTGCACCGGGCGCTTCACCAGCAAGGAAGCGGCCAGCGCGCTGATCCAGGGCGCAGGTGCCCGCAAGGTGCTGATCAGCGCTCCGGCAGATGGGGTCGATGCCACGGTGGTGTATGGAGTGAACCACCAGGTGGTTACGCCCGAGATGACCGTCATCAGCAATGCGTCCTGCACCACCAACTGCTTGGCGCCGATGGCAAAGGTGCTGAACGACAGCTTCGGCATCCTGCGCGGCTACATGGTCACCATTCACGCCTATACCGGCGACCAGAACACGGTGGACACGCTGCACAAGGACCTTCACCGCGCCCGCGCCGCCGCCGTGTCCAGCATCCCGACCACCACGGGCGCCGCCAAGGCCGTGGGCCTGGTCATCCCCGAGTTGGCCGGCAAGCTGGACGGCACGGCCATCCGCGTGCCCACGCCCAACGTGTCGCTGGTCAGCCTCGACGTGAACCTGCGCGAGGCGGCGACGACCGCGCAGATCAACGACGCGATGAAGGCGGCCTCCACCGGCGCGTTGCGCGGCATCCTGGACTATAACACGGCCAAGCTGGTCAGCGTCGATTTCAACCACCAAGCGGCATCCTGCACCTTTGACTCGACGCAGACCGCGGTGGTCGATGGGCAGTTGGCCCGGGTGATGGGCTGGTACGACAACGAGTGGGGCTTCAGCAACCGCATGATCGATACGGCGGTGCTGTTCGGGAACATGCAGGCGTGACCGTCCGCACGCTGGACGACGCCCGTGTGGCCGGGAAGCGCGTTCTGTTCCGCGCCGATCTCAACGTGCCCGTCCGCGACGGGCGCATCACCGACCTAACGCGGATCGAGCGGCTGTCTCCCACCATCCGGGAACTGGCGGACGCCGGCGCCCGGGTGATCGTGTGCAGCCACTTCGACCGGCCGAAGGGCAAGCGCGTGCCGACGATGTCGCTGGCACCGATGGCCGAGGCCCTAGGCCAGGTGCTGGGCCGCGCCGTGGCGTTCGCGCCGGATTGCATCGGACCCGAGGCGGAAGGCGCGGTGGCCGCGATGGCCGACGGCGACGTGCTCGTGTTGGAGAACACCCGGTTCCATGCGGGTGAGGAAGCCAACGACCCGGCCCTTGCGCGCGCGCTCGCCGCGCTGGCCGACATTTATGTCAATGACGCTTTCTCCGCAGCACACCGGGCGCATGCCAGCACGGAGGGGGTCGCCCACCTGCTGCCCGCCTATGCCGGCCGTCTAATGCAGGCGGAGCTTGAAGCGCTCAATGCGGCGCTGGGCAGCCCGGCCCGGCCGGTCTGCGCCATCGTCGGCGGGTCCAAGGTCTCGACCAAGCTCGAAATGCTGGGCAACCTATCCGGCCGGGTCGATGTACTGGTGATCGGCGGCGCCATGGCGAATACGTTCCTGGCGGCACAGGGCACGGCGGTGGGCAAGAGCCTGCAAGAGTCGGACATGCACGCGACGGCTCGGGACATTCTGGCGGAAGCGAACCGGGCTGGCTGTGAGGTCGTGCTGCCGTCCGATGCCGTGGTCGCCCGGGAGTTCCGGGCCGACCCGCCCACCGAGATCGTTTCCGTAAGGTCCATCCCGTCCGACGCGATGATGCTCGACGTGGGACCCGCCACTGTTCAAGCGTTGCAGGACCGCCTGCCCGACATCCGCACGCTGGTCTGGAACGGACCGCTCGGCGCATTCGAGACCCCACCCTTCGACGCGGCGACGACCGCACTGGCCCGCTCGGTCGCGGAAGCGACTTCGCAGGGTGCGTTGCGCAGCGTCGCGGGCGGCGGCGATACTGTGTCCGCCCTGCGGCACGCGGGCGTGCTGGACCGGCTGAGCTATGTCAGCACCGCCGGCGGCGCATTCTTGGAGTGGCTGGAAGGCAAGACGCTGCCCGGCGTCGCGGCGCTGCAATCGCCGGATTCTTAACGAATCCGTCACTCTTTCGGCCTAAGATGACGACCATGCTCTCGACAAACTCGCTCTCGGCCTTCTCCGGCGCCGCGTCCATTCCAAAGCTGCCGCAGTCCAACCCGATCCGGCCGGTCCGCGAGCAGCGGGAGGCCAATCCAGCAGCTGCGGCCTTGCCGCCCGGCAAGCAAGCCCTGCCTGGCACCGCCCCGCCCGGGCACACGCCACGGGGTTCGTTGCTGAACCTGTCCGTATAATCGTTCAGGACTCGATGCGCCTCTTGATCCCGCGGGCGCGTCGCAGCACCCTGTAACCATGGTGCGCTTCTCCTATCAGGTTCCCGAAGGCGATACCCACGAGCGCGCCGTTTGCGATGACTGCGGCTATGTCGCTTACGAGAATCCAAAGATCGTCGTCGGTTCCGTCGTTGTCTATGCCGGGCAAGTGCTGCTTTGCCGCCGGGCGATTGAACCGCGGCGAGGCTACTGGACGCTTCCGGCCGGGTATCTTGAGCTGAAGGAAACCGTCGAAGAAGGCGCGCAACGGGAAGCATTGGAGGAGGCTCAGGCGCGAATCGCCCTTGATGGCATCCTTGCGATGTTCAGCATCAGCCGTATCGGCCAGGTGCAGGTCATCTTCCGCGCCCGGTTTGACGGCGCAGTGGCCTTTGCTCCCGGTGTGGAAAGCCTTGAAACCCGGCTTTTTGATTGGAAGGATATTCCCTGGACCGAACTGGCGTTTCCGTCGGTGAACTGGTCCCTGCATGCTTGGCATGCCGTGGGCGACAGGCCGTTGGGCGCACCCGCCGGCAACCCGCCCGGCGACCGGCGCGGCACGTCGCCCGAGATCCCCAACGAGGCTGCAACATGAGACGCTTCGCGTCGATCATGGCTCCGCTTCTGCCGGCCCTGCTGTTGCCGGCGCCGGCCTTGCCGCAGCATCGCGGGTTGAACCTGCAGGCGACGCCGCCATCGCTGCCTTTGCCGCTGCCGCCAACGCCCCCTCTTGGCGGCGCCCCGGGAACCGGACCCAATTACGACCTGGCACCCACGCCCAACCGTGACCTGGAAGTGCCCGCGGGCCCGCGCGCCAAGGCGGCTCCCCAACTCGCGCCCGGCCTCTTCACCCGCAGCGAGCAATATAGGGGTGAGGGATTTTCAGCCGGCTCCACAGCGCAGGCCGAACAGGAGCGCCGTATCCGTCCCGGCGCCGGCCTCAAGCTCCGCTTGCCACTCCAATCGCAGTAGCCGCGTGCTGCTGCACGAGGCCATGGGAGCGTTCGGCGGCCTTGGTCATCGCCCCGAACGGCCATTGTGCCGCCGCTGGCCGTGACGCCTTTGGCCCGCTGGCGACCGTCTTGCCGCTGCGGTCACGGCGCAGGCGTGCCGACCGGGACGACGCTGACGCTGTTGTAAGGGCTGCCGCCCGGACTGAGCGCCTGCGTTGACCAGACGAGGTACACCACCACGCGCTTTTGCGGGTCCCACATCCGGCTCACGCGGATTTCCTTGAACAGCCAGTTGGCCGAAGCGCCAAACACGACCTCGTTCGCCGGCAGCCGGTCCGGAACGGCGATAACGCCGGTGGCACGGCATGCGATGCTGAAGCGGCTGGGGTCGGTGGCGAGGCCGACCGTACCCTTGATCCCGCCCGTCTCGGCGCGGGAAACGTAGCAGCTTATGCCATCCACCTTCGGATCGTCGTACCGGTCCACCACGATACGGTCGTTGCGGCCGATCACGCGGAACGTGGTGCTGACATCGCCGATACGGGTGGGATCGTCGCCGGCCGCAAGCGCGTGGGCCGTCGGCAAGGTCGGTGTCGCGAGCAGTCCGGCCAGGACGGCCAGGCATATCGGTCGCATATGTGGTCACTCCATGGAGGACGCTGACATATGCGGGCCGCCGGGGCGGGGAACAAGGCGGGGCTTTCCGGCCATCCTCCCCATCCGTCCTATGGCAGCGTGGCCCCCGCAGGGCAATATGATGGAGCGGTGGAGGTGCCTGGATGCTTGACCCGTTGCTGACGTTCTCCGATGCGCTCGTCTCCCGCGTGGCGGGCTCGGGCGCCGGGCTGGTCTGCGTTTATCCCGGAAGCAGCGCGCAGCGCACAGCGACGCTTTGGCGTCCAGGGGTGCTGGTGACAAGCGAGCAGGGCCTGCCCCCGGATACTGCGGTGCCGACCGTGCTGCCCAATGGTTCTCACGTGCAGGCCCACCTCGCGGGTCGCGACTCCGGCACCAACGTCGCCGTGTTGCGGCTGGAGTTTGATGGGCCGGCCTTGCCAGCTCCCGTCGCGCCGCACAGCGGCGGCCTCGCGCTGATGCTGGGCGCCGCGGCGGACGGCAGCCCGACGGCCCGGCTGGGCCTGGTGCACCGTGTCGGCCCGGCCTGGGACAGCCTGCACGGTGGCCGGATCGACCAGCTCATCAGCCTGGACGCCCGCTTGTCGGGACAGGACGAGGGCGGGCCGGTGCTGGACGCCGCGGGCGGCCTCCTCGGCATGTCAACGCTCGGCCCGCGCCGGTGCGTCCTGGTCATCCCAGCTGCGACGGTGGATCGCGTGCTGCTGCCTTTGCTGGCGGACGGCCAAGTTCCGCGTGGATGGCTGGGCCTGGGGCTGCAACCGGTGTCAATCCCTACGGGGTGGCAGGCTGCGGCCGGCCTCGACGCGGGCTTGATGGTGATCAATCTCGCGACGCTCGGTCCGGCCGAGCAGGCAGGCGTGCTGCCCGGCGACATCCTGCTGGCCGTGGACGGCGCGGCTGCACCCCATATGCGGGCCATGGCGGGGGCGCTGGGCAGCCATGCCGCCGGTATGGACGTGACGCTGCGCTTGCTGCGGGGCGGAACGCCGATCGAACTCCCGGTCCTGGCTGCAGTGCGGCCTGCCGCATGAAACCGCCAGCCGCATTTGCGATGCCGGCCGCAACGCGGCTGGGATTGCAGGTTGCAGTGGCGGCGCGGTCGCCGGTGCGCCAGGCGGACTTGGCTGCCCGGGTCGCCCTAGCTGGCCACACGTTGGCGGCCATGTCCGAGGCAGATGTCGTGCTGGCCGATGGGCCGGCGGCGACGGCGGCAAACTTGCCGGTGCTCCGCCTCGCGGCGGGTGAGGACGAGGAGGCAAGCGTGCTGCCCCCGGGGCTGACGCCGGCGCAACTCGATGCCGGGCTGCGCGCCGTGGCAGCCGGGCTGCGCGTCAGTCTGCCGGAAGCGGCCGCGCCGGGCTTCGCCGAGGCTGCGCCGCCGCGCCCCTTGCTGACCCCGCGGGAACTGGAAATCCTGCGTGCGCTCGGCGAGGGCATGACGAACAAGACCGTCGCGCGGCAGCTCGGCATCAGCGCGCACACCGTCAAGTTTCACCTGGAAGCCGTATTTGCTAAGCTCGGCGTGGCGAGCCGGGCGGAAGCCGTGGCGAAAGGGCTGCGCCGTGGGCTGCTGATGCTTTAGCGCCTCACCTCCCTGCGCTTGATTGCGCCGTGGCCGGAACCCGGTGCCGCGCTGCGGCGCTATCTTACGCCACAGCACTGAAAGAACGAGCGATGTCTGACAATCCTTTGGAAGTCACCCCGGAACGCACGCAGCGTATCGAGGCGCGTGCCCGGCACCTCTGGGAAGAGGCAGGCAGCCCGCCCGGGAGCATGGCCGAGTTCACCGAGCGGGCTGACGAACTGATTCGCATGGAGGACGCCGCCGGCACTGGCCAGATGCCCAACCCGATGACGAAGCAGGAGCCCATCCCAGGCGTCATGGTCGAGGAAGCGAGCATCCAGGAAAACCTCGGCGAGTTCCCGGGCGGCTCCAGCGTGGCGGACCAAGGCGAATGGCGGGAAACGCCGATGACCCGCGACGAACTGCGCCACGGCGGCGACCCCCAACCGGACCGCGGCGACGCGCCTTAAGCGTTTACCTGCGTGCTCCACGCAGGGCCGCTTGGACCAAAGCGTCCAGCGCTGACAGGAAACGGGAACGGTCCGCCTTTGTCAGCGGTGGCGGGCCGCCGCCGCCGCTCCCGATCTCGCGCAAGTGCCTCGCGACTTCCCGGCCGGCAAGCGCCGGGCCGATGTTGTCCGCCGTCCAGACATGGCCGTTGTGCGACAGCGCCCGCGCCCCGCGCGCCAGGCAACGGGACGCAAGCGGAATATCGGCCGTGACGCATACGTCCGTCGGGCCGACGCGTTCGGCGATCCAATCGTCGGACTCGTCCGGCTTTCCGCCCACGGTGACCATCTCGACATTGGGCAAGCCCGGCGGGCGGATCGGGCGAGAGCCATTCGACACGACTCGGACAGAAAGATTGAGGCGAGTGGCGACGCGGAATGCTTCTTCCCGTACCGGGCAAGCGTCCGCGTCGATGAACAATGTGACCACGTTCAAGGCCAGGCTGAATGCGCTGCTAAGCGGTCCTGCTGCGCGCCGACGTCAGACTTTTTCAACCTGGCTGTATTCAAGCTCGACCGGGGTTGAGCGTCCAAAAATCGACACGCTGACTTTCACGCGGCCTTTTTCCTCGTCCACCTCCTCGACCGTGCCGTTGAAGCTGGTGAACGGGCCGTCGGCAACGCGGATCTGCTCGCCGACCTCGAACAGGACGGCCGGACGCGCGCGTTCGACGCCTTCTGCACTTTGCTTGAGGATGCGGTCGGCCTCCGCATCGGTGATGGGCGACGGCCGGGTCTTGGTGCCGAGGAATCCTGTGACTTTGGGCGTGTCCTTGATCAAATGCCAAGTCTGGTCGGTCAACTCCATCTTGACCAGCACGTAGCCGGGAAAGAACTTGCGCTCCGCGTTGATCTTTTGCCCGCGCCGGACCTCGACTACGTCCTCGGCGGGGACCAGCACCTCGTCAACCATGTCGGCCAAGCCCTTCTGAGCGGCCTGTTCCTTGACCTGCTGCGCAATTTTCTTCTCGAATCCGGAATAAACGTGCACGACATACCAACGCTTGGCCATAACTGGTCCCTTAAAACCCGACGCCGAACAGCGCGCGGACGCCGACGCCGATAATCTGGTCGGCGACGAAGAAGAATACGGCCGCCAGCCCCGACAAGGCGAACACCAGGCCGGTGGTGACCAGCGTCTCTTTGCGGGACGGCCAGGTGACCTTCCCGACCTCGATCCGCACTTCGCGGAGGAACTTCACCGGGTCAACCGCCAACGCCATGGATTCCAGACTTTCTTGAGAAGCGTGCATTACCGCAGGCCGGCATGCCGGCTGGCAGGGGCGGAGGGTCTCGAACTCTCAACCTCCGGTTTTGGAGACCGGCGCTCTAGCCAATTGAGCTACGCCCCTGCATGGCCGAAAAGCCATCCGGCACGACGGCCCGGCGCGGCCGTCCTTGCGAAGTGCGTAGAAAGAGCGTGCGCGACGTTCTGTCAAGTGTTCACGGCAGGCCAGACGATGAGAACCTACCCACAGCCGACCGCGAACCCCTATATCTGCCACCGCATGATCCGGTTCCGATGCCCCATCTGCCGCTGACCAGTCCCGCCCTGCCGATGCGACGCCGGCCAGACACGGCCCGTGATCCGCGTCGGCGCTGGGCGGTCATCGGCTCCGTTTTGCTGCATCTTCTGGCGCTCTCCGCATTGCTGATCGCGCGGGCGCCTGAACCACCGATGCCGATCGCGCCGACCTATGACTCGCTGTTTGAGAACGGCGGTTCCTCCACGCCGCCAACCGCGCCGGAGCAGGCACTCGACACGCCGTCCGAAACCCCGGCTGCCGATCTGCCACCCATCCCTGAAGCCGAGCCGCCGGTTCCGCAGCCCGATTTGATTCAGCCCGAACCGCCTGCACCCGAGCCGCCGCAATCGCAAGCGACCCCGCAACCTGCCGAGCCTACCCCCACGCCCAACCCAGCGCCTTCGGCCTCGCTGCCCGACCTTATCGAGCCTGAACTGAACTCTGCCCCGGACACGGCTGAGCCGGAGGAGCTGCCGCAACCGGAGCCTGTCCCGCAGGCTGCCGAGCCTGCACCCGCGCCCAGTCCGGAACCGCCCGCAGTGCGGCTCACCGAGCCGGAGCCTACGGCGCCGCCGCTGTCGCCGCAAACCCTCGCGCCCGATTTGCCGCTCTTGGTTCCACCGCCGCCGCTGCCGCCAGCGCCACCGCCACCGCCTCAGCAACAGGCGCTGCAGCGCCCAGCCCCTGGCACGTTTGCAGCGCCGATGGACCTGAATTTCGGTCGGGCGGCCGCCCGCGCGCCGTCGCCCCGCGGCGCCGGGTCGTCCCGCGCCATCGACTTTTCGTTGGGCGCTCCGAAGCCCGGCCCCAACAAGAGCGAGGCGTTCTTTGACATCCGGGCCAAGAACATCGGCGCCGACTGGGCACAGGGCTTGGCAGTTTACTGGCGCCGGCACCGTTACTACCCGCAGCAAGCCGCCCAGAACGGCGAGGACGGGACGGTTGAGATTGAGATCGTGGTAAACCGGCTGGGCCGGGTTGAAGCGGTAGAAATCTTGCGCCGCTCCGGCTCGCCCTGGCTCGACATGGCCGCGGTCGGCACCTGGCGCAACGCGCAATTGGCGCCATTGCCGGCTGAGAACACCGACCCGACCATCACGATCCCGCTGACCATCAATTATCTGCTGATCCGCTGACCTCGAGCGACCTGCATGGCCCGTTGCAGACGCCGGTGCCGTTTGGTAATCTTTTAGTGCGCGGATGTAGCTCAGTTGGTAGAGCGTCAGATTTCCAATCTGAATGTCGCGAGTTCGAACCTCGTCGTCCGCTCCATTATCCACGTGTTCGCATTGTGAAGCGCATCGATCGTTGGCCGGGATCAGTGCCGGTTCGCCAGCGCAGCTTCCCGCAAGCGGTGAGTCCTGTCACCATGACGGCATGATCCCGACCAGCAACCTCGCCAACTTGCTGTTCCACGCCGCGCAGCGTCATCCGGACCGCCCCGGCCTATTGCGGGGCGACCGGGTTTGGACCTGGGCCGAGTTGGCCGCCCGCGTCCGCCGGGCCGCCGCGGCCTTGGCGGCGCGGGGCATCGGCAAGGGCGACCGCATGCTGGTGCACGCCGTGAACGGCCCAGCGCTGTTCGAGACGATGTGGACCGCTTGGACGCTGGGCGCGGTTTGGGTGCCGACCAACGTGCGGCTGACCCCGGTCGAGGTCGCCTATCTCGCGCAATCGTCCAAGGCCGCCGTCCATGTCATCGGCGCGGCCTTCCCGAGGCATGCGGAGGCCGCAGCCGCCGCCAACCCAGCACGGCGCTTGAGCGTCCCCATAGGCGAAGGTGCGCTCAGTTGGGACGGGCTGATCGAGGAGCAAGCGGCCTTGGCGGTCCCGGCAGACGTGGACCGGGACGACCCATGCTGGCTGTTCTACACCTCCGGCACCACCGGACGGCCAAAGGCCGGGGTGCTGACCCATGGGCAGATGGCCTTCGTTACCCTGAGCCACCTCTGCGACTTGATGCCCGGCACGACCGAGCGTGACGTGTCCCTGGTTGTCGCCCCGCTGTCCCACGGCGCCGGCATCCACGCCGTTACACAGGTTTCCCAAGGCGCCGCAAGCGTTCTGCTTGAATCGGAAACGCTTGACTGCGCCGAAGCCTGGCGTTTGGTGGAGCGGCACCGGGTCACCAATATGTTCACGGTTCCCACGATCCTGACCATGCTGACGCGCGATCCCGCGGTGGACCGGCACGACCATTCGCCGCTCCGCTACGTCGTGTATGCCGGCGCCCCGATGTTCCGCGCTGACCAGCAGCACGCGCTGCGCAAGCTCGGCCGCGTCCTCGTGCAGTATTTCGGGTTGGGCGAGGTGACGGGCAACATCACCGTGCTGCCGCCGCGTCTGCATTCGGCCGATGATGACCCGGCGATCCCGGCCGGCACCTGTGGCCAGGCCCGCACCGGGATGGAGATCGCGATCTTGGGTTCTGATGGCGCGCGCTTGAGGTCAGGGGAGACCGGGGAAATCGGCGTGCGCGGCCCTGCCGTGTTTTTCGGCTACGCCGACAATCCGGAGGCCACTGCGCAAGCGTTCCGCTATGGCTGGTTCCACACCGGCGACGTCGGCCGGCTCGACGAGCGCGGCTTCCTGTTCATCACCGGGCGCGCATCGGACATGTACATCTCCGGTGGCAGCAACGTGTACCCGCGCGAGGTCGAGGAGGTGCTCATGCTGTATCCGGCCGTGGCCGAGGCTTGCGTCGTCGGCATGCCGCACCCGAAGTGGGGAGAAACCGGCGTGGCCGTCCTGGTGCCGCGCGACGGCGCCCGCATCGACGCTGCCGCGGTTCTGGCGCAGTGCGAGGGGCGGCTTGCGAAGTACAAGCATCCCGCCCGCGTCGTAGTCTGGGACGCGCTGCCGAAATCCGGCTATGGCAAGGTGGTCAAGGCCGACGTGAAACGGCTTCTGGCCGAACAGGCCATCACGCCTTGAACCACCCTGAATCCAAGCGCCTTTAAGCCGCCACCCGAACCGTCACGGCGTCCAGAGCTTGGCCGAGATCGGCCAGGATGTCGTCGATGTGCTCGATGCCGACCGACAGCCGCACGTACCCGGGGCTGACGCCGGTCGCCATCTGCTCTTCCGCTTCCAGTTGCGAGTGCGTTGTGCTGGCGGGATGGATGGCCAGCGTCCGCGCATCGCCGATGTTGGCGACGTGCAGCACCATCTGCAGCCGGTCGATGAACGCTCGGCCCGCATCGGCGCCCCCGGCAAGTTCCAACCCCACTAGGCCGCCATAGCCGCCGCACATAATGCGCGTCGCCCGCTCGGCTGCGGCGCCGGTCTGTTGCGAGGGGTGGATGACCCGCGCCACTTCCGGCCGGGTTAGCAGGAAATCCACGACGGCCTGCGCATTGCTGCAATGCCGCTCCATGCGCAGCGCCACCGTCTCGATCCCCTGCAGCACCAGAAAGGCGTTGAATGGGCTGAGCGCCGGGCCGAGGTCGCGCAGCAGGGTCACACGCGCCTTCAGGATGTAGGCGATGGGGCCAAGGGGCTTCGCCGCCTCCACCCAGACCGCGCCATGATAGCTGGCATCAGGTTGATGCAGCGCCGGCTGCCGATCGGGGTAAGCCGCCCAATCGAAGTTGCCGCCATCGACGATCAGCCCGGCAATCGACGTGCCGTGTCCGCCCAGGTACTTCGTTCCGGAATAGATGATGATTGCCGCCCCATGGTCGAACGGGCGCACCAGCAACGGCGCCGCCGTATTGTCCATGATCAGGGGAACGCCGAACCGCCGGCCGATGGCGGCAACCTCGGCGATTGGAAACACTTCCAGCTTCGGGTTCGGCAGGGTTTCGGCGTAGTAGGCCCGGGTGCGGTCATCCGTCGCGCGGGCGAAAGCTTCGGGATCGGCCGGATCGACAAAGCGGACCTCGATGCCTTGGTCGCGCAACGTGTTGGCGAACAGGTTCCAGGTGCCGCCATACAGGTTGGTTGAGCTGACGATATTGTCACCGACCCGCGCCAGGTTCTGCACCGCAAGCGCCGACGCCGCCTGCCCGGACGCCACCGCCAGCGCAGCGGCGCCGCCTTCCAGCGCCGCCACCCGCTTTTCCAGCACGTCCGCAGTCGGGTTCATGATCCGGGTGTAGATGTTGCCGAGCTGCTTCAGCGCGAACAGGTCGGCAGCGTGCTCCGCATCGTCGAACTGGAAGCTGGTCGTCTGGTAGATCGGAACCGCGACCGCGTTTGTTGCGGGGTCATGGCGCCACCCGGCGTGCAGGGCCAGGGTCTCGGGGTGCTTGGAATTCATCGGGACGGTCCCTTGTTGGTCGTGCCCGGCACCATAACCGCGGGAGCACCCCGCACGGAAGCATGAACCCGGAATGCCGCGCCGCGTTGCGTCCGGCACCACAGGAGACGCGATTATGGACACCGAAGCTATCAAGCTTGCCGCCGCGGATATCGAGGCGACGCCGTTCCAGATCCCCGGCGCCCAGGGCGAGTTCCGCATCCAAATCCTGAACGAGGACCAGGCCCGCGGCGTCGTGACCACCATCGTGCACCTGCCGCCCGGCGGCGTGATCCCCGCGCACCGTCACCAGGCCGGGGCCGAGATGCATTACGTGCTTGAAGGCGACTTGATCGAAGCCGGGCAGGAGATGGGTGAAGGCAGTTTCCTGACCCATGCGCCGGGCCAGGTGCACGGCCCGCATGAGAGCCGGGGCGGCGCCAAGGTGCTGACCGTGCAGCAATGGCAATCAAAGGACGGCAGCTTCGATTTCGAGCCGGCCTGACCAGGATGGACCAGCCGTTCCCCGAGCTTCCGGCCGGCGCCTTCGAGAAGGCTGACCGGTCCCCAGACGCCCGGTTCTATGCCCAGGCCAGGCTGGTCACGCATATCGACGACGCGGCCATCGCCGCGGTGACGGCGCTTTACCGCGACGTGCTGCCGACCGGGGGCACCGTGCTTGACCTCATGTCCAGTTGGGTCAGCCATTTGCCGGAGGACCTCGCTTACGCCAAGGTGACTGGCCACGGCATGAACGCGCGCGAATTGGCCGCGAACCCCCGGCTGGACCGATGGTTCGTTCAGGACCTCAACGCCGACCCGGCGCTGCCCTTGCCGCCTGCCAGCGTTGATGCCGCCTGCATCTGCGTATCGGTTCAATATCTTCAGCGCCCGGCCGAGGTTTTCGCTAGCCTTGCCGGCGTTCTGCGCCCCGGCGCGCCGGCGGTCATCACGTTCTCGAACCGCTGTTTTCCGACGAAAGCCGTGGCGATCTGGCAAGCGCTGGACGGACCTGATCAGTGCCGGCTAGTTGACCTGTATTTGCGCCGAGCCGGGTTCCCGACCATTGAAAGCCGCACCCTGCGGGATGGTCGCCGCAGCGACCCGCTTTGGGCTGTGATCGGGCGGACGGCAATTTGAAGAGATGGTGGGCGCCGTTGGGTTCGAACCAACGACCCGCTGATTAAGAGTCAGCTGCTCTACCAACTGAGCTAGGCGCCCGCTGGACCCGGCTATAGCAGCGTCGCCCGGCCTTGCAAAGTCACCCCTTCATCACGGCTTGCATCGCAAGGCAGCCCCGTGTTTGCTGCAATGCCGGCGCAATCTCGCCGTCGATCCAAGGGGGTGTGGTGGCTTACGCGTTGCAACAGCTTATCAACGGCGTCACGCTGGGCATGATCTACGGGCTGATCGCGGTTGGCTACACCATGGTGTACGGCATCATCGGGATGATCAATTTCGCACACGGCGACGTGTTCATGATCGGCGCGTTCCTGTCTCTGATCTCGCTCACCCTCCTGTCGGTTTTAGGTTTGTCCTCCGTGCCGCTCGCCCTCGCGCTCACGCTGGTGTTCGCCGCCGGCATCGCGGCGCTGTATGGCTGGACCATCGAGCGTGTGGCTTACCGTCCGTTGCGTGGCAGCTTTCGGCTTGCACCGCTCATCAGCGCCATCGGCATGTCGATCGTCCTGCAGAATTTTGCCCAGGTGAGCCAGGGCGCGCGAGTGAAGCCGATCGCACCCTTGATCCCAGGCGGTATCCAGTTGATGAACGTCGAGGGCTTTGCGGTGCAGCTTTCCTGGATGCAGATCGTGATCGTGGTCACGACGCTGGCCGTGCTTGGAGTGTTCACATATTTGGTTTCGGCCACGCCGCTTGGCCGGTCGATGCGCGCATGCGAGCAGGACCAGAAAATGGCGGGACTGCTGGGCATCGACACCGACAAGACCATCAGCCTGACTTTCGTTATCGGCGCAGCGCTTGCAGCCGTAGCCGGGCTGATGTTCCTCCTGTATTACGGCGTGATCGACTTCTTCATCGGCTTCGTCGCCGGGGTGAAGGCGTTCACCGCGGCCGTGCTGGGCGGCATCGGGTCTCTGCCCGGCGCCGTGCTCGGCGGCCTCGCCATCGGGCTGATCGAAACTTTCTGGTCTGCCTACTTCAGCGTGCAATACAAGGATGTGGCGGCATTCAGCATCCTGGTCATCGTGCTGATCTTCCTGCCGACCGGCTTGCTGGGCCGCACAGACGTTGAAAAGGTATGAACCCCATTCTGAAGGACGCCGGCATATCGGCGCTGGTGGCGCTGGGCCTGTTCGGGCCGATGATCGGGTTGAAGACGGAGGCGAGCGCAACCGGCTTGTTCCTGGTGCCACGCCCCCTGGCCCTCGCCGCCGCGGTGGCCGCCGTGTTCTTCGGCCGGCTCGTCCTGCTGACCTGGCGCGGGCGGCGGCCCGGCAGGTATCGGGCAAACCGCGGACTGTCTGAAGCCCTGAAGCGGTCGGGCCGCTTTCTGACGCCGGTTCTGCTGGCGTTCGCCGTCGTGTTGCCGTTCATCTCCGGTCGCTACGGCATCGACCTCGGCATTCTCGTGCTGACCTACGTGATGCTCGGCTGGGGGCTGAACATTGTCGTCGGGTTGGCCGGGCTGCTAGACCTTGGCTACGTCGCGTTCTACGCCGTCGGCGCTTACTCCTTCGCGTTGCTGTCGCAGACGTTCGGCCTGGGATTCTGGACCTGCCTGCCGCTGGCCGGGCTGTTCGCGGCGACCTGGGGCGTCATGCTGGGCTTTCCCGTGCTGCGGCTACGTGGCGACTATCTTGCTATCGTGACGCTGGCCTTCGGCGAGATCATCCGCATCGTCCTGCTGAATGCCACCAGCATCACCGGCGGCCCGAACGGCATCGCCGGCATCCCCCGCCCGACGCTGTTCGGCCTGCAATTTTCCGCCGCAGGCGGTCCGGATACCTTCTCGGGCTTCTTCGGCCTTGAGTACAGCCCGACGCAGCGTGTCGCCTTTCTTTATTACGTGATCCTGGGGTTGGCGCTGCTGACCAACTGGGTGACGCTCCGGCTCCGCCGTGTCGCCCTCGGACGCGCGTGGGAAGCGTTGCGGGAGGACGAGATTGCCTGCCGCTCCCTCGGCATCAACGTCACCGTCACCAAGCTCACGGCGTTCGCCATCGGCGCGGCGTTCGGCGGTTTCGCCGGTGCGTTCTTCGCCACCCGGAACGCCTTCATCAGCCCAGAAAGCTTCACCTTCATCGAGAGCGCCATCGTGCTCGCGATCGTGGTGCTCGGGGGCTTGGGCAGCCAGCTCGGCACGGCACTCGCTGCCATCGTGATGATTGGGGGCTTCGAGGTGTTCCGCGACCTTGCCGAGTACCGCATGCTGCTGTTCGGCACAGCGCTGGTGCTGATCATGATTTTGCGTCCGCGCGGCCTGGTGTCCGGCCGCACGCCAAGTGTGGCGCTCGGCCGTCGCCGGGAAATCTCGGCCGAGTTGGTGGCGGAAGGCCGTGGATAGTCCCCTCCTGCAGGTCACGGACCTGACGATGCGCTTCGGCGGGTTGACGGCGGTGAACGCCTTGTCCTTCGAGGCGCGGCGTGGCGAGATCACTTCGGTCATCGGCCCGAACGGCGCGGGTAAGACGACGGTGTTCAATTGCATCACCGGCTTCTACCGCCCCACCTCCGGCGGCATCGCGCTGACGCATCCGGACGGCGCGGTGTTTCAGTTGCAGACCCTGCCGGGGCACCGCATCGCCCGGCGCGCCCGCGTCGCCCGCACCTTCCAGAACATTCGCCTGTTTGCCGGCATGACCGTGCTGGAGAACCTGCTGGTGGCGCAGCACAACGCGCTGATGCCCAACGTAGCGTCCGGGCTGCTCGCCGTGTTCGGCCTGGGCGGGCACGGCGCGGCGGAGGTCATCGCCATCGACCGCGCCCGCGGCTGGCTTGACCGTATCAACCTGCTGCCCCGCGCCGACGACCCGGCCGGCGCCCTGCCCTACGGCGATCAGCGCCGGCTGGAGATCGCCCGTGCCATGTGCACGGCCCCAGTGCTGCTGTGCCTGGATGAACCCGCGGCCGGGCTGAATCCGCGGGAAAGCGATGCGTTGGCGGAGCTGCTTAAAACAATCCAGGCGGATGGCTGCTCGGTGCTGCTGATCGAGCACGACATGGGCGTCGTGATGCGCATCTCGGACCACATCGTCGTGCTCGACCACGGCCAGCGCATCAGCGATGGCGACCCGGCCCATGTCCGCGCCGACCCGAACGTGATCGCCGCCTACCTCGGCGAGGGCGACGAGGACGACCCCGACGTGCCGCTTGCGGCGGCGTCCGACGGGCCGCTTGCCGCCGCGTCATGAGTGGGCCGTTGCTCAAGCTGTCCGGCGTCACCGCGTTCTACGGCGCGATCCAGGCGTTGAAGGGCGTGGATCTGGAAGTGGCGCCGGGCGAGATCGTCACCCTGATCGGCGCGAACGGCGCGGGCAAAAGCACGCTGATGATGACGATCTGCGGCAGCCCGCACGCGCGGCACGGCCAAATCCTGTATGACGGTCGTGACATCACGGCCCTGCCGACGCACGAGATCATGCACATGGGCCTGGCCCAGTCGCCTGAGGGCCGCCGCATCTTCGGCCGCATGACGGTGCACGAAAACCTGCTGATGGGCGCGCAGGTTGTCGCCATGCGCAACTACGCCGCGACCCGGGACCTGGTATTCACCCTGTTCCCCCGCTTGAAGGAGCGCCTGGCCCAGCGCGGCGGCACCCTGTCTGGCGGCGAGCAGCAGATGCTGGCCATCGGCCGCGCGTTGATGAGCCAGCCGCGCCTGCTGCTGCTCGACGAGCCGAGCCTGGGCCTGGCGCCGTTGGTGGTGCGGCAGATTTTCGGGGCGATCCGCCAGTTGAACCGGGAAACCGGACTGACGGTGCTGCTGGTTGAGCAGAACGCCTTTCAGGCGCTCCGCCTTGCGCACCGCGGCTACGTGTTGGTCAACGGGGCCGTCACTATGGCCGGGTCGGGCGCCGAACTGCTGGCGCGCCCGGAAATCCGTGCGGCCTACCTGGAAGGCGGGCATTAGCACCCTTCCCCGCTTTGCGGCTTCCGCATAGGGTATGTTGCGTATCAACAAAGGAATGCTTGCAATGTCTCGCAGAACCCTGATCGCCAGTGCCGCCGTGCTGGCCGTCACCCTCGCCGGCGCCGCGGCGCAGGCGCAAATTCGCATTGCGACTGTGGGGCCGATGACCGGGTCCTACGCCGCAGTCGGCGCGCAGATGAAAGCCGGGGCCGAGCAGGCCGTCGCGGACATCAACAAGGCCGGCGGCGTCAACGGCCAGCAGCTCGTGCTTGAGGTCGGCGACGACGCCTGCGACCCGCGCCAGGCGGTGTCGGTGGCGAACCAGATGGCCAGCCGCAAGGTGGCGGTGGTGGCCGGGCATTACTGCTCCGGCAGTTCGATCCCGGCCAGCAAGGTGTATGGGGAGGAGGGCGTGTTGCAGATCAGCCCGGCCAGCACCAACCCCGCCTACACCGATAAGGGCGGTTGGAACACCTTTCGCGTTTGCGGCCGGGATGACCAGCAGGGCCTTGTAGCCGGCAAGTATCTCGCCACGACGTTCAAGGGCAAGAAGATTGCGATTCTGCACGACAACTCGGCTTACGGCAAAGGCCTGGCGGACGAAACCAAGAAGTCCCTGAACGCCAATGGTGCCACGGAGGCGCTCTACGCCGCCTATACGCCCGGCGAGCGCGATTACTCCGCCATCGTCAGCCGCATGAAGCAGGCGGGGATCGATGTCATCTATGTCGGCGGCTACCACACGGAAACGGGGCTGATCGCGCGCCAGGCCAAAGAGCAAGGCATGAACATCACGATGGTCGGCGGCGATGCGCTGGTGACCAACGAATTCTGGCAGATTGCCGGCCCGGCCGGCGAGAACACGCTAATGACTTTTCCGTCCGATCCGCGGAAGCGCCCAACGGCGGCTGCGGCCGTCGCCGAGTTCAAGGCGAAGGGCTTCGACCCGGAGGGCTACACGCTTTATACCTACGGCGCGATCCAGATCTGGGCCGAGGCTGCCAAGAAGGCCAACAGCATCGACGGAAAGAAGGTGGCTGATGTCCTGCATGGCGGCCAGCCTTGGGACAGCGTGCTGGGGCAGATCAGCTTCGACAAGAAGGGCGATATCACCACGGCTGATTATGTGTTCTACGTCTGGAAGAACGGCAACTATTCCGAGCTTTAACGCGGATACATCAAAGGCCCGGGCACGTCCCGGGCCGCTCCTCAAGCCGTGACCGTGACGCGGTGGTAGGAGCGGCCGAAGTAGATCAAGCCTTCATGCGCGCCGCTGGCCTGGATCGCATCAACCTCACAGAAAAAGACATTATGGGTGCCGATCTCAGCCACCTGGGCAATCCGGCAGTCAAATGACACCACCGCGTCGGACAGCACCGGCGCGCCCGTTGCCAGAGTAATCCAATCGGCTTTGGCAAACCGCTCCGGCATCGTATGCGGCGTAAAGCCCGCAAAAATCGACGACAATGCCTCCTGTGAGGCCGCAAGCGTGTTGACGCATAAAACAGCGTTGATTCTGAATGCCTCGTTGGAGTCGCTGTTGCGGTTCATGCAAACCAGCAGCGTCGGAGGGTCGTCGGTGACGCTGCACACGGCCGAGGCAGTGAATGCGCATCGGCCAGCCGGTCCGTCCGACGTGATCACGCTGACTGCGGCTCCAAGCCGGGCCATTGCGTTGCGGTAGCTTTCCCGGTCAACCAAGCCTGCACCTCGTCTGCATCCGTCAGAAAATGGCAAAGGTGCGGCGGGAATAGAAGGGGTCGAACAAAAACGGGCGCCCTGTTAGGACACCCGCCCGATCTCGTTGCGTTTGGAACGCTAGAGCTTGTCTGCGGCGTCGCGAACTGTGTCCTTTGCACCACCAACTGCGCTCTCGGTCTTGCCGGCAACCTTGTCGGCCTTGCCCTCTGCTTCCAGCTTCTCGTCGCCAGTCACCTTGCCGGCGCCTTCTTTGACGGCACCCTTGACCTTGTCCCAGGCGCCTTGCACTCGGTTTTCATCAACCATGAGTTTGCTCCCTTGCAGCGTCGTGCTGCTGTGGATGAAACGCGCCTTCCCCCGCAGGGTTCCGCCGGGGACTGAGCGACGCGGCACCGAGCGCCATGGGTTACTGTTATTGCGCCGTGGCGCTGGCTTCGCTGCGCGTGGCGCCGACGCGGGCGGCCAGGGCAGCGGCCATGAATCCGTCCAACGCCCCGTCCAGCACGGCCCCAGGGTTGCCGGTCTCGACGCCGGTGCGCAGGTCCTTCACCAATTGGTAGGGCGCCAGCACGTAGCTGCGGATCTGGTGGCCCCAGCCGATGTCGGTTTTGGCATCCTCCTGCGCTGTCGCGGCGGCTTCGCGGCGTTGCAACTCGGCCTCATAAAGCCGGGCTTTCAGCATGGTCATCGCTGTCGCCCGGTTGCGGTGCTGGCTGCGGTCGGTTTGACAGGCCACGACGATGCCGGTGGGTACGTGGGTGATGCGGATGGCACTTTCCGTCTTGTTGACGTGCTGCCCCCCGGCGCCGCTGGCCCGGAAGGTGTCAACCTTCAGGTCGCTCTCGTTCACCTCGATCTCGATGGTGTCGTCCACGACCGGATAAACCCATACGCTTGCAAAACTCGTCTGCCGCCGCGCCGCGCTGTCGAATGGGCTGATCCGCACCAGGCGATGCACCCCGGCCTCGGTCTTGAGCCAGCCATATGCGTTGGGTCCGCTCACCTGCATGGTGGCCGACTTGATGCCGGCCTGCTCGCCCTCGCTTTGCTCCATGAGCTGGACCTTGTAGCCGTGCTGCTCGGCCCAGCGGGAGTACATGCGAGCCAGCATCTCGGCCCAGTCCTGCGCCTCCGTCCCGCCCGCGCCGGAGTTGACCTCCAGAAAGGCGTCGCGGGCATCAGCCTCGCCGGACAGCAGGCTTTCGACCTCCCGCCGCTTCGCCTCCTCCAGCAAAGTACGCAGCGTTGTCATACCATCTGAGATCATCGCCTGATCGCCCTCGGCATCGGCCATGTCGATCAGGTCAAGCGTGTCGGCCGCGTCGCCCTCAAGCTTCTGCAAACCCTCAATGGCACCGGCCAGGCGGTTGCGTTCCCGCATCAAAGCTTGGGCCGCCGCCGCGTCGTTCCACAACGCCGGGTCCTCGGACAGCGCGTTGAGTTCGTCTAGGCGTGCAATGGAGGCATCCCAGTCAAAGATGCCTCCTCAGCAGCGCGAACGTCTGCTTGAGCTGCTGATTCAACGCTTCGGATTCAGTCGTCATCGCCTGTTGCCTATTGCGGGACCGCCGCTAATACAGTCCGCCCACGCCGCTGTCGATGCCAAGGCCCGGGCCTTCGCTGACCGCCACCCCGCCGCTGGAGCTTTCGCCGCCGCCGACCGTGCCCTGCGACCCGCCAGGCTCCTGGCCGGGCTTCCACGCATCGGTCACCCGGCCGCTGCCGCTGTCCCACGCCGCCATCCTCACCCCGTCCGGCGCCCGGAACGCGAGCGAGGGCCGGGTTTTGAGCGCCGCCGCCATGTAGTCGTGCCAGATCGGGGCGGAGATGGCGCCGCCGGTTTCCTTGTCGCCGAGGCTGGTGTTGTCGTCGAAGCCCACCCAGACCGCGGTGACCAGGTCGGGCGTGAAGCCCACGAACCATGCGTCGTTGAAATCCTGGCTGGTCCCGGTTTTGCCGGCAATCGCCCGGTTCAGCCCGGCGCCTGCCGCGACGCCGCTCCCGCGCGACACGACGCCCTGCATCATCGTCACCAACTGGAACGTGCTCGCCGGGTCGGCCACCTGCTTGCGCAGGTCGGAAATAGCCGGGGCCTTGCCGGCGTCGCCGCAGCCACGGCATTCCAGGCCGCCAGCCCGCCAGATGACCTTGCCGTCCCGGTCTTGCACGGTGTCCACCATCGACGGGAAGATTTCCCGGCCGCCCATCGCCAGCCCGGCATAGGCAGCAGCCTGGCGCAGCACCGTGGTTTCCACCGCGCCGAGCGATGCCGGCAGCACCCGCGGCATGCCGTCCACGACATGGAAAGCGACCGCCGTTTGCGCCACAGTTTCCATGCCCACCCGCTCCGCCAGGCGTACGGTGACGAGGTTCAGCGACCGCTCCAAGGCCACGCGCATCGGCGTCGGGCCGTTGAAGGTCAGGCCGTAATTGTTGGGCCGCCACTGCCCGGCCGCGCCCAGGTTCTGCACGTAAGGCGCATCCAGGATGCGCTGGCTCGGCGACAAGCCCATTTCCAACGCCGCCAGGTAAACAAACGGCTTGAACGAGCTGCCGGGCTGCCGCTGCGCCTGGGTCGCGCGGTTGAACTGGCTGGCCTCGAAGCTCCAACCGCCGGACATGGCCAGAACGCGGCCGGTCACAGGATCGAGCGATACCAGCGCGCCCTGCACGGCCGGGACCTGGCGCAGTTGCAGACGCTCCGGCCGGCTCGGGGTGCGGCCCTGCGCGGCGCTGGCCGACGTTAGTTCCGCCATGACGACATCGCCGACCTGCAGCACGTCGCCCATGCGGCGCGGCACCGGCCCCAACCCCTGGGCCTGCACCGGGCGTGCCCATGCGAGATCGGACAGCAGCATGGGGGACACATGCATGGCGCTGCCGGAGCCGCGGTCGAGCCAGCCGAGCTTCGCCTCGTCGTTCGTGGCCTCCAGCACCACCGCCAGCGTCCATTCCGGCAGCATGCCCGGCGGATGCGGCAGCGCCGCCAAGCGGTAGTTCCAGCCGGATCTGGTGCCAGCCCCACTTTCCAGATGCGCGACGGCGCCGCGCCAGCCGCCGCGGGCGCGGTCGTAGGCCAGCAGGCCGCGGCGCAATGCCCGGTCCGCTGCGGACTGCAAGGCGGGATCAAGGCTAGTGCGGACCACGTAGCCGCCCTGCGTCGTCGCGTCGGCGCCGAAGCGGTCAACCAGTTGCCGGCGCACCTCTTCGCCGAACCAATCGGCGCCGGCGACGGTCTCCGGCCGACGGAACGCGGCGGGGCGGATCGGCGAGGCCTTGGCGTCGCTGGCCTGGACGGGCGTGATCGCGCGGTCCTCCGCCATGCGGTCGATGACCCAGTCGCGCCGGGCCTTGGCGGCGTCGGCAAAACGGAACGGGTTGTAATTGTTAGGCGCCTTGGGCAGCGCTGCGAGGAATGCGGCCTCCGGCAAGGTCAGCTCATCAAGGCCCTTGTTGAAATATCCCTGCGCGGCTGCGGCGACGCCATAGGTCTGCAAGCCGAGATAGATCTCGTTCAGGTAAAGCTCAAGCACGTGCTCCTTGCTCATCGACTGATCGATGCGGACCGCGAGGATCAGCTCCTTGATCTTGCGGGCTATCGAGACCTCGTTGCCCAGCAGCATGTTCTTGGCGACCTGCTGCGTGATGGTCGAGGCGCCAATGGGCCGTCGTCCCTGGCCGTACTGCATTAGGTCCATCCAGCCGGCGCGGGCAATTGCCACGGGATCAACGCCGCGATGGCTCCAGAACTTCTGGTCCTCGGCGGACAGGAAGGCCTGCTTCACCACGTCCGGGATGGCGCTGATCGGCACAAAGATGCGGCGCTCGGTGGCAAATTCGGCGATGAGGCGGCTATCCCCAGCATAAACCCGGCTCATGACGCGCGGCTGGTAATGGCGCAGCCCGTCGAGCGTCGGCAGGTCGGCGGCGTAGCGTTCGTAGGTCTGCCAAGCGAACAGGCCGCCGACGAGTGCCGTCAAAACCCCGACAGCGAACAGCCCGGCAGCCACCCGGCGCAGCCAGCGGAACCGCGGGCGCCTTGGCTTTACCTCCGGACTACCCGACACTGGCGCCCGGCCGCCCTCATTATGACCGTCCATTAACCTACCTCTGTTTCAGCCGCTGACCCGCGCACTGCTGCTCAAAAAGGCGTCCACGGCGCATTGTAGCGCCGCCGCCACGCGCACGCGATGGTCCGAACGGCGCAAAGCGGCTTCGTCCTGCAGATTCGACATGAAGCCCATCTCGACCAGCACGCTCGGGATGTCCGCCGCGCGCAGCACCATGAACTTGGCCTGACGCGCCGGGTGCGGAAGCATGCCGATCTCCGGCTGCAATGCACCGACGAGGCGGCGGGCCATCCGTGCCGAGCCGGCCCTTGTTTCCTGGCGCACCAGGCTGCCCAGGATATTGGCGATGGCGGGCGGCACGTCCCGGAAGTTCGGGCCGCCGAAGCGGTCGGCGCTGTTCTCCCGCCGGGCAAGCGCCTCGGTCTGCGCGTCGGACGCGGTGTCGGACAAGGTGTAAACGCTGGCGCCGCGCACCCGCGGATCGGCCAGCGCATCCGCATGCAGCGACATGAATAGCGCGGCGCCCCGGCTTTGCGCGAACCCGACGCGGTCGCGCAACGGGATGAAGGCGTCGCGGCTGCGCGTCAACGCCACCTGGCATCGGCCTGACCGCTCAAGCTGCCGCTTCAGCTCCAGTGCGGCGGCGAACGCCACGTGCTTCTCGTAGGTGCCGGACACGCCGATCGCACCGGGGTCCTTGCCGCCATGTCCAGGGTCCAGAACGACGAGCGGCAAGCGCGGCGCAACGCGCGCCGGGCGCTGCGGCGTGCGCGCGGCAGCAAGGCTGGAGCCGCCGGACAGGGCCGCCATGGCGGCGAGCAAGGCTCGGCGGGACAGGATGCAGGCTTGAGCCATGGGGCTAAGTATCACAGGAGCTTGACAGTCCACACGCGCTTCTTATGGCCGCCCGGTTGAGCAGCCTTGCAGACACAACCGGATTGCGCCATGTTCGTAACGCTCCGACGATGTGACACCGGCGAGACAGCCTGCTTGCGGCCCGATCCGAATGGACCCGGCTGCAATCCTGAGTAGCGATCTTGCCCCATCGCACCGTCGCCCGCGCCGCGCGATTTCGCGCGCCGGGTCCGTCCAGCAGGCCCCTCGCCTTGAGGCACCGGGTACATGGAGGAGGGCTGATGCCTCACCAGGGCAGCGCCGCCGATCCGTGGCAGCGCTGGCCCGCTCGCCAGGAAGCCGATGCTGATCGCCGTGCCCGTCCACCCAACATCCGGACTGAACACGTCGCAGCCTGCCCTCGGCCGGAGCGGAACCCCGTTTCCCCCCTTCTGCCGCCGCCGCGCCGTGCCCAGCACGCGCGTGCCCCCGGCGCACCGGAGTTCAACACACGATGACGAAACGCATGCTGATCGACAGCACCCACACCGAAGAAACCCGCGTGGTGGTGCTGGAAGGTAACCGCCTCGAAGACTTCGACGTCGAGACATCCACCAAGCAGCAGCTCAAGGGCAACATCTACCTCGCCAAGGTCGTCCGCGTCGAGCCGAGCTTGCAAGCGGCCTTTATCGAGTATGGGGGTGGCCGGCACGGCTTCCTGGCCTTTGGCGAGATCCACCCAGACTATTACCAAATTCCCGTCGCCGACCGGCAGCGTTTGCTGGAGATGCAGGAAGCGGAAGCGCGCGAAGACGAGGACGCCGAAGACCGCGCTGCCGCCCGCGACGCAGCCCTGGCGGCCCGGCCAACCGCCCCCGACGTGGTCCAGGTGTCCGGCGTGATCGACATCCCCGATATGGTCGCGTCGGCGGACGCGGTGGATGCAGCCGTGGAAGCCTCCTACGCCGCTCAGGCCGATCCGGAATTGGCCGAAGAAGCGCTGCCGCGCGAGGATCAGGTCGCACAGGCGGCTGCGGTCAGCCAGGATATCCTTGTCGCCCCGCACGAGGCGGAGACGCTGTTTCCGGATCCGGCGCCCGAGACGGCGGTCGCGGAGCTTTCTGAGGAAGTCGGTGCCGACATGGCGCCGGAGACTTTGGCGGAAGCCGACACGGACCCGGCGCCCATGCCGGAGCCGTCGATGAATGGCGAGGCCGCGCTGGACGCGGAGCCTGCAGTCCCCCTTCCCAACGGCGCTGCATCCGATCAGCCCATCGAAACGGGTTTCGAAGCGGCCGAGCCGCCGCCAGAGTCGATCGGCGGCGAAACCGAGGAGCCGCGCGAGCAGCGGGCCACCCCGCGTTTCCTGCGCAACTACAAGATCCAAGAGGTGATCCGCCGCCGGCAGATCCTGCTGGTCCAGGTCGTGAAGGAAGAGCGCGGCACAAAGGGTGCGGCGCTGACCACCTACATCTCGCTTGCCGGGCGGTTCTCCGTGCTGATGCCGAACTCGCCCCGGGGCGGTGGCATCTCGCGCAAGATCACCTCCGCCGCCGACCGTCGCCGATTGAAGGAAGTCACCGCCGAGCTTGACCTGCCGCGCGGCATGGGCCTGATCGTCCGCACCGCCGGCGCCAACCGGCCGAAGCCCGAGATCATCCGGGATTGCGAGTACCTGCTCAACCAATGGGACCAGATCCGCGACTTGACGATGAAATCGGTCGCGCCCGCGCTGATCTACGAGGAAGCGAACCTCATCAAGCGCGCCATCCGCGACGTGTACTCCCGCGATGTCGACGACATCCTGGTGGACGGCGAGCAGGGCTGGCGGGCGGCGCGCGACTTCATGCGCATGCTGATGCCGACCCACGCCCGCAAGGTGCAGTTGTGGCGGGACCCGCAGCCGCTATTCGTCAAGGCGCAGGTCGAAGCACAGCTCGACGCCATGCTGTCGCCCACCGTGCAGCTCCGCTCCGGCGGCTACCTGGTGATCAACCAGACCGAGGCCTTGGTCGCCATCGACGTGAACTCAGGCCGCAGCACGCGGGAGCGGGGCATCGAGGAAACCGCGCTCAAGACCAACATGGAAGCGGCGGAGGAGGCGGCGCGCCAGCTTCGGCTGCGCGACCTGGCCGGGCTGATCGTGATCGACTTCATCGACATGGAGAACCGGCGCAACATCGCCGCGGTGGAGCGGCGGCTCAAGGACGCGCTCAAGAACGACCGGGCGCGCATCCAGGTCGGCTCCATCAGTCACTTCGGCCTGATGGAGATGAGCCGGCAGCGTTTGCGCCCGTCGCTCGCCGAAACCAGCCTGGTCATGTGCCCGCATTGCGCCGGGACTGGCCAGGTGCGCAGCACCGAAAGCGCCGCGCTGCATGTGCTGCGCGGCATCGAGGAGGAGGGCGCGAAGCGCCGCGCGGCCGAGATAGTTGTGCACGTGGCCGGGCCGATCGCGCTGTATGTGCTGAACCACAAGCGGGTGCGGCTCGCGGAGATCGAGGCCCGCTACGACATGCATGTTTCGTTTGCGGCGGATGAGACGCTGTTGCCGCCGACGATGCGGATCGAGCGCCTGCGAGCGCAAACCGTGTCGGAACTGCCCACGCCGATTTCGCAGCTCGCCCCGCCGGAACCGTTTGAGGACCCCGACGAGGAAGTGGCGGAGCGCGGAGCCGATGCGGCTGCCGGGGACGATGGGGACGAGGACGACGCGCCCCGTCCCGGCGAAACAGCCGAGGAAGGCGAGCAGCGCAGCAGGCGTCGCCGCCGGCGCCGGCGCGGCGGCCGGCGGGAGGATGGAGCGGACAATGCGGCCGCCGGCGCGGGTTCTGTGACCGAAACGCCCGACGAACCGAACGGGGCCACCGCGTCGCCGTCCGACATCGTGATCGACCATCCGCTTGAGGAACTCACGGCGCAGGTCTCGGAGGCACTGCCCGAGGATGGCATGCCCGCGGCGGACATAGCGACGGCGCCGTCGTTCGGGACTGCCGAACCCTCGGCGCCCGAGGCTGCTGAAGCGCCGGCGTCCGAAGCTGCCGAGGCAACAGCATCCGAGGCTCCCGAAACCGCCGGGGACGAGGCCGAACGCAACAAACGGCGCGGTCGCCGCGGGGGACGCCGGCGCCGGCGCGACCCGGATGAGGCCCAAGCGGCCCCCGTGGCCGCGGAGCCGGCCCAGGCGGACTCTGGCCTCGCTGAGCGCGTGGCGCCCGCCTACGTCGGACCGACCCCGGCCAATCCGTTCGGCGGCAGCACCGCCTTCGACATCTTCGACGCCATCGAGCAAGCCGAGCAGGAACGCGCCCTCGCCGCCACCGGGGCGGCGCGGCGTTCGTCCGAACCCGCAGCTCCGTTTCCTGCAACGGAAGTTGGTCCAACGGAGCCGGAGCCGGTCATCGCCGAGCCGATTGCGATGGCCCCTGAAACCGTGTCTCTCGAGGAGCCTGACCCGGCCATCGACACCGCCGCATCGGCACCTGGGGACAAACTGCCCGATGCAGCCCCGATCACGGTGCCGCCGGCGGTTGAACCCATCGCGGCGACTGAGGCCGAGCCGGAGCCGGTCGGCGGGCCGCTGATCGTCCCGACGCTGATCGACGGCAGCGCGTCGCCCGGGGAAAAGCGGCGTGGCTGGTGGCGGCGCTGAACAAGCAGGCTGGGCCGAAGCGGGGCGCGAATGGCGCCCCGCCGCTGGCGCGCTATCGGAAGCGGGTCAGCCGGTCGGCGGCCTCGATCATGTCGGCTTCCGGACCGCAGTAGCTGAACCGCAGTGTCCGGGTGCCGCGAGTCCGGTCGAAATCCACGCCGGGGCTTGCGGCAACGCCGGCCTCGGTCATCATTCGCGCGCAAAAGGCTACGCTGTCGTTGGTCCGTGCGCCAACGTCGGCATAGATGTAGAACGCTCCATCCGGTGCCGCGATGTCCGGGAACCCGGCGCACGGCAAAGCCTTGAGCAGATGGTCGCGCACCCGGCGGTAGCGGGCCACGTTGGCATCCAGCTCGGCCGTGCAGTCGAACGCCGCCTCCGCCGCCACCTGGCAAATGTGCGGCGCCGAGATGAACAGGTTCTGCGCCAGGCACTCAACCGGCCGCATCAGGTCCTCCGGCAATGCCATCCAGCCGACCCGCCAGCCGGTCATGCTGAAATATTTGGAAAAGCTGTTGATCACCACCGCATGCGGGCTGAGCGCCGCCGCCGTCGCGATGGGACGGCCGTAATGCAGCCCGTGGTAGATCTCGTCGGAGATCAGGCGCACGCCGCGGGCATCGCACCAGGCGGCGATGGCGGCCAGTTCGTCGGGCGCCAGCATCGTGCCGGCAGGGTTGCAGGGGCTGGCGACGATCAAGCCGTCCGGCGCCGGGTCCAGCCGGTCCAGCAAGGCAACGGTCGGCTGGTAGCGCGTTGCCGGCCCGGCCTCGACAATCACGGGCTGCAAGCCGAGCGCGGTCAGGATGTTGACGTAGGGCGGATAGAACGGCGCCGCCAACGCCACGCGGTCCCCAGGGTCAAAGGCCGCAAGGAAGGCCAGCGGGAACGCGGCGCTAGCGCCCATCGTCACGGCGATGCGGCGGGTCGGCACCGCTGCGCCATACCAATCCCGGTAATGCGCCGCGATCCGGGCACGCAGCGAAGGCCGGCCCAGCGCCTCCGTGTAGCCCAACGGGTCGGCGCCGCGCAGCGCCGCCGCGGCTGCAGCGAGGGCGCCGGCGGGCGCGCCGGTGCCGGGCTGGCCGACCTCCATGCGGATGACCCGCGGATCGGAGGGCGCCAAGGCCGCCTGCCGGGCGTTGGCGGCGGCGATCACGTCCATCACCAGGAACCCCGGCGCGTGCGCCCCCCGACCGATCTTCAACGCCACGTCAGTTGCTCCCGACCGCAAGGCCGGTGCTACGCGGATCGACCGCCGAGCTGCAGGTGGCCTCGTCGCCCGGCAGGTAGCGCGCGCAGGCGATGGCGTTGGCGCGGCCAGGATCCGGCACCGGGGCCGGCATGGGGACGGTGGATCGCAAAGCATTCGTCAGGCCCGCGGCGACCGCCAAGGCCGCGCCTTCCTGCCCGGACCCGGTGACGGCGGCGCGGAAACCGCGAACGTTGGTGTTCCAGGCGATGGCCGCCGAAAGCAAAGGCGGCGTCGCCGCCCGTGGCGAGGCCGCAAGCAGGATGCCGGTGCCCGGCGCGATCCGCCCGGTGCCGAACAGGTTGTTCATCGTGACCGCGCAGGCGACGCTGTTGCCGTTGCGGTCGAGCACGGCAAACCCCGTGGAAGCCGGCAACGGCGGCAAGGACCCGTTGGCCGGCGCCGCGGCCAGCACCGCCTGCGGGTCGCCGCCCCCCTGCCGCCATTGCGCGACGGCGCCAAGCGCCCGGCCCTGCGCCCCGGCAAGATCGCCCGGGTTGGCCTCCAAGGCCTGAAACGCCGCCGTCGCGCCGAGGCCGCCATCGGCCGGCGGCGGCAGGAACGCCGCGCTGTCCCGGCC
>CALMVT010000475.1 GCA_937873175.1 uncultured Acetobacteraceae bacterium | reverse complement strand
GCCAACGGCGCAGCAGTCGATTTCCACTGTCCGCGATTGGCAAGCTTCGAACAAGCATTGGCGTTCATCCAGGAGCTTCGCTCCAGCAGCGAATTCTTGCTCGTGGCCGTCGACCAGCCCACGATCGTTCCGAATGTAACGAGCATGAGGCCGGTCGAGCGGGTGGCAGCCTCCCTTGTTTCATGGCTTGGCGGTGGCGTTCAGCCAGCCAACCGCGGTCGGCTCGGGATGTTTTGCGACGCGTCGCCGATTTGGACGTTCCTGGAAGCATTGGAAGCCACGGAGGACCCGGAGCAAGCGCGGACTGCGATCGAGGGACAATACGTTATCGAAGTCTTCCCGGCCCTCGCCCTGGCCTCCTTGGCGCCTGCATGCTGCGGACGTCTGAAGCGGCTCCGCTACAATCCTGGCCGGAAAAAAGCCTTCCGTCATGCCGATTGGGTTGCTGTCGCCAACGCCGCCAGCTTGGAGGCACGTGGACTGGGTTGCGATGAGCTTGCTCGTTGGTGCACCAGTGTGGCGGGCTGTGCTCAGCCGAAAAAGAGCGATCAGGATAAGCTGGACGCTGCCATCTGCCTGTTGACTGCCCTAAGGTGGCGTCTGCGGGCCCGAGAGGAATCCCTCATGCTCGGCGACGTGGCGAGCGGCTACATGGTCCTTCCAGCGAGCCTGGACGTTCGTGAACGCCTCACCGTTGCCGCACGCAAGCTTTCGGTGCCGGTGGACGGTTTGATGCCAGGGCCACCCGGGCACTCACCAAAAGTAGGGGCAAGCAGATTCGCTGCGACCGCTGACGACATCGAGATGCTGGGTAAGTTCATTGGATCGGTCTCTACAATGACACTGGAGTTCTGGCTGGATGCGCCGGACGAAGTCGCCAAATCGGGAGAAACCGTCGCCGAGAGTTTACCCCGCATTGCGACGTCACACATCCGACGGCATGGAAATGGCTCGGAGTCGCTTTCATTGCTGAAGGCTGACTTGAAGTCGGCAGCCGCTGCCATCGACATCCTCATAGAAAGCATTGAGCCCGATGGGTCTGCAGGTGTGAGGTTTGCTTACACCGCCAATCAGGGACGGGAAAAGGCTTTGGTCATCCTTAGACCGATGCCTGAACCAGCGATCTTGCCTGGTTCATTGGCCCCGAAACGACGGAGCTAAACCGCGTTCAGCTTGAGAGCAGTAGTTTCTCCTCGTCGGGATTGAGGTGATCCTTGACCCGATGGCGTTTGGTGGCAGCGCAGGGATCGCGATTGACTTGCGCCTCGAACGTGGCGACGCGCCGGATCAGGTCGTCCCGGACGTCGTTGTATCCCAGAACGTGCCCGGCGCCTGCAAGGGACGCGCGGCGCTCTTCGCCCCGGCAGGGCGGCCCGCCGCCCGCCGCCCGGACTATCACCGGTGCCTGGGCGTTGCAGAAGAACAGCCCCGAAGCGGATGGCGTGGTGCCTCGGCCAGCCTTCGTTGTTCACGATCCGTTTCTTCTGGTCTATGATACCGGCGATGGATCGCGAACCGGCGCGCAAGGTCATACACGTCGACATGGACGCCTTCTTCGCGTCCGTGGAGCAGCGGGACGACCCCGCCCTCCGTGGCCGACCGGTGGCGGTCGGTTCTCCGGCTGCCCGGGGCGTCGTGGCGGCTGCGAGCTACGAAGCCCGCCAGTTCGGCGTCAGGTCGGCGCTGCCGTCGGTCACAGCCCTTCGCAGGTGCCCCGAACTCGTCTTCGTCAAGCCGCGCTTCGACGTTTACCGGGCGGTGTCCCGGCAGATCCACGACATCTTCGCAAACTACACCTCGCTCATCCAGCCGCTCTCGCTCGACGAGGCGTATCTCGACGTCACCAAGAACCTGAGGCGCCTGCCGACAGCGTGGGCGACCGCCCGGGAGATCCGCGCCCGCATCCTGGAAGAGACCGGCCTGACCGCTTCGGCCGGGATCTCGTACAACAACGTATGGCCCGCCCCGTCTGCAAGCAGTTTAACGACAACCTTGGCAGTCTACGCCAACGTATCCGGTCTCAGGGCAGAACCCTGGCCAAGATGGAGA
>CALMVT010000474.1 GCA_937873175.1 uncultured Acetobacteraceae bacterium | reverse complement strand
ACTCGTCATCGTTTCTGCGCGGGCTCAGCAAAATCAATTACACCAACAAGCTGGCGTGTGACGATTGCGCGATCCGCTCGCGCTGCACGAACGGCCGGTTCCGCACGGTGTCCCGCTTGGAGAACGAAGCGGTGTTGGACCGGGTGCAGGCCCGGCTGGCGGAGCACCCCGACGTCCTCAGCCGCAAACGCTGTGCGTTTCGGCGCGACCGCCGCCGCGAGACGGTCGAGCACCCGTTCGGCACGATCAAGCAGTGGATGAACCAGGGTGCGTTTCTGATGCGCGGCTTGGAGAAGGTGCGTGCCGAGTTCAGCCTGACCGCGCTCGCCTACAATCTCCGGCGGGTCCTCAACATCGTTGGGTTCGCCGACCTGATGGCCGCGGTGGCGGCCTGAAAGGCGCATGCGTGCCGGTTTTGCCAAGCTAACCGGCAGGATCTCGCCCAAAGCCGCGACGTCGAACCGTGTTTTCCGTCCAGCCGCCTCCGCAGCTCACCAGCGCCCCGCCATGCGCTTCCGCCAGTCAACTCCACCACTACTACAGCGCAACCGCGTTTTCACACGGTCTGCCTGACTTATGCACCTAAAATCTTGCAAAACCGCACGCCGCAGAACCACGTACTCCGGGACGTTCACGCCGCTTTGTCTTCTGGCGCTGATACCCGGGCGTCGCGCAGGCGGAACACCTCGGCCGGGGCGGCGGGGGCGAAACCGGCGCCCGGCGTGCGGCCTCCGGTAATACGAGAAAAGTCTTCCCGGTTGGCACGGGCGATGCGGCGGGACGCATGCACTTTAGCCATGAAGTCTGGGCTGGCGCTAACAGTGAACACAATATCCACCTTGCGCTGGCCTTCCATGACCTCCTCCATATCTATACTGTCCAACACGCCGAGTTCCCGCAGCACCTCCACCGACTGAGATACCCGGCGCAGAAGATTGCGCGTGGTTTTCCACTCCGGCATGCCGGAGTCACGGCGTATGCCGGTAGCGGTCATCTGCTGGACGGGCTGCCGAGCCACCGCGATCTCGTTGTGTAGGCGTTTCAGCAGCCAGCGTGCCACGGGGTCACGCAATTCCATCAGCGTTTCGTAGTCCACCTGCATGAAATCCAGCAGACGTATGGCGTCTGCCACCAACGGATTGAATTCCACAAAGCTGTTGAAGTCGTCACCTTTGCGGCGCAGGCCCATGACGGGGAAAGCAGCCGAGGACAGCACGGGCGATCCCTTGGCGTCCAGGTCCTGGATCACCAGGCGAACCTCGTTCAGCAGCGTGATGGCTTCCCGGATTTCGGCGAAGCTGTAGGAATGGCGTACGCGGCTCAATTCGTCCCGGATCTCGCTGACGGTAAAAGGGAAGCGGACCTTCACCTGGTCATGCAAGCGCAGACGGGAGCGGTTGCCCGCAATGCGCCGGATCACCTCTTCGACGATCTGTTCGCGCTCCCCGAGATACCGGTCTACAATGGTGCCGTCGGGGGCACGGACCTGGGTGGGCTTCAAGGTGATGCGATAGTGCTTGGCACCAAAGGTGAACTCACGCTCGATCAGCTTGCGACTGCCTTCGCCACCATCACGCGTGTCGAAGCAGAAGCGAGGAGCAATGTCATAGAGCGCCACCATATTGGTTCGGTCCGGCTCCGGCACTTCCCAGAGGGCCAGTTGCAGCGGGAACGGCGCGCCGGGAATACGCCGCGGGTCTGGTTTGCTCATTGGAGCCTCCTGCAACGCAGGCTGCAACCAATAGCGTGATTCGGGCAAGCCCGATCCGTTAGTCGTATGAAGGTTTGCGGTGCAACGAGGAAGGTCTGCCGTGCAGGGCGCGGAGAAGCAAGGGGCGAGATTTTAGGCGTAATTGCACAGACGCACCGGAAACCTCCCAGCATCAGTTCGGTCACCGGCCAAACGGCTGCCCGGGGCACCAAGTTGCCATCAACCAGCAGTTCTGGGCGGCATCACCGCCGTGCCACACCAGATCAAAGTCGCAGACGGCTGGCGTTTCCGTCGTGACCGGGTTTGCTGGTCCCTGGCTCACTCTCGGCTCGTAGGGCAGGTCGCGCGAGCGCCGTCGAACACGCCGCAAGTGCCGTCCATCCCATAGCGAATAGGGTTACGTTGGTCCGGCCTATCCTACCGGCATTCCGGGACGCACAAGGTTGCGGCATTCGGGGGGCCATTTCGGAGGCTCGGCGTCCTTGTCCCATGCTAGGTCGCCAGAAGCTCACAACCGCGGAGCCTTTCAGAGCGGATGGCCACCGGCACTATACGAGCATCAAGCGCTGTCTGCCCTGCACCGGAAACCTCCTAGCCATTCCCGACGGGCGCACGGGGCGCACCGGAAACCTTTCGCGGGCCTATGAAGTCTGGAGGTTTGCGGTGCAGCTCGGTATTCGAACCGGGCAACGGCGGCCTTGGGCGAGACACGGCAAGCGGTTTGCGGTGCAGGATGGGACGTGACTAGTGCGGAGTCCTAGCAGGGGTGCGCCGGGCCCCTCCGCACCTGCACCAGAAACCTCCATCGCCGCATCGGCAACCTCCCGCGCTGCATCGCCAGGCACCCTCGGTGCACGGCAAACCTCCCATGCCGCACGGCAAACCGCCCACCGCTGCTTTGCCAAGGGCGGTTGCACGGTTGCTTTCTGTCGGCCTGGGCGCGCGGCGCCTGTTGAACGATAGGAGTTAGCCATGACCGAGCTGTTCCGAACCACGTCGCGTTGGGGTCGGGTCCCTGCGTGGTGGCTGCTGCATCCGGACGTGGACGCCGATCTTTTTTGCGTCCTGGCGGCGCTGGCTACCTATGCAAACGAGCATGGCGTGTGCGCCCCGTCCCAGGTCACCTTGGCGCAGCGCTTACGGCGTAGCCGGCCCTGGGTGAATCGTGTGGTAGCCCAGCTTGCGGCAGCCGGGTTCCTGGAGAAAAAGGCGCGCGCACGCGGTAATGGGGGCACCACATCCTGCCTTTACCGTTTGCGCCTGACGCCTCCGGACAACGCGGCCCCGGACGGCGAAGCTCTGGTCGCGCCCAGCACCTTGCATGGCGACCTGGATGAAGCCATGCAGGGTGGCCCCCCTGGTGCGGACGTGACAGGGCCTGCGTCGCACGCGGACACCCTCTGTCAGGCCGGTGACACGAATCAGCTCTACCTTGAACAAAACAACACGCCCGCCCCACGCGCGTGCGCTCCGGATACAGATATGGAGGTTCCATCGGACTGGGAACCGAACACGGCGGACAAAGCCGAGGCCCTGCGTTTGTGCCCCGGTGCAGACCTGCCTGCCCACACCGCCCGCTTCCGTGCCCGCTGCCGTGCCCGCGGCTACCGTTACCGCACCGGGCGCCTAAGCGATGCCTGGCTGGCCTGGCTGCTGGAAGACCACGGCAGCCAGGCACCTTGCAGCGGCAAAGGCCGCCAGCCGACCGGTCTCGGCCCGTTCTCCACCGGGAGCAACTCGACGCGCCGCCAACCTCCGTCCTCACCCGCCCTGCGCTTCGCCGCCTGGGCTGCCGCTGCCGCCACGCCACCTGCCCCCGCCCTTTTCCGGCCTGCCTCACCATGGAGCTGACGCTCGTGCACGTGTCTAAGCGCCTCCCTGTCCCGCCTCCGTCTCCAATCCTCGTCCCTCCCAGGGATGCTCTGGTTCCGCCCTGCCCAGTGGCCGCCGCTGTGCTGGAGCGTGGCGTGGCCGAACGGCGCTTCCTGTTCCCGGACGCTGGTCCGGCCCGCCGGGTTGAGCGCTGGTCGCCCCCGGCTCTGCATGGCCCGGCCGAGACGGCGGCGGTGGAGCGGCGTTTGGCCGCACTCGATGATATCCTCCATCCGGCAGACCGTGGTGCGCTACTGGCGCGCGTACTGGCGCTATTGTCCCATTACCGGATGGATCCGCATCCGCCGGAAGTGGAGCAGCGCCTGGCCGACGACTGGGCGGAGGACCTGGGCACCTATCCTCTGTGGGCTTTGGAGGACGCCGCCCGCGCCTGGCGCCGAACCCGGCGCTTCAAGCCTCAACCATGCGAACTGGTTGCCCTATGCGAGGATGCCTGCGGGTCCCTGCGGCAGGAACGTGACCGCCTACGCCGCGTGCTGGACAGCGATGTAGCCGCACGCAACCCCTTGTCGCAGGACGTGTCGGTTCTGGCGCGTGGCCTGTTGCGGCCAATGTCGTGAGGGGTGCTCCAAGCCGGTGCAGTATGCGAAGTAGCGAGACGGTCCGGCATCCCAGGGATAAGCAGTGCGGCCTCGCTTCAAACCATATGGCGGCGCGGAAAGGTCAGCGCCGCCGAGACGGGCGAGCCTCCTTGCTCGACCCTGCCATACCCTGCCCAGTGCCTATCCCGGCTACGTGCTCCGCTTGCGCAACAAACTCACCCATGCGGTCGGCGAGCGCCTGCACGGCTTCATCCCCAATGCCGGACGCGAAGCGAAACACCCATTGCCTCCCGCTGCGCGTCAACGTTCCGATGTGCCGTCCGGAATGCGCTACATGGCGGCGCTCCGCCGCTCCGGCGGATGCTCCGCCACGGGCTTCGGCGGCACGCAGCAGGACGGCGATCTGCTCATCTCCGTCCACCGCCCCTCCGCGGTCCCGGCAGACACGGTCATAGGCATCCAGCGCCTGCAGGAGGCGCCCGGCAACACCCTGGTCGGCGTCCACGGCCTCCATTACCCGCCGAGCCCGCAACACGCCTAGCCGCTGCGGCTCCAGCAGGCGTTCGGCGATGACGGCGGGAAAACGGGACAAGCGCAGGTAGAGACTGAGCGTGGACGGGTCGAGGCCGAACCCTGCTGCGATCTCCTTTGCCGGGCGGCCCGTTCGTTGCTTGACCGCTGCGAACCAATGGGCGCGTTCAAGGGCCGAAATATCCTCACGCCGCTCGTTCTCGCTGAACTGAACGCGCAGCATGGCATCATCGTCCAGCGATCGCACGCGAGCCAACACCTGCCGGCCCAAGCGGCGGCACGCTTCCAACCGACGGCGCCCGGCTGCCACCTCGAAGCCGCCCGCGGCGCTACGGCGGACTGTGATGGCATCATCCTGGCCGTTGGCTTCGATGTCGTCCTGCAAAGCCTGGAACTCTGTGCCCTCAAAGGCGCTGGCCAAGCGGTCGCGGGGCAGCGAATCTTGCACGCCGGCTGGGTCGAGGAACAAGAATTCCTCCACGGCATCACCCGCACGGGCCTGGGCGGCGCGGACCTGATGCAGCTCGCGTTCCAGCTCGGCGCTACGGCCTTCCGTGTCGGCCAGCGCCGTTTCCAGGCGTGCAACACGGTCACGCAATCCTTCCGCCACGGCGCCGAGGGCGACAGTGGGCTTGTGCGCCCCGGCGGCGGGAGGTGCAGGTGACGCCTCTGCCTGCACTGCCGCGGCGCTAGCCTGGACGGCTTGGGCAAGCGCGCTAAAGCGTCCCGCCTTCATGGCATGCTCCCCTTTGTCGTAGACACCCGCCCGGGCGTGCGACCCCAGGCCTCCTCTATGTCCCGCAGGATGGCAGCATTGACAGCGTTGACGCTGGTGAGTACGCGGGTATAAGCCGTACGGTCCGTACTCGGCTCGTATTCGTAGATCGTTTCTTTGCCAAAGCCGGCAGTGCCCATGACGCGGGAATGGAGAAAAGGGGCGGGAAGCACCGTCGGTCCGAACCGATCCCGCAGCAAGGCCAGCAAAGCATCTTGACTGCGATCTGCCGGGTCATAGGCGGACACGAGGATGCGGGCGAAGCGGATCGGCAGCGGTCGGCCCAACGCTTCCTCGACGCTAGACATGTAGGAGGCGAGATGGGCAAAAAACTCGCCGGTGGAGGCGAGATCAGTCATGGTTGCGCGGGTGGGTACAACGATGCCCGTGGCGGCGTGGAGGGCAGCCGTCATCAGCATGTTAACGTCCGGTCTGGTGTCCACCACGGCGATGTCGTAGTTCTCCTCGACCGTCTGTAGGAAGGCCGCCAACTCGTCGAAAGGCAACACCGGCCCGGGCGCCCCAACAGCGCGGCGGGATAGGCTGTCCTCTGCGGCAGCCAAAGGGGCGCCGGCCGGGACCAGATGGATGCCGGGCCAGTAGGTGCGCTGGCACAGGCTGCGCGCGTCAAGGGGGCGCCCGGCCTCTTGGGCGTCGGTCCAGGCGGCGAAACTGGTGCGCACGTCGATTTCGCTGGACGGGTCCAGGCCGAACTGCGCAGTGGCGCTACCCTGGCTGTCCAAGTCCACTAGCAGCACACGGTAGCCTTGCAAGGCGAGATACTGAGCGCAGTGGACGCTGCCGGTGGTCTTGGCTGACCCCCCCTTGAAGTTGGTAAAAGCCACGACGGACAGCTCTTCCCCCCGATCCGGGCGCCGGTGCGACTTGGCACCATGCAGCATTGGCCGCAGGGCCTGCATCTCGGCAAAGGTCAAACGTGTGCGTGAGGCGCTTTGGGCATCGTGATGCAGTCTTGCGGCGGCGCGGCGGACAGCTGCGGTTGGAGTCGCAAGAAGCTGTGCGGCCTCAGCCAACGAAAAGGAGCGTAGGCGTTTGCGCTTATCCGGGGCATTCTCGGCTTCAATGGCAGCACGGCCCGCGGCGCGCAGCACCGCTGCGATAGTTCGGAATCCTTCGACTTGGCTCGCCGTCATGCCTTTTGCTCCGTATGAAGCCTGATAACTCGCTTTAGCCGGCGTCAGGTACTGAAGGGAAGCGGCTGCATGAACAAGGTGCATGCGGTGTGACTTGGATGCATCCAAGTGTGTCTGGCGTAGGCCCGAGTTGGATGCATCCAACTCGGGCCTACGCCAGCGTGGTGCACGCGATTGGTATATACGCTCAGCGACTTTGCTGAGGCACGTCGGACCGAAAGCTGGTCGGTTTCGTTGGGTCTGGCTCACTCTGCGTGCTGGCAGTTGATCGCCGGAAGTTGGGCTGCCAAGCGGCGACATGCAGGTGGACTTAGGCTGGCCCTCGGGCCGGGTTGTTGCATGGACCCGCCCGGTGGCACCTGGAACAGGTCTGGCGTAGGAGACGGCCGCTGATCTGACCCGGGAAGCCCACCTTGCCGTTCAAGCTGAGCCAAGCGCGCCCCACCACCTCCCGAGACAGAAGCGCAAGGACTTTGGTGCGTAATTCAGATCGTGGACGTGAAGTCCCAGCTAAGGCGCTCTCAACGGATATGGTGGAACACCGGCCGGCTGAGGCGGGTCATCCGGTTCAGCACCG
>CALMVT010000473.1 GCA_937873175.1 uncultured Acetobacteraceae bacterium | reverse complement strand
GCGCAGACCCGTGGTGCGCTCCAGGAGTGCCGGACAGCCTCCGCCCGACATCCATGGCCGCAGCCTGAGCCAAGTTCTTTGTGGTCCCAGCGACCAAGCTAGTGGCGCGTTCGGCCATCGACTGTGGCCCACCGCCCTCCGCTGCCGACATTTGCGTTCCGGCCAGCCGGCCGGCCGAGACGACCGCGGCAGCCGTGCCCGCCGTGCTCACCAATCCGGCACCGGCCAGCCCTGCCACTGCTTGGCCTGCCCGCTGGAGGGTGTGCGCATGGCCAAGCGGAGCGCCGCCGATCACGCTCTCGATCCAATCAGGTAGTTGCTTGACCAGAAGCGCGATGATGGCGACGGAAACAATGAGCTGACCGGCAGCCGGGGCGCTGAAGTTCGTCGCCACCCCTGGCATTCCGCGTAGGATCTGCAGCGAGGCACCGGCCAACAACTGCAGCATCAGCAGCTTCGCGCCGACCGCGAAAGCCTGCTTGAGCACCGTCATGGCAATGTCGCGCGTCCAGTATGACCCGAACAGCGCGAACATGAATGTCGCGACGGGAATGAAGACAGCGGCCTGGATCAGCCCCAGTACAACGCACCCGACGATCAAGCCGATGCTGAGCAGGATGATGCCGGCAAAGATGAACAGCCCGACCGCAATGGCCGGATTCCATGCTGACGACTGCTCCAGGATGCCATCAGAGATCGCCAGGCCGGCAGCCAATATGTCGCTCGGCGCCATGCCGACGCCGGTTGCGTTCCGCCCAACGGTTCGGAAGCTGTTGATGATCGCGTTGAGCAGCATCGGACCGTTGGTTAGGGCGAAAAACCCGATCCCGATGAACAGCATCACCCCGATCAGCTCGGTGAGGATCTCCTCCATCACGGCGCCAGTCATTGCCAGCCGGGCCAGCACCCATACGAACGAGATCGAGGCCAAGATGTAGAACGTGTTGCTACCCGCAGCCGAAAGGGCTGGCAGCCATTGAGCTGCCAGGTTTTGAAATGTCCGTATGGTAGCGTCAGGGAAGGTGACGACCGTTTGGGCATCAGCGAAGCCCGGCCACGCTATGGCCGCCACGAGGGCAGACAAAGTCAGGGCGTGGCGCCTTACCATGTCTTGCCCGACCCCCTCACGTCTTCGTGGCGTTGAAAGGGCATTGGTTTTTCAGCCGACGCGGGAGGACACACGAGCGGCTGGGCCGGGGCCGCCACAACGGCCGAAGCGGCGGCAGCGACGGATGATCGCCAAACTCCAGCACCATAGCCAAGCGCCCCAGCTCCAGCGATGAGCAGGCACATCGCGACGCGCACCTGCACGCTTATGGCGCTCACCACGTCACCCCACTTCCCTGCACCGCTTGCCGACGTGCGAAGCCAAGCAGGGCAGCGTCTTCGGATGCCCGTCGGTCCGCTGCGACCGCGGCATTCCCAGCCTGCAACTGCGCCGTGGCGGCAAGCGTCGCCTGAATCTGGATAAGCTGGTTCGCCGTCGCGCCAGCCAGCTCGTTTCCGGCTTGCAGGACTTGGAGCTGCCCGGTCGCCGTGGCCGAGTGCGCCTGCATCTGCTCGATCAGCGCGGCGTTGGTCTGCTGCTGACCTTGTTGCAGGCCAAGTGTGCGCCCGAGCGTGTCCACGTTGTTGCCGATGGTCTGCTGCCACGTCGTGAACTGGCCGGCGATGTTGCCGATGTTGGCGGCCTGGCTGGCGTAGCCGGCGGCGGAACTCAGGCGCTGGACCATGCTGCCGGAGTTGCCCGACAGCAGGGCCGCGGCATTCGACAGGTTGCGCACCTGCATGACATCGCCCTGGACCGTGTTCCAAACCTGGTAAGGCAGGGCGACGGTGTTCTGCACCATGTTGGCGTATTGCCGGAGCTGGGTGGCATACGCTTGGGCCTGCTGCTGGAGTTGCTGGGCCTGCTGCGCCGTCTGCTTGATCCACTGAATGATGCCGGGGCCATCGGCAACAGCCAGTTGCGCGCGGGCCGGCACGGCAACAGACGCGCCAAAGGATGCGGCTGCGGCGAGCAGCGCCCGCCTAGAGCAATGCTTCATGGTTGATCCCCTTTGCGTCGAGCCACGCGAGCGCCCACCGCTCGCCATGGGTGCGCTCGAATTGCTTGACCTCAGCCACCGCGTCCTCGGACGTGGCGCCCGAGAAGGCGAGGGCGACCGGCCCCAGGTTCAGCTCGAACAACCGGCGGCCTTCAGGCTGGACCAGGTAGTACTGCCGCTTCCTGACCGCGTGCTTGATGATGCCGATCTGCTTCTCGTTCAGGCCCATCGCCTCGTAGAAGGCGCGCGGGCCTGGCACGCCGGCCGCGCCGGCCGTCTCGGCTTCCTCGTTGGGCAGGAAGATCTTGGTCGGGCAGGATTCCAGCAGCACGTCGAGGATGCCGGACTTGTTCGCGTCGGACAGCACTTGCGTCGCCATGACGAC
Source organism: uncultured Acetobacteraceae bacterium (assembly GCA_937873175.1). Classification (GTDB taxonomy): domain Bacteria; phylum Pseudomonadota; class Alphaproteobacteria; order Acetobacterales; family Acetobacteraceae; genus CAHJXG01. The sequence goes on along the minus strand of CALMVT010000473.1, from coordinate 640 downwards.
GGCGCAGTTCTTGGACCGCGTGACCCGCAGCCACGTCGCCAGCTTGGCGCGGAACACCGGGTGGCCCAGCACCACCCACGCCTCATCCAAGATGAGGTAGGTCGGCTGACCCTTGAGCGACTTCTCGAACCGCCGGAACAGGTAGAGCAGCACCGGGACGGCCGCCTGCTCCTTCAGGGCGAGCAGGTCCTCCATCTCGAACGCCATCAGTCGGCCATAGGCGATGCTGTCCGCCTCGGCGTCGAGCATCGGGCCGAGCGCGCCTTCCAGCGTGTAGTAGCGCAGGGCCGCGCGCATGTCCTCGTCCTGCAACGTCGTGACGAAGTGCGTCATCGACCGCGCGCCAGGGGCCTTGTCCGCTTGGAGCAGCAGCATGGCGCGGTGGATGGCATCACGCTGGCCGGGCGTCGGCGGATGTCCGGTTTGCAGCTCGAAGCAGGAGGCGATCCAGTCCTCCGCCCAGGCGAGGTCGCCTTCGCCGTCCAACTGCCCCATGGGGCAGAACGAGGGGCCACCCTCGCGAGCGATGTCATAGTGCTGGCCGCCGCACGCCCTCACGGTCGCCAGCATCCCGCGCTTGTAGTCGAAGGACCAGATCACGGCGTCGGGGTAGCGCAGGGCCTGGATGGCGATGGTGGCG
>CALMVT010000472.1 GCA_937873175.1 uncultured Acetobacteraceae bacterium | reverse complement strand
GACGTGCTGGACTGCGGCGACGCGCCAGGCCGCGCGCTGGAAGCGCTGGGCCTCGGCTGCCGCGTGGTCGTCCTGCGGCCCGGCCCGGCTTTTGCCGACATCGCCGAACGCGCCGCGGCGCAGGGCGCCTTGCTGCTCACGACGCCGCCGGCCGCGTTGGATTTAAACGATCGCGGGGCCTTGCGGCGGCTGGACGCCTGGCTCGGCGTGACAGACGCGCGCCCATCGGCTAAGCCGCGCGCCAGCGGGCAGCGGTAACCGGGGGCCACCATGGACGTTACGAAGCCGGGCGCGGAGGACACGTGCCGGCTTTACTTAGTCACGCCGACCACGGCCGGCCCCGGATTCGCCGACACGCTCGCCCGGGCGCTGGACGCGGGCGACGTGGCGGCGGTGCAGCTTCGGCTGAAGGAGGCGGAGGACGATGCGTGGCGCCGGGCCATCGATGCGCTGCGCCCGGTTGCGCAATCCCGCGGAGTCGCGTTCCTGCTGAACGACCGGGCGGACCTGGTGGTCGCCACCGGCTGCGACGGCGCGCATGTCGGGCAGACCGACATGGGGGCGCCCGAAGCGCGCAAGCTGCTGGGCAACGATCTTACGCTGGGCGTAACCTGCCACGACAGCCGGGACCTCGCGATGGAAGCGGGCGAGGCCGGCGCGGATTACGTGGCGTTTGGCGCGTTCTTCCCGACGACAACCAAGGAGGCTCCGACCCGGGCCGATCCCGCGCTGCTTGCGTGGTGGGCCGAGCTGATGGAACTGCCCTGCGTCGCCATCGGCGGCATCACGGCCGCGAACTGCGCGCCGCTGGTGCAGGCGGGCGCCAACTTCCTCGCGGTGGTGGGAGCGGTTTGGCAGCACCCGGACGAGCCGGCGGCCGGGGTCCGCGCGATGAACGCCGCCATCGCCGCCGCCCGCTGATCAGCGCCGGCCTATCGGCTGCTCCCCGTGCTGGTGCCGCCGCGCGCCCCGGAAATCGGGTTCACGTTGGTGCTGCTGAGTTGCCCCGCGGGACCGGTCGGCTTCAAGCCGCACGCGGCTACGACCAGGGCCGCAAGCAAGATCGTCAAGCGCAGCATCCGGGGGTTCCTCACCGAGGTTGATTGCCGCCATTGGTGAAGCCGGGGTCCGCGGGGTTGATCCGGCTGGCCGGGCTGGGCTGGATGCCGCCGGTATAAACGCCGTCGCTGTGCTGTCCGCAGGAAACAGGCAGCGCCAACGCTACCCCGGCCAGCACCGCCGCGTTGCAGGCGGCACGCTTGATCGCATTGCTCATCCCGGGGCAACGCGGCGCGGCGGGCTTTGTTCCGGTCAGCAGGCGTTGCCGCGCAGCGACCAGGCCAGCACGCGGCCCTTGGCGACCTCGAACGTGGTTTCACAGGCCCGCTCGATGATCTCGGCCGGGAACGCGGCATCATAGCCGAGGCCCAGCCCCGAGCCGAAGTAGCCGAAGCCACCGAAGAACGGTCCGCCCCCGATCACCTCGGACCGCCGCTCGGAATAGGCCAGGAACTTGCGGCCGCCGGCTTCGTAGGTCCGGGACGGCACGCCGAGCCGGCGCACCAGCTCGGTTTCCGGCTGGCCCACGAACGTCGCCAGGAATGCCGGGCGGTTAAAGGCCGGGGCGCAGCCGGCGAGAACGGCCGCCAGCAGCAAAGGCAAGATACGCTTCATGCCGCAGGAGTTGGCGACACTGGCCCCTATTTCAATCAGGAAGCCAGAGCACCTGGCCGATGCGGTCGGCGCCAGCGGCCAGCATCGCCAAGCGGTCAAAGCCGAGCGCGATCCCGGAGGACGGCGGCATCCCGTGGCGGAGGGCGGCAAGGAAGTCTTCGTCCAGCGGCCAATCCCGGCCATACAGCGCGTGGCGCCGGGCGCGGTCTTCGATGAAGCGCGCACGCTGCTCGGCCGGGTCGGTCAGCTCCTCAAAGGCGTTGGCGAGTTCGATGCCGCAAACGAACAGCTCGAAGCGCAGCGCCACGCGCCCGTCCGCCGGGTCGCGCCGGGCCAGCGCCGCCTGGGCGGCGGGCCAGTGGGTGAGGAAGGTGGGATGCGTCCGGCCCAGATGCGGCTCGACCCGCTCCAGCAGCAGGCGGAAGAACAGGTCTTCCCAGGTTTCACCGGAGCGCAGCGCCGCCCCGGCGCTTTGGGCCAGGCCGGAAGCATCACCGGCGGTGCCAAGCACGTCGGCCCCGGCATGGCGGGAAAACGCTTCTGCCACTGTCAGTTGTTCAAAGGCGGCAAGGCTGGTCTCGACTCCGCCGCTGCTCACCACGGGCGGCAGCACGGCGCGGAGCAACGACGCCGTTTCGTCCATCAGGCCGTTGAAGTCGAGGCCGGGGCGATACCATTCCAGCATGGTGAACTCGGCGGCGTGGCGGGCGCTGCCCTCCCCGTCGCGCCAAACCCGGGCCAACTGGAACACAGGGCCCGCACCGGCGGCCAAGAGGCGCTTCATGGCGAACTCGGGGCTGGTGTGCAGCCACAGCGCGCGGCCTGTGCCGTCCGGGCCGTGGATCACGGTACGGAGCGCGCGCAGGTGCACGTCCTCGCCCGGCGTCGGGACGGCATAGGGCGTCTCGACCTCCGTGTAGCCGCGGGCGGCGAAAAAGGCGCGGGTCGCCTGCGTCAGCAGCGCGCGGCGGCGCAGGAAGGGCAAGCGGTCGGCCAGGCTGTCGGGGTGCCAGGAAGGCAACGGCATAAGGCCAGTCTAGCGGGGGCAGCCCGCGGCTGCATCGTCAAACGGTGG
>CALMVT010000471.1 GCA_937873175.1 uncultured Acetobacteraceae bacterium | reverse complement strand
CCTCGGCATCTTCGGGCTCGGCCTGGTCTTCGTGTCGGCCATCCTGGACTTCGGCAGGCTCGACGCCATCGGGCACCTGCCGACGATCGCCTGCCTGGCCGCCATGTTCGTGCATGGGCCGACGCCGCTGCACCGCCGGCTGCACGACGCCCGACGCGGAGTCCTTGCCGAGGCGGGCCGGGCGGGAGCCTTCTTCGCGACCGCAATCGGCGTGCTTTTCGTCGCCTACTACGGCCTGCAGCATGCGGAGTACCGGAACGGGGCCTCGTATCGGCAGGCCGTGCTCGCGGCGGCAGCGGGGACCCGATGAGCCGTCAGATACTTGCTGCGGCGCCTGCGGTCGAGGCGGGCATGGGATCACGGCCGATGCCGACGCGCCCTGCCGCCCGTCCGGCACTCAGCATCGGCGTCGCCGCCTCCGTTCTGGCCGCCGGCGCCGTCCTGGTGGGAGCCGGCGTCGCCTCGGCGCCGTCGCGCGACCCCGTCCAGGTGATCTCCAGGGGAGCCCAGCTTTACGCCGCCGAATGCGCCACCTGCCATGGCGCACAGGAGGCACGGCGGCAGCCCGGTCTCCAGACCCCTCCATTCGCGCCCTCCCTCGGCATGGCCGGGCACGCTTGGCGGCACTCCGATGCCGAGCTTGCCGCCATCGTGGCCCAAGGCATCGCTGCGCCCCTGTCAAGCCACGCAGACGGCATGCCGGCCTTCGCGGGGCGGCTCGGCAACAGCGAGATCGAGGCCGTCCTGGCGTATGTGAGGAACGGCTGGCCGGGCAACGTTCGCACCTACCAGGCGGCGCTGGACCCGGCGGGAGGCGAGTCCCTGAACGACCTGCTGCGCGATCCCGCCTGGACCTTCCGCGGTCAATGCCTGCCTCCGCCGGGCGCCCCCGACGGCCGTTGAGCAGCCGCCATCGGCCCGCTGCTTCCAACAACGGTGCCACGAGGTTCATGAACCCCGGGGGACTGTGACGCAGGTCACTGCCCGCCAGCGAGAACAACCACACTCTGAAATTGCTGAAAGGAGGCGTGACAGGCGGAGTCGTCCGTTCCGCCGCGATGCTGCCAAGGATGTATGCACAAGACTGCGCGGCAACGACCATGTCGCGCTGTTTTTTTGCACCGGCGCAAGCCCCTTTGCAGTTTTGTGCCGAGGAACTGCTCGTTTCTGTCGCCATGGCCCCTCGCAAGAGCGGCGTGAGCGTCCCTCGCTTCCCGCCGTCCGCCATGCAGCTCGGCGCAAGCGCGGGCGCGTCTTTGTCAGCAAGCAACACTGTTCAGGAGAAGCCCAATGTTTTTCGAGTTCAAGCACGGTGGCCACGCCCTGACCCAAGGCGCCGCCGACGCTGCCAAAGCGCAGCCGCACAGGTGGTGTTTCCCGGGACGGCGCCCGGGCGGGTGGTCGCCGCCGGTTGTCGCCCCGGAGCAGGCCGGCGACGACTTCGACCCTGACTCCATGACGCCCTTCCGCTACCTGATCGAGACCGACCGGGCGGAGGACTTCCTGCCCGCGGGCGTGGACACGGTGAAGGCGCTTGATGCGCTGGGCGCGGCGATGGTGGCGCAGGACCCGAGCGGAGATTCCTCCATCCCCCCGGTGTTCACCTATTGGAGCCAGTTTATCGACCACGAGCTGACCGCGCGCACCGACCGCGACACGTCGGTGAGCGACATCACCGTGGAGGAAGCCGAACTGAAGCCGGCCCCAAGGGCCAAAGTGGAGTATGGCCTGCTCAACCGGCGCACCCCCGCGTTCGAACTCGACGCCATCTACGGCGATGGCCTGCCAGGCCGGAACGGCTACCGGGCACGCCGGGGGCACGAGCGCAACCTTGGGCTCGCACGCAAGATGCGCGACGGCGCCAAGATGCGGGTCGGCACGGCCAACCTGGCGACCGGACCCGACGGCCAGCCCGTCGGGCAAGTGCCGCCGGCCACGGATGACCTGAACCGCGACCTGCCGCGGATCGGCGCGCTGCTGGCGGCGGGGATCGTGACCCCGGACGAGTTTCCCGAAAGCCTGCGCACCAGCAAGACGTTCGAGCAGCACGCGTTTATCGGCGACCCTCGCAATGACGAGAACCTGGTCGTCGCCCAGTTCCACGTGGCCATGCTGCGCTTCCACAACGCGGTCGTGGACTGGCTGCTCGCCCAAGACCCGCAGCGGGACAGGCGGGACACGGACAGGCTGTTCGAGGACGCGCGCAGGATCGTGCGCTGGACCTTTCAGTGGCTGGTCGTGAACCAGTTCCTCAAGACGCTGCTGCAGCCCGACGTCGTGGACCGCGTCCTCCATGAAGGCGCGCCGCTCTACCGGCGGCAGCTCGGGGACACCCGGGGGCCGTTCATGCCGGTGGAGTTTTCGGCCGCCTGCTACCGCTTCGGCCACTCGATGATCCGCGACGCCTACGACTACAACCGCAACTTCGGCCGCAAGCCGGAAGGGGGGCCGGGGTTCCTCATCAAGGAAGCCTCGCTCAACCTCTTGTTCCGGTTCACGGGCAAGTCCCCGACGCCGTTCGATCCCGCCGGGAAGACGCCGCAAAAGGTGCTGCCGCACAACTGGATCATCGAGTGGGACCGCTTCGACGGCACCTCGCCCCATGACGGCGCCGACGGGCAACCGGGCCGGTTCACGCGCATGATCGATACGCACCTCGCCCAAACGCTCGGCAAGCTGCCGAACGAAGGGGAGGACGAGGACCCGAACGACCGCATAAGCCAGTTGCTCAAGCAGTTGGCCCGGCGCAACCTGCGTCGCGGCTACCAGCTCTCGCTGCCGACGGGGCAGGCCATGGCGCGCGCGGTGGACGCCGGGGCGTTGAGCCGCGACGAGCTGAGCCAAGGCAACAGCCCCGAGATGACGCAGGCGATGGAGGCCGGCGGCTTCTTCGACCGCACGCCGCTGTGGTTCTACGTCCTCAAGGAGGCCGAGGTGCGCGGGGGCGGCCAGCGCCTGGGCGAGGTGGGCAGCCGGGTCGTGGCAGAAACGTTTGTCGGCGTGCTGCTGGCCGATCCGGAATCCTACCTCGCGCAGAACCGGGGCTGGGACCCGTCCCAACCGGTCCCATGTGCGGGCGGCGCTACGCTCAAGATGCCGGACGGGCGCACGATCGGGGCGATTGCCGACCTGTTCCGCTTCGCGGGCGTCGCGGTCTGATTCCTGCAGGCCCTGGCTCGGGACGGACGTGACCAGGCTCCGTCCCGAGCTTCAAGTGCACACAGGCAGCAGCCATGCCGGCATCAGCCCGAACAAGAACCTTGGGCGCCCGGTCGCGGTGTCCTCACATCGAGCTGGAAGTCTGCGACTGATCCTCCGCGGCTTCCATGGGGTGGTTGCGCCACGCTTTGCGCTGGCCGCTCCGCCCCGCCGGGTGTTCTGAACCCCCGGGGCCGAGTGCAGGCGCTGCCGGTTGTGCCAACCCGCCACGCATGCGAACGGGTCGCGCCGCCGGCCGGTGAGGTGAATGTCAAGTCGGTCGCCAGGCCGAGCGCGTCGGCCGCCAAGCGATCCAGCTCGCGGGGCGGCGTCCCAGGGGTCTGATGCTCCGGATGCCCTATCCAGACCCGACCGCATCCGACCGCCGCGACCGTTAGGCCGCGACTGCCTCGGCCTCGATGATGGACGCCAAGACCGCTTGCATCGAATCGCTCCTGTAAGTCTCGTGCACCACGTCGTAGACTTCGACATCACCGCCGGGCAGCGGCGTGATGAAGAACCGCACCAAGGTCGGATGGTGCTGCCACACTTCGGCGATCTCTGGCCGTTGCGGGTTGCCTGCGCTGGTTTCAACGTGAAACCCCCAGGCACTGCCCTCCATGGATGTCACGAGGGCTGCGATCTGCTCCAAGGTGAACCGTGGACCAATGGCGGGCTTCTTGTGCTGCATGGGCGTTTGCCTTGGGCGAGTTGTGGCAGGCACATTGGATCTCACGAGCCTGTGAGGCAAATCAGGATTTGTTGGACGGGAGGGTTCGTGACGGCATCGGGTCGGCTGAGCCATCGGGCCATGGCCGCGCGCCGGGCATGATGCCGTTCAACCAACGGAAGCCGTGCGAAGCTGGCGGGAGCGGAGGAGTTTTCCGGCTCCTCTCTGATTGCCGCGAAACCGTCCCAGGTGTGTTGAATGCAAGGGCTGCCCGCCCGCAAAGCGCGGCGGCGTTGGGCGGCCGTGTCCTCACAGCTCCACCTTGGTTCCCAGCTCGACAACCCGGGGCGGCGGGATCAGGAAGTAGTCCGGCGCCCGCACGGCGTTGC
>CALMVT010000470.1 GCA_937873175.1 uncultured Acetobacteraceae bacterium | reverse complement strand
GACCAAGACGTAGCCCCCAAGCCTACAAACCGTCCACCGAACCGGGGCAATCCCAAACGTCATCGCGCCGGCTTGCGTGTCGGCACGTCGCTCACCGAGAGCACGGCCAACTTCCTGGTGAACCGACGCATGGCCAAGTCGCAGCAGATGCGCTGGTCCCGGCGCGGGGCCGACCTGCTGCTGCAGGTCCACTGCGCCGTCCACAACGGTGCGCTCGGCTCCGGCTTCGGCCAGCTGTTCGAGCCAACTTCCGGTTCAGGGCTGCACTGGGCGGAGGCGGCGTAGTCCCCCAACCATTGGACAGTCCCCCTTGCTGCCGGCGCGCGTTTCGACCAGCTGCAGCACCAACCCCATCCACGATCTCCCAGCCAGTCTCGGCCCGGTGGGTCATATCGCTTCCGTCCATATCCCCCAACTTCTGGACAGTTCCTGTCCGCCCACATCCATCCTGGCGACCGCGACCGGGTGAGGGCTGCGTTCCAGGCGACCCGGGCAACCCCGGGGCGCTACGAGATCGATTTCCGCGCCCGGCACGGCGACCAGCCTCGGTGGCTGTCCGCCTTCGCCGATGTCCGTTGCAGGCTCGGCGTTGCAGGCGATCTCGACGAACGCCAGCCGGGTTTCCCCCGGCGCGATGTCGAACTCGAACACGGCATGCTCTCCGTCCAGCACGGCGGGCGCCGGGTCGAAGCGCAGCCGGGTCGTGCGGTGCTGCCGGTCCAGGCCGTCATAAGCCAGGACCACGCCGGCCGCGCCGCAGTCCGGCTCCAGGTGCGCGCCGCGGACCACGCGCGTCATGCCGCGGGACTCGAACAGGTCGGTGAAGTCGGCGGCGAAGTGCAATTCGAGCCGCACGTGCTGGGCTGTCCCCGCAAAGCTGTGCACCGACAGCCGCTCGAAACAGGTGGCGTTCCAAAGGAAGTGCGAGCGCCGCAGGTGCAGCATGTCGCGCTCAAGCGCGAGGCGCCCGTCCCTGTGCAGGTCCGGGTTCGCCAGGTCGCAGGTCAGCTCGGCGCTGTCGTCTCGCAGGGTGGAGCTGAGCAGAACCGGACGCTCGCCGTCTATGAGCAGGATGAGCCTTGAAAGGTGGCGGGTGTCGCGGAAGTAGAGGGCGCCGGTGCGGCCGGACACGTCGTCGCCCGCGTCGAACACCCCGAACGTATCGCCGCTTCTCAGCGTGCGGGTGCGGCTCGCCGGGAGCGACGCGGCGATTGGGCTTGCGAACGCATCGGGGTGGATGCCCTGTCCGGTCACGCTTGGCCGTACCCAGCAGTGGCGCTCATTCCGCGGCACTCTGGACGTTTGCGCGCTGGATGCCGCGCTGCCCGGCGACAAGGTCCTGGTAAATCGCCAGGTAATCCTCCGCCATGCGCCGGGCGGTGAACCGCGCCTCGAATGCTGTACGCACCAGGGCGCGCGGAAGCTGGTCCAGCCGCGACACGGCGGCCGACGCGCCTGCCTCGTCTGCCACGATGAACCCCGTACGGCCATGCTCGATGATTTCGGGGACTGAGCCGCGGTTGAAGGCGATCACCGGCGTGCCGCAGGCCATGGCCTCGATCATCGCCAAGCCGAACGGCTCGGGCCAGGAGATCGGCATCAGCGATGCGACCGCGCCGGACAGGAAGCCGGGCTTCTGCGCGTCGGAGATTTCGCCCACCATCTCGACGCCGCCGCCGGCCAGCATGGGGCGGATGACCGCTTCAAAGTAAGGCCGGTCGGCACCGCTGACCTTGGCCGCCATCAGGAGCGGAAGGCCGCACGCACGCGCGATGCGTATGGCGCAGTTCGGCCCCTTCTCCGGCGCGATGCGGCCCAGAAAGGCGAGGTATTCCGGCCTGATGCCCGCCTGCGGCACCAGCAGCCCGGCCGGCAGGCCATGCGGAACGGTGCCCATCCAGCAGGCCTGCGGCAGCGGCAGGCGCTGGCTGTCGGAGATGCTGGCGACAGGCAATCCGGGAAAGGCGTCGAACATCGGCCGCAGTTCCGGCAAATCGAGCCGGCCATGCAGGGTAGTCAGGAACGGCGTGCGCTGCCGGCTGAACAGGCTGAACGGCCGGCAGTCCATGTGGGAATGCACGACGTCGAACTCGCCCGCCCGGCGGTACGCCGCCTCCGTCAGCAGCGCATGCGGCGCGTCCACATCGCGGATCGTCGGATCGAGCCGCAGCGCCTGCGGCCACACCGCCTGGCGTTGTCAGGTTGATGGGCAGAGAGTGTTGATGACCTCAGGCCGGCTCCGGCA
>CALMVT010000469.1 GCA_937873175.1 uncultured Acetobacteraceae bacterium | reverse complement strand
CCCGGCGCTGGGCCAAACGCGGCACCCGACCCTCAGCCCCGCAGGATCAGCGCACCAGGATCAGCGCACGGCATCGACCTATGTCTTCGGTGCGATCTGCCCCGAAACGGGCGAGGCGGCAGGCCTGGTCCTGCCCCACTGCAACATCGAAGCGATGAACCTGCACTTGGCCGAGATCGCGGCCAGGGTGACGTCAGGACGCCACTGCGCGCTGCTGCTGGACTAGGCCGGCTGGCGTATGTCCAAGCGCCTGTTCGTGCCGGCCCCGCGCAAATCGCGATGCGATTTCGCTGACATCACCATCGTGCCGCTGCCGGCCAAGTGCCCGGAGCTGAACCCTGTCGAAAACGTGTGGCAGTTCCTGCGTGACAACTGGCTCTCGAACCGGGTGTTCGCATCATACAACGCCATCGTCGATCACTGCTGCTACGCTTGGAACAGGCTGGCCGAACAACCCTGGCGCATCATGTCCATCGGGCTGCGCGAGTGGGCCACAGGTCAAGCGCCATGAGGCTTGGTATTAGTTCAAATCGGGCTGAGCCACAGCCATCAAGGTGCCAAGAAGCGCAGCAGGTCAGGGCTATCGCGTATAGTTGCAGCCGGCCCCTGAAGGGCGATCGTGCCGCGATCGATCACATAGGCGTAGCTCGCCACGCGCAGAGCCAACTCGACATGTTGCTCGACTAAAACCACACACATGCGGCCTGCAAGCTCGGTTAGGCGCTCGGCGATTTCCTCGATAACGCCGATCCAGACGCCCTCCGTCGGCTCGTCCAGCATCAGGAGGCGCGGACGACCAAGGAGGGCCCGGCCCATCGCCAGCATCTTGCGTTCCCCGCCCGACAGCGTGGCCGCAGTTTGGCCGAGGCGTACGCCCAGCTTGGGGAAGAAGTCGAGCACCTCGTCAATCGCGCCCCGGCCCTGACGCCCCGTGGCGCCAAGCAGCAGGTTCTCACGTACTGTCATTCTGGCGAAAATCGCGTGCTCCTGCGGCACATAGCCGATGCCATTGCGCGCGCGCCGCTCGGGTGGATCGGTGGTCGCAGCACGTCCATCGAAGGTGATGCTGCCTGACATGGGGGTGATCTCGCCGGCCAATGTCTTCAGCAGCGTGGTCTTGCCAGCGCTGTTGCGGCCCAGGACTGCTACGGCGCCGCTCTGCGGCATTGCCACAGATAGGTCGAACAGCACCTGGCTGCGGCCGTAGCCGGCACAAAGGGCGTCCACCTGGAGGAGAGGCGCAGGCACAGGATCAGATACGGCTGGTATAGATCTCCTGCACGCGCGGGTCGCGCTCGATCTTATCGACGGTTCCGTTCCCAAGCACGCGGCCCTAGTCGAGCACGGTAAGCCGGTCGCAGATGTTCTTGAAGAAGTCGAGGTCGTGCTCGACGATCACCAGCGCACACTCCGATCTGATCGGAGCGAGCAGTTCCCCCGTAACCCGGCGTTCCTCGGGACTCATGCCGCCGGTTGGCTCGTCCAACAGCAGCAGCTTTGGCCGGGGCGCGAGTGCCATAGCGATCTCCAGCCATTGCTGTTCGCCATGGCTCAGCTCGCCTGCCAAGTTATCAGCACGATCGGCCAGGCGGAAGCGCTCGAGCGCGTGCATCACGTCGGCGTCCAGGCGCTTGCGTGACCGACTGAACAGCAGCGACCAGTTGCCCTCCAGCGACTGCAATGCCAGCAGCACGTTGTCATAGACCGAGAGTTCGGCCAGCACCGCGGTGATCTGGAACTTCAGGCTGAGCCCGCTGCGGGCGCGTTGATAGGGCGGCAACTGGGTAATGTCGGCGCCGTCGAAGCGAATGGCGCCGGTCGTAGGGAAGTGTGCGCCAGCAATTGATTTCAGCAGCGTGCTCTTGCCGGAACCATTGGGTCCGATCAGGCCGTGGAACGTGCCGACCTCGACGGACAGATCCACCCCATCCAGCGCCCGCAACTGGCCGTAAAGTTTGGTTGCGCCTGAAACTTCCAGCAGCGCCATCAACCTGGCCGCCGGCGCACGCCGAACGAGCCGATGCGCTCCCGGGCGGAAACGACCAAGCCGAGCAACCCGGTCGGTTGGAACATCACCACGACCAGCAACACGACACCCAGGATGACCGGCCAGAACTGGCGGATGGCGTCGGTGTCGGCCAGCACGTAGTTCAGCAACTCGATGGCAGCGGTACCGAGGACGGGGTCGATCAACGTGCCGCTGCCGCCGAACAGGCAGTAGATTACGGCGGTGGTGGACAGGCCGGGACCGAGATTGCTGGGACCAGTAAATCCCTGGTGGTAGCTATACAATGCGCCCGACAGGCCCGCGATCACCCCGGCAAAACTGAATACGAGCGCCTTGAACACTTGCACCCTGTAGCCGAAAAAGGCCAGCCGCTCCTCGTTCTGCCGCATGCCGGCGAGCACCAGGCCAAGCTGCGACCGCACCAGCCACCGGCTGGCCGCGTAAACGAGCACCAGTGCGGTAAGCACCACCGAATAGAATTCGACGCGCTCGACGAACTCGAAGCTGCCAAACCCCATCAGCTTGATGGCCGAAAGCCCGTTGCCAGCGCCGACATACTGCCAGCCGGCGACGAGCCGCTCGGCCGCGTAGGCACCGGTCAGCGTGCCGAACGCTACGAAGATCGAGGATGGCGCCTTGCGGCCGAGCAGCAGGAAGGCCACCAGCGCCGCGGCCAGGAGTCCTCCAACGAGCATGGCCAACGGCAGCGTGCCCCAGAGCTGGCTGAAATCGAGGTCGCGCCCAACCAGTGCCACCACATATCCCGCCACGCCGAAAAACAGCGCTTGCCCGAAGGACATGATGCCGGAGAAGCCCCAGCAGAGATCGAAACTGATGGCCAGCAGCGATAGGATGATCACGTTGGTCATCAATGTGATGAGTTCAGCCCGGCCGGACAGGACAACAGGTGCTGCGACCAGAACCACGAGGACCGCCAGTTCGATCACCGGCAGTACGCGCAGGGGCCGCTTTGCGGGTAGACCAGCCTTGCGGAGGGTGCTCGGTCTTGCTGCGGCATCCATCAGATCAGCACTCTCGTGGATCGACCATGTCGGCCTTGTCGACGACCTCGTACCGGGTCTTGCCGCCGTCGTTCTTGCAGGCTACGATGTACATGTTCATCCTCGCATGATAGTGGCCGGGCACCATCTCTGCACCGCCGCCCGGACCTTCCTTGAGCACGCCGTGGTCCAGAGCCGCGGCCACGTCCTCGCGCCCGAGCTTACCTCCGGTTGCTTTCACTGCGGCCTCATAGAACTTCACGCCGCGATACATGCCGGTCGAGGCGCTGCCGGCGGTAAACAGGTACTTTGTGCCGGGGAACCGCTTGGCATAGCCCTCTTGCAGCGTCTTGCTGAATGGGTCATCGACCGCCTGAAAGTAGTCAAGGCAGCTCACCAGCCCGTCCATCTCGTTAACGGGATGATAGTTTAGCAGGTTCTCGTCATAGTAAACGCAGCTCAGGACACCGCCGTTTTTCTGAAAGCCTGATTCGTAAAGCTGCTTCACGAAGGGCTGCAGCCCCGGCGGAATCACGGTGTTGAAAACGCAGTCGACCTTGCCATCCTTGATCTTTCCGATGGTCGCCGAATACTCCGCCTGGTCCAGCGGGTAGTATTCCTCGAACACCACCTCACTGCCATTGGCCTCGATCACCTTGCGGGCGTACTTATTGAGGAGCTGCGGCCAAACGTAGTTGGCCGATGGCATGGCAAAGCGCTTCTTGCCGAGGGTCTTGACCATGTAGGGAATCAGGCGGTCGCATTACTGCGCCGGCGACGGCCCGGTGTTGAACAGGAACTTGGTGCATTCCTGGCCCTCGTAGAGCTGCGGATAAATGTAAAGCGTGCGACCGCGGTTTACGATCGGGTCCTTGATCGCCTGGCGCATCGTGCTGGTGATGCCGCCGAGCACGACATCCACATGGCGTTCCTGGATCAGCTTGCGCACGTTGCCCACCGCGATCTTGGGATCGGACGCGGTGTCCTCCAAATAGAGTTCGATTGGCTGGCCCAGGATGCCGCCCGAGGCGTTGATCTGCTCCACGGCGAACTGCGCCACCTGCCAGTTGGCATTGCCGGAGGGAGCGATGGCGCCGGTGACGATGCCCATCTTGATCGGGCCGGCCGCGTGCGCCCAGCTCGGGCGCAACACCCAGCCGCCGGCAAACCCGGCGATCCAGCCCGCCGCGCCGAGCGCGGAGACGCCGCCGAGCAAGCCTCGACGGCTTATGCCAGATGGTCCGTTGAGGCTTTCAAGCGTTCTCCTTCATGTTCTACCGCAGAAACTCCCTCGCGACTTTGCAGATGTATGTGTATTTCGGGTTTACGACTTGCGTGCACCGGGCTTCAGCGATCTGGCCGAGGAACATGTAGGCTTCGGCCTCGGTGAAGCCGTAGTCGTCCGCCAACCAGTACACCATCTGCTCAAACGCGATGCGCATCGCGTCCTCCAACGGACGGGCGCAGCCGAGCGTCGCGATGTGGGTATCCGTCTCAATCCGCGGCCAGGTCATCCGGGCCGGCCTGTCCCGCAGTTCAACGCTCAGCGTCACGCGCGCGCCGATCTCGGTGGCCCCCATGCCGACGCACTCGCCGTCGCCCTGAAGCGCATGGCAGTCGCCGACGTATAGGCTCGCCCCGTCCTGCTGCACGTCGAACAGCACGGTGCTGCCAGTGGTGATCTCCTGGACATCGAGGTTGCCGCCATGCGTGCCGTTGTCGATGGTCAGCACGGCCCCGTGTACCGGCGCTACGCCCAGCACCCCGATCATCGGCTTGATCGGCAGCTTGCGCTTGTCGCTCCAGTGCACGAAGCCGTTGCTCACCTCCATGGCCCGGGTGTGGATGCCGAACTCCTTTTGCCGGACCCAGTCCGGGAACATGCCGATCCCCGGCCAAAGCGCCGTGTAGCCGACAGCATCAAGATCCATGGCATAGATCTGGACCGCGAGCACCTGCCCGGGCTTCGCGCCCACCACTTGGAGCGGTCCGGTCGCCGGGTTGACGAACGGGAAGCGCACCGTGTCCGGCGAAAGCTTGGATGCGGTCGAGGAAATCAGGCCCTCGTTGCAGTTGATCTCGCACTCCACGGTGACGATTTCGCCGGGCCGGACCTCGGTGACGCAGGTGTCGGTCGCCGACAAGGCGTATTTCAGGTTCCCGGCTTTCGGGATGATGCGTGCTGCGTCCATTGCCGCTCCTTCCGATCAAGGATCAGTTGAAATCGTGCCGCCACGGCAGCAACGCCCGCTCAACCCGGCTGACAACCGCGGAAAGCACGAGGGCGAGGGCCACGGTCACGGCAAGCGCCGCGAACACCTTAGAGATAGCGTAAAGGCTGCCCGCCTTGAAGATCGCGTGGCCCAAGCCTTCCGAGGACGACATGAACTCGCCCACGATGGCACCTACCAGCGCAAAGCCCACTGTGAGCTTGAGGCCCGCAAAGATGTCGGTCAACGAGGCCGGCAGCACGAGCAGCCGAAAGATCTGGCGGCGGCTCGCGCCGAGCGAACGCATGAGGTTGACTTGGTCCGGATCGACCCCGAGCGCGCCCTTGTAGGCCACGACGAGCGCCACGACCACCACGGACAAGGTCGCCATCGCGAGCTTGGAGGCGAAGCCGGTGCCGAACCAGATGATGGCGATAGGTGCCAGCGCCACGATCGGCACCGACCCCAACGCCAACACGAACGGCTGCACCACGCGCGAGATGAACCGCGAGAACCAGAGCGACAAGCCCAGCACCGTGCCAAGCAAGTTCCCCAGCACGAACCCGCCCAGCGTTTCAAGCCCGGTCACCCAGGCATCCGCCCAGATCGAGCCGTCCTTGACCATGGCCAGCAACTGGGCAGCAATCACGCTGGGCGAGCCGAACAGGAAGGCATTCACCCCGGCGCCTTGCGTCCCCCATTCCCAAAGGCCGAGCACGATCCCGAGCAGAAGCAGTTGGCACAGCGCCACTTGCAGCATGGAGCGGCGCCGCAGCCGCTGCCGCGACGTTCGGGGCTGGCCCCACCAGCGCGACGGGCGGGACGGAGCAGGCAAAACGGCCGGCGTCGTCATCGGATATCCAGCTCTGTCCATATCTTGCGGACGGTACGCGCGAATTCCGGCCGTTCCCGCATCGCCATCATGTCCGTCCGGTCGCCGGGCAGGTCGATGTGATGCTGCGAGACAACGGTGCAGGGCCGGTGCGAAAGCACAATGACCCGATCCGACAAGCTGACCGCCTCCTCGACATCGTGGGTGATCAACAGCAGCGACCGGCGCTCGCTGCGGACGAGCCGGGCCGTATCGCGTTCAATCAGGATTTTGGTCTGAAAATCGAGGGCGGAGAACGGCTCGTCGAGCAGGAGGACCTCCGGGTCCGAGGCGAAGGTGCGGGCCAACGCGACACGCTGGCGCATGCCGCCCGAAAGCGCCGATGGGTAGTAGTCCGCAAAGTCCCCCAGCCCCAGGCGGTCCAGCAGGCGATGCGCCATGGCCCGACGCTCGCGGCGGTTAACCTGCCTCACCTCGAGGCCAAGGGTCACGTTCTGCATCGCGGTACGCCAGGGCAGCAACAAGTCCTTTTGCAGCATGTAGCCGACGCGCGGCGGCACGCCCGCGAGTTCGCGCCCATGCCAAAGCACTGATCCCACCGTGGGGGGCAACAGGCCGCAGATCAGGTTGAGCAACGTCGTTTTGCCGCAGCCGGACGGCCCAACGATGCTCACGATCTCGCCCTCGCCGAGGTCGAACGACACGGAGCCGATCACGCCAACAGGACGCCCATCCTCGGCGCCGAACGTTTTGCCCAGACCCAGCGCGGACAGCGGCGGGGCACGGCCGGCGCCCTCCCGGCTTCGCACTGGTGCGGGCGGGGCCAGTTCAGGCAGCCTTCACCGCTTTCTCAGCGAAGCTGTTGTCGACGATCTGCTCAAACGTCGTGGTCCCCTTCACGTTCTTCAGGTACTTCTGCATGGCCATGAGGTTATCCCACTGCTTGCGGTCCACCAGAACAGACTCGGCCGGGATCTTGTATTGGACCTCCGCGTCGATCGCATTGTCCACGACGTCCCCGGGCAGGTCGGGGAACTCCTTGCGGGCAACCGACTTGGCATAGGCCGGGTCGCTGTAAACCCGGCGGCCCGCCATCTCAAGCCCGGTGCAGAGCGCCTGTACGACATCGGCTTTCTGAGCGAGCGTGTCGTTCAGCACCATGATCCCGGTGTTGCAGAACGGACCGATGGCGCTGGAAAAGTCGAACACGGTCTTGGCCCCCTGCGCCTCAGCCGCCGCGACGTTCGGCTGATAGGCGATGGCAACGTCGGCGCGGCCCGCCAGCATGGCGGCGATCTCCGTGCCCGGGCTGACCGCAACCATCGTCACGTCCCGGCCGACCACCAGCCCGTTCTCTTCCAGCAGCTTGCGGGTGACGCTGTAATTGGTGTTGGGTTCGGGCGAAGTGACGATGGTCATGCCCTTGAACTGCTTGGGGTTGGCCACCTTCTGGGCCGTCTTAGACACGCCGAAATAGTGGGCGCGCTGAACAACCGTGCCGACGACTCGGCCCGGCCCGCCACCCTCCACTGAGATCGGGACCATGGTCGGGTCGCCGATGCCGAACAGTGCGGAGCGCCCCAGGACGGCGGCGAACGCCTGGGTGTCGCCTCCAGCTGCGCTCACGTTGAGGTGGATGCCTTGCTTCTCGAAATAGCCGGCAGCCTGCCCGACATAAAGGTTGATGTAGCCGAGGTTGTGCACGGCTTCGGTGAAGCTCACCTCCGTGATCGCTCGCGCGATCCGCGGCGCAAACAGCAAGGCCGCACCGCTCGCAACGCCCAAAACGGCACGCCGCGAGAGCGGCATGAAGCTTACGGATGGGGTCGCGATGTGGGTCATGAGGGTTTTCTCCACAGTGCATTCCCGAGCCGGTGCCCAGGGATGTCGCAGCAAAACCATCGCAGCAGGGCTTTGCAGGGTTCTGCTAAGCAAACACGATGCCAAGCCTGGCCTGAGCCTTGCCAGCCGATCTGACAAGGTCTCCACCGATGCTGCTCTCACGACCGGGCATCGTCAAACCTGGCGGTGGGCGGCAGGGTTCGAGTCTATTGCCCCCTTCTTCATCACAGCTTGTCTGCACTTGGGCGTCGCTGGTCAGGAAGCCCGCACGCAGGCTATGTGCCGCGAAGTCTGCCACTGCATAACCCGCCGCTTGACGATCAGCGACACCGAATGATCAGTGAGTGCTGAACCGACCCGGCCGTTGACCAAGCTACGGAACACTGGCCCACTGCCGACACCGGCACGCACCAGCCAGGCGTCCGAATGCACCACCGGATCGAGCCGGCGCCCGTCTGGGACGGCGATCACCACGCCCCTGCCCTCCTGATCGGTTTTGCTGCGCATCACCTGGACCCGCAAGCCGTCCGGCACCCGCTGCAGGCCGGCGATCGTGAGCGCCACCAGCTCCGACCGGCGCAGCGCCTAAGCCATGCCGAAGGCGAGCAGGGCGCAGTCGCAGGCGTCCGCCAGCCTGTCGTGGTCGATGGCCTCGCAACACGGCGTGGACGACGTCGCTGTCGGTTGCCGCCTTGCGCCGGCGGCGTGCGGTGGCTGCGACGGATGCCGGGCAGGACATTGAGGATGATCGTGCCGTCCTCCCTCCTGTGCGACGCGACCAGGCCAGCCAGCCAGTGGCGGTAGCCGATGGCCGCGAATGACACGCTGCGAGAAGACAGCCACCTCCTTCATGGAGCGTCCTCTGCTGGTCGCGGCCATCGACTGGATTAAAGGCCAACAAACCTTAACATGGCGCCTGGCCCCTTGTCGGGGGCTTGCCAAGAGTGGAGCGACACCTATCATGGCTGACCGGTCTTCTCGGGTGCATTGGAAACCGTCCTCGAAGAGGTGGATTTTGTGCTCGTGCCCATTATGCCATTGCTGGTGTTAAGCCTAGCCAGGATGGGTGAATACGGCCAGGACCCGGAGGCGCTGCTGCACGCCCTGCGTTTCACCCCCCCTTCGAATTCTCCGGAAACCAAACAATCACGTCACCGGCACGCATCGAAGGCTGGCATGCCGCTTAGCCTCCAGTTGGTCGGACGCTGTCTGTCGGAAGACCTGTTATGCCGGGCCAGGCATGCGTTCGAGCAGATCACTGACTGGTCCACCCGCCAGCCGTCAGGGCCAACTTGAGCCGCTTGCAACGACGGGGCCGTGCGGCGGGTGATCTCTGGGCCGATAGGCCGCTGCTTGATAGGCACGCGCAGTTGGCACGAGACATGCGTAGCACCCGGCTGATTCACGGCATATCCCACTCGTGAGGCACAGACATGGAAACGGACCAGCTTCACTACCTGGAGTTGACGGAACTGACCCGCCGCATCCACGCTGGTGAGCTATCTTCTGTCCAGGCGACGCAGACCTTGCTGGCGCGCATCGAGGCACTGGATGGCACCCTTCACAGCTTCGCGCTCGTGCTGCCCGAATACGCCTTGGAGCAGGCGCGGGCCGCAGATGCGCAAATCCGCGCGGGCGACATCAAGGGGCCGCTCCACGGCGCGCCGATCGCCGTGAAGGACCTGTGCTGGATGCAGAACGTTCCGACTGCGGCCGGCACGATCGTGCATCGCGATTTCCGGCCGCAAGAGAGCGCGACTGTCGTCAAAAGGCTGGAAGCGGCCGGCGCTGTTATCTTGGGCAAGCTGCAACTGACCGAGGGTGCATACGCCGACCACCACCCGCAGGTCACGCCTCCGGTCAACCCTTGGAATGCCGGGCACTGGTCGGGCGCGTCGTCCAGTGGGTCGGGGGTGGCGACCGCCGCCGGCTTTTGCTACGGGTCATTGGGGTCCGATACTGGCGGCTCGATCCGCTTCCCTTCCGCAGCGAACGGGCTGACCGGCCTAAAACCCACCTGGGGTCGTGTCAGCCGCTACGGCGTGTTCGAACTCGCCGCGACGCTGGACCACATCGGCCCAATGGCCCGAAGCGCGGCCGACGCCGCCGCCATGCTGGGTGCCATCGCCGGGGCCGACGAGAACGATCCAACCGCCTTGCAAAGTCCGGTGCCCGATTACCTCGCCGCCATAGGGAGGGGGTTGGGCGGCATACGGATCGGCATCGCCCCGGCCTGGATAGAGAAAGCAGCCGACGCGGCCACGCGGGAGGCGGTCGCCTCGGCCGTCGAAGTCGTCCGCGGCCTCGGCGCCGATGTGCGCGAGATCCGGTTTCCCGACGTCGGGCAACTCGTCAAGGACTGGTTTCCCCAGTGTGGCGTCGAGACCGCCGTCGCGCACGAGGCCACCTATCCCGCGCGCAAAGCCGAATACGGGCCAGCGTTGTCCGGTCTGATCGAATTGGGCCGCGCCCTCACGGGCCTGGACTACCAAAAGATCATCCTGCGCCGGAAGGATTTCACCGGCCGCCTCGCGGCGTTGTTCCAGACCGTTGATTTGTTGCTGATGCCCGCCCAAGGCTTCGCCTCGCCCACCCTCGCGAAAATGGCGACGCTTGGCGAGGACGCCGCCTTGATGGCGGCTTTGCTGAGCTTCACGTGCCCCTTCGACATGAGCGGCAGCCCCACCATTACCCTGCCGTGCGGTTTCGCCGAGACCGGCACCCCTATCGCGTTCCAGTTTATCAGTCCCCACCTGGGCGAGGAACTCCTTTGCCAGGCCGGACACGCCTTCCAGCAAGTGACCGATTGGCACAAGCGCCACCCGGCGCTCGATGGACGCGGCACCAGCCCCCTTGAAGGAGAAAACTGAAATGAACCGAAGGAGCTTGCTGCTCGGCGCCACGGCGGCACCGCTGCTCGGGCTGGGCCATTTCGCCCAGGCCGCCACCCCGATCAAGATTGGCCTGCTGGAGGATATCTCCGGCGACCTCGCGTCGATCGGCCTTCCCAAGCTGCACGGCTCGCAGTTGGCCGCCGATGAGGTCAACGCCGCCGGCGGCATCATGGGCCGACCGGTGGAGCTGATCCATTTGGATCCGCAAGGCGACAATGCCCGCTACCAGGAGTTCGCGCGGCGTGTGCTGCAGCGGGACAAGGTGGATGTGCTGATCGGCGGCATCACCTCGGCCTCGCGCGAAGCGGTGCGCCCGATCGTTGATCGGTTGAACGCTTTCTACATCTACACGAACCAGTATGAAGGCGGCGTCTGCGACGGCAGCATGCTGAGCGTCGGCGCCGTGCCCGAACAACAGCTCTCGACGCTGCTGCCCTGGATGGTCGAGAAGTTCGGCAAGAAGATCTACACGATTGCGGCCGACTACAATTTCGGCCACCTATCCTCAGCTTGGGGCAACAGCATCTTGAAGCCGCTGGGCTGCGAGATCGTCGGCGAGGAGTTCATCCCGCTCGGCGTGTCGCAGTTCGCCCAGACCATCCAGAACATCCAACGCGCCAAGCCGGATTGGTTATACATGTTGGATGTCGGCGCAGCGCAAACTTCGTTCTACGAGCAGAAGAACGCGGCTGGCGTCAGCCTGCCGATGGCTAGCCCGGTGAAGATCATGCTCGGCTTCGAGCACAAGCGGTTTCCGCCGGGTGTGATGAAAGACATGTACGCCGCGGCCAACTGGTTCGAGGAGTTGGATACCCCAGGCGCCGAAAACTTTAAGAAGCGCTGGCGCGCCAAGTTCCCCAACGAGGTTTACGTCAACGACATGGGCTACAACGCCTACGTCGCAGTCATGATGTACAAGATGCTTGTGGAGCGGGCGAAATCGACCAAGAAGGACGACATCCGCCAGGTGATGGCCGCGGGCGACGCCGGCATCGAAGCGCCGGAGGGCCGCATCGTCATCGATCCGAAAAGCCAGCACTGCTCGCATGTGATGCGGCTGATCAGCGTGGACGCCCAGAACAAGGTCAGCACCTTGAAGGATTTCGGAGACATCAAGCCCTACTGGCTTTCGCAGGTGGGTTGTGACCTCACGAAAAGTGACCCCAAGGAGCAATATACGCCCGATCATCTGCCGACAAGATGAGGAGGCCGGGCGGATGATGGGTAACCTGTTCTCGTATTTCTACCAGTTCGCGGATGTGTTTTCCTTTTTAGTCCTTTCTGCGGCAGGTCTCGCCATCATCTTCGGCATGATGGGCGTCATCAACATGGCGCATGGCGAGTTCATCATGTGCGGCGTGTACGTGACGGCGGCCACGTTTCACGCCGGACTTCCCCTCCCGCTCGCGCAAGCGTGTGGCACGCTGGTGGCGGCGCTGATCGGCATGGTCCTGGAGGTCGTGCTGATCCGGCCGTTGTACAATCGCCCCTTGGACAGCCTGTTGGTCACGTGGGGCCTCAGCCTGGTTGCCACCCAAGGCACGCTGGTCCTGGTCGGTTCGACCTTTCCCGGCATCGGCACGCCTGGGGGCGGGTTCGAGGTCGGCGGGTATGGCTTTTCCGTTTACCGCATGGTCCTGTTTGCGGCGTCCCTGCTGGTGCTGGCCTTTGTCTACCTGCTGTTCATGCGCACGCGCTTCGGGGTGCACGCCCGTGCGGTGATGCAGAATGCGGGCATGGCGCAGGCCTTGGGCGTGCGGCGCAGCCAGGTTTACGCGCTCAGCTTCGGCATTGGTGCCGGGTTGGCCGGCCTGTGCGGCGCGCTGTACGCGCCCACGATGTCGCTGATCCCGACGATGGGGGCGAGCTTCATTGTCGAGGCGTTCGTCACCGTTGTGGTCGGGGGTTCCAGCGTCTTGTTGGGGACCGCGCCGGCGGCGGCGGCGCTTGCGATCGTCAGGACGGGGCTGAACGCTTGGTATGGCCAGATCATCGGGCAGATCGGCCTCCTGATCGCGGTGATCCTGATCATCCGCGTGCTGCCGGACGGGTTCTCCGGCTGGCTCGCAAAACGCGAGAGTTGAGTGAACGGCCAATGCTCAACTTGCTGAACGGCCCACAGACCATGGGGCGCGGGCGCGTGTTCTGGATCTGCGCCGCGCTGGTTCTGGCCGCTGCTCTGGTTTACCCGGCCTTTGCCGACCCGTACGACGTCGGGAACTTCGGCTACTTCCTGATCTGGATTTTCATGGCGCTCGGCTTGTGCGTTATGTGGGGCCTGTGCGGGATGCTTTCCTTCGGGCAGACCTTTTTCTTCGGCATCGGCGGCTATGCCTACGGGGTGCTGGCGATCATCTTGGGGAATGGGCCGGCCGCGACGATCGTTGGGCTGTTCGGGGCGGTTGCCTTGGCCGGCTTGGCCGCGGCGGTCCTCGGCTACTTCATGATCTACGGGCGCATCAGCGGCGTGTTCTTCGGGATCGTCACCCTTTCCTTCACCCTCGCGCTCGCCTTCTTCCTCGGCCAGACGGCGGGGCCTGAGTGGGCGATTGGCCGGGCGCGTTTGAACGGGTTCAACGGCATGCAAGGCATGTCGCCGCTGAGCGTCCCTTGGTTCGGCGGCCCGGTCGTTCTTGAGGAGACCGCGCTGTACTACGTCCTCGTGGCCGGCCTGACGGCGACGTACCTGCTGCTGCGCGTCCTGGCCAACTCGCGCTTCGGGAACGTGCTGGTCGCGGTGCGCGAGGACCCGGAGCGCGCCGAGCTGCTCGGCTACGACGTGCGGCGCTACCAGTTGATCGCGTTCGTTCTCGGCAGTGCGCTCGCCGGGGTCAGCGGCGTGCTCTACACCTCCTGGGGACAGTTCATCACCCCATCCAGCATCGGCCTGCCCGCCGCCGCCATGCCGATCATCTGGGTGGCCTTCTCCGGGCGGACGGATTTGACCGCCACCCTGGTCGGCACGTTCCTGCTGCTGGTCGGCTTCCAAACTTTGACGATCTACAGCCAGGAGACGGCACTCGTCGTCATGGGCGCCCTGCTCGCGGCGACTATCCTTTTCGTGCCGCGGGGCTTCGTCGTTGGAATTGGCGAACTGCTGGCGCGGCCGCGCCGGAAGCGGTTGGCGCCTGCTTTGTCCCCGGACGACGCGCGGCCATGACCGCGTTGCTGCAAGTCGGACGGGTGAGCAAGACGTTCGGCGGCTTCTCCGCCGTGTCCGACGTCGATCTGTCCGTCGAAGAAGGCGAGATCCATTGCTTGATCGGCCCGAATGGCGCGGGCAAGAGCACATTGTTCAAGCTGATCGTCGGCACATACGCACCGACCGGTGGCCACATCCGGTTTCGCGGCCAAGACGTGACGCAGGCGAAGCCGTTCGCGCGGGTCCAGCTGGGCATGAGCATCAAACGGCAAGCGCCCAGCGTCTTCAAAGCCCTGCCGGTGCGCCAGAACCTGCATATCGCCCTGCAGCACCACACGGCTCCGGACCGTCTGGAACGCGAAGAGGAACGCCTTCTCGAACTGCTCGCCCTGTCGGCGGACGCCGCCAAGCTGGCGGGGCAGCTGTCGCATGGGCAGCAGCAGTGGCTGGAGATCGGCATGGCAATCGCGCTGAAGCCGACCCTCCTGCTGCTGGACGAGCCGACCGCGGGCCTGTCCTCGGAGGAAACCCGGCACACGGGCGAGCTGATCAAGCGCTTGAACGCCGGCGGCATGACGGTGCTGGCCGTCGAGCACGACATGGCCTTCGTGCGCCAGATCGCGACGGCGGTGACGGTCATGCATTTGGGCCGGACCTTCGCACGCGGCAGCGTCGAGGAGATCGTCGCCGATCCGAGCGTCGCGGAGATCTACTTGGGGGTCCCGCATGCCGGCTGAACCGGTGCTGGAGGTGAAAGGCCTGATGTCGAGCTACGGGGCTACGCCGATCCTGACCGGCGTGGACCTCAGCATCGGCGAGGGGGAGATCGTCGCGCTGGTCGGCCGCAACGGCGTCGGGAAGAGCACCACCATGCGTTGCTTGATCGGCCTGTTGCGCGCATCCGGCGGCACCATCCACTACCGCGGACAGGACGTGACGCGGATGTCCGCTGACGAGCGTGCGCGGCTCGGCATCGGATACATCCCGCAAGGCCGCGACGTGTTCCCTCGCATGACGGTCGAGGAGAACCTGCAGGTCGGCGAATTGATCGGTGGCGGCCGGCAAAGGTCCCGCATGGACCTGGTGTTCCAGTACTTCCCGATCCTGAAGGAACGCCGCAAGCAGGTTGCGGGCACGATGTCGGGCGGGCAGCAGCAGCAGCTGGCGATTGGGCGCGTGCTGGTCGGCGGCCCTGCATTAATCTTGCTAGACGAGCCGTCGGAAGGCGTGCAGCCGTCCATCGTGCAGCTGATCTGCCGGGTTTTGCGCTCGATCCGTGACGACCTCAACACGACGATCCTGTTCGTCGAACAGAACCTGGACACCATCCTGAGTTTGGCCGAGCGGGGCTACGTCATGGAGAAAGGGCGCGTGGTCGCCCGCCTGGAGCCGAGAGACGTTTCGCAGGAGGGCGTCAGGCGCCACTTGCTGCTGTAGTCCCCCGGGGCCGGCCGGCACCGTGTCGCGGCGTGGGCGACAACCGAGGAGGAACACCGATGTCGTGGATCGAAACCAGCATCATGGCCCACAGGGTCGAAGCCAAGGGGCAACCCGGCGCCGAGCACCGGATGTCCGAAGGGGATCAAGGCCATTACCACTACGTTTACGGCCCTTACGCCGAGCCGGTGTTGCGCGTGGAGCCGGGCGCTGTGATCTCCGTCGAGACGCATGCCGCCTTCGAGGGCAAGATACGCTCCGAAGCCGACAAGCCCAGCAAGATTCTGAACTTTCCCTACCTCAATCCGCAGAACGGCCCGATCCACGTTGCCGGCGCGAAAAAGGGGGACTGTCTGGCCGTTCGCATCCTTTCCATCCGCCCGCGTGGGCCGCAGCCCGCCGGCACCACCTGCCTGATGCGGAATTCGGCGGCTTGGTCGCCACCGGCACCACCGCTTTGCTGAACCCGCCGTTGCCCGAACGGGTGAAGAGGATGGAGGTCACGGCCGAGGGCGGCGTGCGCTTCAGCGACCGCGTCGTACTGCCATACCAACCCTTCATCGGCACCATCGGCACCTCGCCGGAGATCGAGGCTATCTACTCGCTAATGCCGGACTATCACGGCGGCAACATGGACCTGCCGGATGTGGCGCCGGACAGCGTGATCTACCTGCCCGTCAACGCACCCGGCGCGCTGCTCTACCTCGGCGATTGCCATGCGGCGCAAGGCGATGGCGAGCTGTGCGGTGTGGCTGTGGAACACCCGACGACCACGACGGTGCAGGTGGACCTGATCAAGCGCTGGACGATCCAGTGGCCGCGGTTGGAGAACAAGACGTTCTACATGACCATCGGCTCCGGCCGGCCCATGGAAGACGCCGCGCGCATCGCCTACCGCGAACTGGTACGGTGGCTGGCGGCCGAGTTCAGTTTCGAGGAGCTGGACGCCTACCTGCTGCTGACGCAGTGCGGCCGGGTGCGCCTGGGCAACATGGTGGACCCGAAATACACGCTTGGTGCGTCGATTTCCAAGGCGATCACCGGAGCGCCGGCCTAAGCATTCATTCAAGGAAGGCACCGACTATGGATCTAGGACTGGCCGGACGTCGGGCGCTCGTCACAGGGGGCACCAAGGGGATCGGACGTGCCACGGCGGAGCTGCTTGCGGAGGAGGGCGCGGGCATCGCCATCTGCGCGCGCGACGCAGGCGAGGTGGAGGAAACCGTGGCCGCCTTGCGTGCCCGTGGCGTGCCGGCTACCGGGCGGGCGCTGGACGTGGCGGACGCAGACGCGTTGCGCGCTTGGGTCAGGGATGCCGGGCAGGAGCTGGGCGGGATCGACGTCGTGGTGGCGAACGTGAGCGCGCTCGCGGTGGCCACGGACGAGGCGGCATGGCACGCGGGCTACGAAGTAGACATGATGCACAGCGTGCGCACCGTGGATGCGGCGATGCCGTTCCTCGAAGCATCTGGTGCCGGGTCGATCGTGCTGGTGTCCAGCGTATCGGGCCGGGAGATCGACTTCGCCGCTGGGCCATACGGGGCGTTCAAGGCGGCGCTGATCCATTACGCACAGGGTCTTGCGCACCGCCTCGCGCCCAAAGGTATCCGTGCCAACACGGTTTCACCCGGCAATATCTACTTCCCGGGCGGCGTCTGGGCCCGGATCGAGCGGGACAACGCGGCACTCTACGCATCCGCGCTGGCGCTCAATCCCATGGGCCGCATGGGTACGCCTCAGGAGGTGGCACGCGGCGTCGTGTTCCTCGCCAGCCCCGCCGCAAGCTTCGTCAGCGGCACCAACTTGGTGGTAGATGGCGCACTGACCCGTGGCGTGCAGTTCTGACGGTTATGAAGGCAACCATGAACTCTTGTAGGGTGCCGGGGGCAGGCAGGCTCAGTCGCGCCAACCGCGCAGGTGGTCGCACATGGTTTAGCCGGTGATTCGGCGTGTGTGTAGGTCTATGATGATCCGCCAGCAGCATCTGCGCGGATTGTTACGGTAGGAGCTAGATCATGAGATCGGTGCCGAAACTGCCGCCTGTTTGCACACGTCACAGGAAGTCCCGTCCTGCGTGGTCTTTCAGCAGGTCCGAGTTCCGGACGTAGCCGGAGAGCACCTGCACAGAGTTGTGGCGCGAAACCTCGCGCATCTTCCAGATGCTGGCGCGAGCGGCAGCGGCGCTGGTTAGGAAACCCGCGCGCAGGCTGTGCGCCGCGAAGTCCGTCGCTGCGTAGCCCGCCGTCTTGGCCCGGCGCTTGACGACCAGCGACACCGACTGATCGGTGAGCGCCGCCCCGACCCGGCCGTTGACCAGGCTGCGGAACACTGGCCCCTCGCTGATCCCGGCGCGCGCCAGCCAGGCGTCCACCTGCGCCAACGGGTTGAGCCGGCGGCCGTCCGGGACGGCGATCACCACGCCCTTGCCTTCCTGATCGGTCTTGCTGCGTACCACCCGGACCCGCAGGCAGGCCGGCCCCCGCTCCAGGTTGCCCACCGTCAGCGCCACCAGCTCCGACCGGCGCAGGGCCGAGGCCATGCCGAAGGCCAGCTGGCGGGACCGTCCAGAAGTTGGGGGATACGGACGGGAGCGATATGACCCAG
>CALMVT010000468.1:1322-1574 GCA_937873175.1 uncultured Acetobacteraceae bacterium | reverse complement strand
AGCTGACGGGTCGCCTCGATGCGCTGCCGGCCACGATCGCCACTGCGGCGGCGAAGGGTTTGAACTCATGGGTATGAAGCTGGATAACGCAGGCTGGCAGTATCGGTTCGGGAACAGGGTCGGGGCGGGCCAGGGCGATACGGGCATCATCGCCCATCGCCGGAGCGCCTGCTGGTGGCCATTCATAAAATCCCACTACGCACAATAACCGCGTTCGTCGCGCTTAACACGATCCAGCAAATATTGTCATGT
>CALMVT010000468.1:0-1312 GCA_937873175.1 uncultured Acetobacteraceae bacterium | reverse complement strand
TCTGTGGCCCTTGGAACTCACCGAAAGCTATCCGAGAGGTGGTTGGGAGTTACTAGATTTTTGTCATATCGCATGACCCGCGCGTTGTATCTTCTGCGGCACCAACACATCGGCCGCCATCGGGCGACCGAACAGGTAGCCCTGCACCAGGGTGCAGCCTTCCCGTCGCACGCTGAACAGCTGTGCGTCAGTCTCGACCCCCTCGGCCAGCACAGGAAGGCCCAAGCTGCCAGCCATGGCGACGACGGCCCGCAGCATGGCCCGTTCCGAGCTTCCGGGCAGGCCTGCTATGATCGAGCGATCAAGCTTGACCAGGCCGATCGGCAAGCGGACGAGATGCGATATGGAGGACAGCCCGCCTCCGAAGTCGTCCAGCGCCAACCGCACGCCGAGGGCGCGCAAGTCCTCCAGCACGGGCGCGATCGCGTCGAGGTCACGGGTGGCCACGTCTTCCGGAACCTCGATCTCAAGCATCTCAGCAGGCACGCGGTGGCGCAGCAGGGCGGTGCCGACGCGGGCCGGGAAGGCCGGATCGGACAGGGTAACCGCGGAGATGTTGATGGCGGCGATCCCCGGCGCGCCCGGCACGCCGATCCAGGCGGCCATCTGGGTCAGCGCAGCAT
Organism: uncultured Acetobacteraceae bacterium; assembly: GCA_937873175.1. Lineage (GTDB taxonomy): Bacteria > Pseudomonadota > Alphaproteobacteria > Acetobacterales > Acetobacteraceae > CAHJXG01. The sequence goes on along the minus strand of CALMVT010000468.1, from coordinate 689 downwards.
TGAGCACCCAAGTGTCGAGCGCAGGCAGCAGCCCGGCCTCCGTGATCACCGGCAGGAAGCTGCCCGGCAGCGCCTCTCCGACGCCGCCGGAACCGGCGGGCCAGCGCACCAGCGCCTCCGCGCCGCGCAGCGCCCGTCCCGGCACGGAAACTTGGGGCTGCCACGCCAATCGTAGGGCATCATTTGCGATGGCTTGCACAAATGCCTCGACCAGCCGACGGCGCTGCTGAGCACGGTCCAGCAGAGCTTGCTGAAACGCAACCACGCGGCCGCGCCCTTCGTGCTTGGCAGCGTACAGGGCGAGGTCGGCGGCACGTTGCCATCCTTCGATGTCCTCCGCGTCAGCAGGAAAGGCCGCATGGCCGATGCTCGCGGATGCCGCCAATTGAAGGCTGTCTGCTGGAACTGCCTGCTGGAGAGCGCTGGCCAGCCCATCGGCCAGGGCCGGTGCGCGCTGCGCGGCGTCGGAGCCACGCAGCAGGATGGCGAACTCGTCACCGCCGAGGCGGCAGACCAGATCGTCATGGCGTGCAGCCATCCGTAGGCGGACCGCGACCGCACGCAGCATCGTGTCGCCGGCGGCATGGCCGTGACGGTCGTTCACTTCCTTGAAGTGGTCGAGGTCCACCAACAGCAACACCGCGCCGTGCCGCTCATCCGCTACCGCTTCCAGGGCACGCTGGAACTGC
>CALMVT010000467.1 GCA_937873175.1 uncultured Acetobacteraceae bacterium | reverse complement strand
GACAATAACTCGCCCCGGCCAAGGGAAAACCGGCCTGTTCACGGCGGTAATGTCTCGGTTTGAAATGCGAGCCTCGCATCCTATCCTTGCTCGCACAGGACGGGCGCGTCCCGTATGCTCAGCGGCAAGCATGGAGGACGTGGTGGCGCTGATTGATGCGGCCGTGGAGCCGGTGAAGGCGCGCAGACCTTACAAGTTTCGGAAGCCGAAGGGAGCATAATGACGCTGCGCGTCACAACTATCAGGGAACGTCCTGACCTCCTGCCGATCGTCGCCGAATGGCTCTGGCGCGAATGGTGGGAGCAAAAGGGGCGCACCTTGGAACAGGCGCAAGCGATCTATGCGGACTGCGTAGCCGAGACAGGCGCACCTCAGACGTTTGTTCTCCTTGAAGGCGAGCTGCCGGTTGGAACGGTCACGTTGGCCCGAAAGGACCTGGACGAGAGACCGGACCTTACACCCTGGCTCGCAGGAGTTTTCGTGATCCCCGATAGGCGAGGCCGGGGCTACGTGTATCATTTATTTGATGAGTTTGAGAGGGCCTGCCAAGCCGCATCTGTTGAGGTTGCTTGGCTTTACACGAACACCGCGGAGCGGGTTTATCTCCGGGCGGGATGGGAGAGGACCGAAGTCATCCAGCGCCCGGGGAAACTCCCGATCATCCTGATGCGCCGGATCATCCCCAACGAGTCCTCAGTTTCAAAGTGAGACACTACCGTCCACTGCGCGCCGTACAGCGTGCCGCTGATCCAGCCGGCGAACGTCTTGGTCTCGATGACCACGATCCCCTGTGCGGTCCGCACCAAGTGGTCAACCTGCGTGTGCCCGAACGTGTCCGCCAGCACCACGTCGTGCAGCGCCGGCAGGCGAAACCGCACCAGAGCCTGGCGCACCGCCCTTTCGCCACCCTGGCCAATCACTGCCGGCCGGAACAGCAGCGCCAGGCAGTTCGTGACCAGCACGAAGCCGACACCGGATGCCAGCAGCCGCAACAGCGGCAACACCAGGACATCCTGGACCTGCATCATGCCGCGACCGACAACGAAAGCTGCCGTGTCCTGTGCTGCCCAGGGCGCGCATACACACCACGCTCGATCTGCACCACCAGGCCCAGCCGCTTCATCGCCCCAGGTGGCCCGTCGTGGTCGAGCCTGGCCGCCCGATGTAGGCCGCGACCTCCACGACCCGGCGTGGCTGGCTCAGGCATGCAAGGATCGCGTCCCGAACCGGCTGCGGCCGGGTCGGCACCAGCGGCAGCGCCGCATCCGGCAAGCCATACAGCCCATAGCCGACCCGAACCGCCACGCGCCTGCGCACCAGGTCATGCAGGCAGTTCCGTGCCGCCTCGGGCGTGATGTCCAGCAGCCGGCCGACCTCCGCCGAGCGCCGGGGCTGGGACAGGCTGGCTTGCACCGCGTTGCGCATCACCAGGAACTCGCCGGCCGACAGCGGCGCAGGGACGCCGGCCGGCGCCACCACCCCAGGCTCCGGCTGTGAAAGCCGGCCTTCCTCGATCAGCGGCTCCAGCGCCGCGATCAGCGCCGCTGCCGCGTCGCCGACCTGCGCCGCCACATCCCGCACCCGCATCGGCCGGTCCACCGCCGCCAGCACCGCCGGCACGACTGCCGGGGCGAGGTGACGCGCCACCTCGCCCCGGAAACCGGCCGGCGCGAAGAACCCATACTCCGGATGGGTTAGCCGGCCTGCATGGACCAGTCCCATAAGCTGCCGGCGCACCGCGGCCACCGGCCGCCCGGCCTGCGCCGCGACCCTGCCCAGCCGCATCGGCTGCCCGATGGACGCGACCAGCGCGTCCAGCTCGACGGCGTTATCCCCAACCCGCACCCTGCTCATCGGCCTGCACGCCCCTGCTGCTGGCGATCTCTCGCCCGATGCAGCCAGGGTCAGGCGCCAGGATGCGAACGGCACCCAGCTTTGTTAAGAAAAGTTTGGGGTCACAAACCCCTGTGCCGTTCGCGTCCGGCCCGCCGATGCTCAGGGCATGGAGGATGCCATGCAGCTCAACCTGGTGACGTGGATCGCCGATCAGGGCGACCCATCTGACGCTCAAGCCCGCGTCGGAAGGGCGTCACCCGCCGGAACGGCAGGCGGGTGTGTTCATATTGAACACAGTGCGCTTCCAGGCTTCACGGCGGGGGACGCCTCGTGTGTTCATTCTGAACACGTTGCCGATGCCCGGCCGGTGCGTCCCATGTCGGCGCATCGGATGCTGGTCTGCCTTGCCGTGCTGGGCTGGTCGGAACGCGAGCTGGCACGCCGGACCGGACGCCATCAAACGACGATCAAGCGGTGGACGGGCGGCAGCGGTGCCGTCGATGACGGCACCGCTGCTTGGCTGGAACGGCTAGTAGCGTTTCACCTCGCCCATCCTGCCCCACGGAGCGGGGCAGGATGGGCGGTTATGTCAAAGAGGTCAGCAACAATCGCTGTGTAAGGGTAGGGCAGGGTTCAGGCTGTCTCTACAGCCGGGCCTGCACCGTCTGGTCGGCGGCGGAGCCCAATTTAGCAGTGAACTTCGAGTAGAACTGATCCACCGTCCAGCCAGTCATATTGTTGTTCGAGAGGGCTTTATCAGACACGAAGCTGCTGAGCGGAGTGGACGGATCGGCTGTCGCCATCATAGCGCCAGGTGTCGGTCCAAACACCCATGCTCCATAAGTTTGTACCACGGTTGCAGGTTGCTGGGTCGCTTTCGACACCGCGCTCGAATAATCCTTTGCGATGTAACTAGCCACCTGCGCCTGCGCCGCCGGATTGGTGATGTCGCTTGCGGTGTAGGGCAGGTTGTACTTGGCTACCGTGTCGGCCCAGGTGCCGGTGGTGATTTGCCACGGTCCCGT
>CALMVT010000466.1 GCA_937873175.1 uncultured Acetobacteraceae bacterium | reverse complement strand
GCCGGGGCACGAGGGCGATGGAGGCGGGCCGGCACGCCCGGCCCCGGCCACGCCGGCGCAGTGGCAGGCGCGTCGAGCCGGGCCATGCGTCCGGCGTCGAGCCGCATCAGCGAGACCGAGCATCCCGCCATCTCCAGCGCGGTGAGGAAGGAGCCGCACCATGCGCGCTCGACCTGGATGCCGAGGGTCTCGCATGCCGCCACGGCCTCCCGCGCCGCGATCAGCATTTCCATGGCGGGCGTGCCGCCCAGGTTGTTCACCAGCAGCGCCGCTTGCTCGCCGCGGCCGATCCCGCGATCCGTTGCCACGGCCTCGACCAGCGTTCGCACCAGGTTCCGCGCCGGGCCGATGGGCGCGCGGCGCACCCCGGCCTCCCCGTGGATGCCGAGGCCCAGCTCGACCTCGTTCGCGCCCAGCTCGAATCCCGGCACCCCGGCGGCGGGCACGGTGCAGGGGGTGAGCGCCACGCCCATCGTGCCGACCGCGGCGATGGCCGCCTCTGCTTCCCGCTTCACCGCATGGAGGTCCAGCCCGGCCGCCGCGGCGGCGCCCGCGACCTTGTGCACCAGCACCGTGCCGGCGATGCCGCGCCGTCCGGCACCGCCGCCCCTGCCGAGCGCCGCGTCGTCGTCCACCACGACAGTCGCCACCCGCAGGCCCTCCGTGCGGGCGACCTCGGCGGCCAGGCCGAAGTTGAGACGGTCGCCAGTGTAGTTCTTCACGATCAGCAGCACGCCCGCCTCGCCAGCCACCGCGCGGATCGCCGCCAGCACGGCATCGACGCCCGGCGAGGTGAACACGTCGCCGGCCACCGCGGCGGTCAGCAGGCCGGGGCCGACATAGCCCGCATGGGCAGGCTCGTGCCCCGCGCCGCCGCCGGAGATCAGCGCGACGCCCCCTCGGTCCCAATCGGCGCGGACCGCGACCATCTCGCCTTCCAGCAGGGCGATGCCGGGACTGAGCGCCGCCAAGCCGTCCAACATCTCGGGCACCACGGCGCCGGGTTCGTTGATAAGCTTCTTCATGGAGGCCTCCCTTTGGTATATTGCTTGAAGGAGCGCTTCGGCGCCGTGTTGCTTGACCAAGCGCGACGTTTGTCACTACGGTCTCACTTAAGAGAATGTGCAACAAGCACGTGCAGGGGAAACGAATGACGATCCGTCCGCCGTCTGATTTGGCAGGGGTGAACCGCCGCACGCTGCTGACCGGCGCGGCGCTGGCCGCGGCGGCGGGGCTGACATACCCGCGGCACGTCTTCTCGCAAACCGAGAAGGGGCACCCGCTGGCCGGCAAGTCGATCCGCATGGCGATCCTGGGCATCGCCGGCTGGCTGCCAAGCAAGCTCGGCGTCGACATGTCGCCGGAGTTCGCCAAGTATGCCAAGGCGCGCTACGGCTACGACGTGTCGTTCTCCTTTGCCGACGCGCCGTTCGGGCAGTTGTTCCAAAAGGCCGCAACCTCGCTCGCCACACGCAGCGCCGAGTACAACATCATCATCTCCGACAGCCAATGGCTGGGGGCGCTGGCGACGCCGAAGTGGATCGTGCCGCTCAACGACATCATCGCCAAGAACAAGGACCTCGACATCGAGTGGTACGCCCCGGTGGTGCGCCAAGCCTACCAGACCTTCCCGGACGGCACGGCGAACCGCTACGGCTTTCCGCAGGAAGGCGACACCATCGCGCTGTTCATCCGCAAGGACCTGCTGGACGCGCCCGGCGAGGCGGAAGCGTTCAAGGCCCGCTACAACATGGACATGCCCAAGACCTGGGAGAACTTCGAGAGGCTGTCGATCGAGGACTACACCAAGCTTGCGGAGTTCTTCACCCGGCCGGACAAGGGCTACCACGGCGCCGCGATGCAGTACTCGCGCGAGTACGACTTCATCAGTTGCCCGCTGCTGTCTTTCATGCGCAGCCAGGGCGGCGACGTGTGGGACCCGAAGACCGGCCAAGTCCAGGGCGTGATCGACACCGCCAGCAACGCCAAGGCGATGGAGCAGTACAAGGCGATGCTGAAATACCAGCCGCCCGGCGCCATCAACTACGGCATCGCCGAGATCGTCGATGTGTTCGCCCAGGGTAAGGTGTTCTCCGCCTGGCAATGGGCCGCAGTCGGCAAGGCGATGATCACGCCGGCGATGCAGGGCAAGGTGCTGGTGGTGCCGCCGCCGGGCTTCAAGCAGGCGGACGGGTCCTTGAAGCGGGACTACATCATCGGCGGCCAGCCCTGGGTGCTGAATGCGTTCAACGACGACGCGCATGCCCGGGTGGCGCTGGACTTCATGAAGTGGTGGTACCTGCCGGAAACTCAGATGGAATTCGCCAAGCGCGGCGGCAATCCCTGTGACAGGGCGACGCTGAGCGCCGAGGGCTTCGACGAACTGCAGCCGTGGTACCGCACTTATAAGTACATGCTGCCGCGCAGCTCCGACTTTTGGCACGACCCGAAGTACAGCGAGATGCTGGCTGTGCAGCAGGAAGCGTTCACCGCCTACGCCACCGGCCAGATCAACGACCCGGCCCACGCGCTGGCCTACGTCGCGTGCAAGCAGCAGGACATCCTGTTCGACAGCGGCACCGCGTCGAAGCAGCCGTCCGGCGCCTGCGCCGGCATCCGGCTCTAGGCTTGCCGAGCGAGGCCACCGCGCCGCGGCTGCCCGCGCCGGCCCTGGCGGGCGGGATCGCGCGGTTCCTCGGGCGGCCCACGGTGCTGCCGGGGCTGCTGCTAATCCCGGTGCTGGCGTTCTTCATCGTTTGGAACACCATTCCGACGCTTTGGCTGCTGGGCTTAAGCTTCTACCGCTTCTCGCTGACCTCCGGCCGGGCGCCGATCTACGCGGGGCTGCTGAACTTCCAGAACATCCTGAACGACAGCGGCGTGTGGCTCGACCTGAGCCGCACGCTGCTGTTCGTGGTGAGCGGGGTCGGCATCCAGACCGTGCTGGGCGTGGCCTTGGGCCTGCTGTTCTGGAACAGCGGGCGCCTGCCGGGCCGCCGGGTGGCGCTGACCATGCTGTTCGCGCCGATGGTGCTGACGCCGGTGGCGAGCGGCACGTTCTGGCGGCTGATCTACGACCCGACCTTCGGCGTGCTGAACGCGATCCTGCGGGGCTTGGGACTGTCCGGCGCGAACTTCCTAGGCGACAGCAGCACGGCCTTTGCCGCAGTGCTGGTGGTGGATGTCTGGATGTGGACGCCGTTCATGGTGCTGATGACCATGGCCGCCCTCGCCTCCGTGCCGAAAGCGGAGCTGGAAGCGGCGGAGATCGACCAGCTTTCCTGGATGCAGCGGATGCGGCTCGTGCTGCTGCACCACGGCAAGTATATCCTGATGCTCGGCATCCTACTGCGCACCATCGACTCGTTCAAGACGATGGATCTGATCTACAACATGACCTTTGGCGGACCCGGCACCACGACGCAGCTTGTCGCCATCACGCTGTACCGCCGGGCGTTCGAGGCGTTTAACATGGGCTGGTCCTCGGCGCTCGCGGTGATCCTGCTGCTGATCTCCATCGCCTTCACCGCCACCTTCATCTTCGTGCTGCATTGGCGCGAAAAGGCGGGCGCTTGATGCGGGCCTCCTGGCGGGAGCACGCCTACCACGCCGTGCTGTGGCTCGTGGCGCTCCTGTTCTTCGCACCGATCGCCTGGATCATCCTGAGTTCGTTCAAGACCGCCGACCAGATCCTGGCGACGCCGCCCGTGCTGCTGTTCCGCCCGACGCTCGACAATTACGTCCAGCTTTTCACCCGGGACAGCTTCCTGCACCAGTTGTTCAACTCGCTGTTCCTGTCGGTTTCAGCGGTGCTGATCGCCGTCGCGGTCTCCTTTCTTGCCGCCTTCTCCTTCTCGCGGTTCAAGCCAGCGGGCACCGATTTCCTGATGTTCCTGCTGCTGTCGATCCGCATGCTGCCGGGGTCGGCGGCGATCCTGCCGGTTTACCTGATGTACGTGGGGTTCGGCTGGAAGGACACCTATGCCGGCATGATCCTGTTCTACGCGATGTTCTCGATCCCGTTCTCGGTCTGGATCCTGAAGGGTTTCATCGACGGCGTTTCGCCGCGGTTCGACGAGACCGGGCGGGTTAACGGCGCGTCCTGGCTGCGCATCATCGCCCGCACCATCCTGCCGCAGGTCATGCCCGGCGTGATCGCGGCGCTGATCTTCAACTTCATCTTCGTGTGGAACGAGTTCCTGTTCAACTACATCATCGGCGGACTGCAGACATCCAACGTACCGGTGGCGCTGAGCACGGGGCTTTACAGCAGCGGCGGCGTCGATTGGACGTTCATCTCGGCGCTGACCACGGTGTACCTCGTGCCGCCGGTGCTGGTGGTGTACCTGTTCCAGCGCTACCTGCTGGTCGGCATGACCTTCGGCACCGTGCGCGGCGAGGTTTGATGTCCCGTCTGGTTGCCCGCGCCGAGCTGGCGCTGATTTGCATCATGGCCCTGGGCTTTGTTCTAATCGCGCAGCAGGCGGCGTTCGGGCTGTATCAGGCGGGGCTGCTGACCGTGATCGGCAGCACGCTGCTGCACATCGCGGTGGGCAACCTGCCGCCCGACGCCGGGCCGGTGCGGGCCTTGGCATTGACGGCGGCGATCCTCCTCGTCGTCGCCGCGGTGTTCGGCGCTGGCATCCTCCTGGTGCCGGTGCTGGCGCAACTGGGCCGATGAGCCGCATCCGGTTCGAGGGCTTGACCAAGGCCTACCGCGGCGCCGTGGCGCTCGACCGGGTGTATCTGGACGTGGCGCCCGGCAGCTTCACCGTGCTGTGCGGCCCGCCCCGCAGCGGCAAGTCGGTGCTGTTCCGCCTGCTCGCCGGGCTGGAAGCGCCGGACGCCGGGCGCATCCTGTTCGACGGGCGGGACATCACGGCGACCCCGGCGGCGGAGCGGACGCTGGGCTACGTGCCCCAGTCCTTCGCGCTGTTCCCGCACCTCAGCGTGTTCGACAACATCGCCTACCCGCTGGCCTTGCAAGGCGTGGCCCGGCTCGAGATCGCCCGGCGCGTGGCGGAAGCGGCGGAGCTTCTGCGCATCGGCGCGCTGCTGCCAAAGCGCCCGGCGCAGCTCAGCGGCGGCGAGAAGCAGCGCGCCGCCATCGCCCGCGGCATCCTGAAGAACGCCGACATCTTCATTCTCGACGATCCCTTGGTCGGCCTCGACTTCAAGCTGCGGGAGCGGCTGATGGACGACCTCAAGGAGATGCGCCGGGCGCTGAATGCAACCTTCCTCTATGCGACGTCCGACAGCCTGGAAGCGCTGACGATGGCGCAGGACCTGGCCGTGCTCGACGCCGGGCGGCTGATCCAGGCGGGGCCGGCTGCGTCGGTTTATCTCCGGCCCGCGCATGTGCGGAGCGCCGAGCTGATCGGCTTTCCCCGCTGCAACGTCCTGCCGGGCGTCGTCGCTGACGGCCGCTGCACGACTGCGGCGGCAAGCTTCCCACTCGCCGGGCCGGTCGCGCCCGGGCCGGTGCTGGTGGCGATCCGGCCGGAGCACCTGATACCCGCGGCCGATGCGAACGCGGACGGCGTGGGCGAGGTGATGCTGATCGAGGACTTGGGCGCGGAGGGCGTCGTCTACTTCACCGTGGCGGGGCAAAGCATGGTCACGCTGCTCCCCGCGGCGCAGGCGGCGGCGCTCGACCTCGGCAGCCGCTTCGCCTATGCCCTCCGGCCCGGCACGGCGGCGCTGTTTAGCCCGGCGACCGGGCAGCGCGTGGGCGAGGCGCAGGCGGCGGAAACCGCGCTTGCCTGACATCCGCCTTGAGGGCCTGACCCGCCGCTTCGGCGCCGCCACGGCCGTGGATGACGTGAGCATGGTCTTCGCGGAGGGCACGGTGACGTGCCTGCTCGGCCCGTCCGGCTGCGGCAAGACGACGTTGATGCGGATGATCGCCGGGCTGGAGGTGCCGACCGCCGGGCGCATCCGCTTCGGCGGGCGCGACGTGACCGGCCTGTCGGCCCGGCAGCGCGGCGTCGCCATGGTGTTCCAATACCCTGTCATGTACCGGACGCTGACCGTGGCCGAGAACATCGGCCTGCCGCTCGCCCGCGACCGCGGCCTGTCGGCGGCCCAGCGCTGCGCCCGGGTGGACGAGGTGCTGGACGTGCTGAACCTTTCGGCGCAGCGGGATGAGCGGATCAGCGGCCTCGACATGGGCGCGCGGCAGAAGGTCGCGGTGGGCCGCGCCATCGCCCGGCGCTGCGACGTGGTGCTGTTCGACGAGCCGACCACCAACGTCGAGGTGCACGCGAAATTGCAACTCATCCGCGCGTTCAAGGAGTTCCGCCGGCGGATACGGCAAACGGTCGTGTACGTGACGCACGACCAGACGGAGGCGATGACGCTGGCCGACCAGATCGCGCTGATGCAGGCGGGCGTGCTGTCGCAATGCGCGGCGCCGCGGGTCTTATACGATCAGCCGGATAGCGAGTTTGGGGGGTGGTTCCTGGGGAGTCCGGGGATGAACTTCCTTGATCCGGTGGGCGAGGATGGGGGGCGGGTGCGGTTTGCGGGGATTGCTCGCGCGGTTGCGGTGCCGGAGGGTGGGATGGCCGGGCTGCGGGCGGGGATTCGGCCCGAGTATGTGCGGGTGTTTTCGCAGGCGAGTGCCGGGCGGGTAGCGGGGCGGGTCACGGGGAACTGCATCACCATTGGCGGGCAGCATCTGCTGACGCTGAGCGTGGACGGGGCGGAATTGAAGGCGAAGGTGCCGCCGGGCGGGGGCATGGTGCCGGGAAGTGCCGCCTATGTAGAGTGCCCGGCCGCTAACGTTATGCTGTTCCGCAATGGGCAACGGCTTTTTGAGCCGTCAGTGTCATGGTCATCGCCACTGCGTTGACAAGACTCTAGAAACCGTGCCTTGCCTTTGCCGCTTCTATGGCTTGTTTCAGGGCTTCTTCAACGCCGCTGTTCCTTCCCACTTGAACATTTTTCAGAAACCAATCCGCGATTTCGACCGCTTGCCGTGCCCGACGTGGATCATCACTTTCTAATGGTTCAAGGATACGACGTACGATCACCGGACTGCGCGAGGCACTGCGGCTTGACATCGGCTCATGCGAGTAGCCGCTAGGAGCAAACGCCATGTTCAGGTTCAGGGCGGCCTTACTCCGGGGAGAGTCTGATTGTATAGCAACAAGGTTGTCGAGAGGCATAAACCAGTTCCGGTAGTAAGTTGGCGTATGCTCAAGGATTTCGCGATGTGTGACGGTCGGTGCTTCAGGTTCTGTTCCCGGATACATCCGGGCGCTTAGCGGGCAAATTAACCTTCTCACACAAAAGACCATCTGATCCAGCATGTGCAGATCCTGACCTCTGGTCGTGTAGCCATAAATCCCGTAAC
>CALMVT010000465.1 GCA_937873175.1 uncultured Acetobacteraceae bacterium | reverse complement strand
TATGCCCCCCGATAACTATCAGCCTGGCGGCTCAAGCGCTCTCAACGCGATGAACGCGACGAGCTATGGATTTATCGCAACAAGCACAGCTCAGCAGGAAGGTGTGAACGTCGAGGCTGTTGCCGCAATCGGCCAAGCAGAAAGCGGGTTCCAGAACATACCAACGGCGAATGGGTCGAGCAGCGCGACAGGTCCATGGCAGTTCACCACGCCGACCTTTCTGTCGGTCTCTCAACAACACGGCCTTGGATATACTGCGGCAGACGTCACAAATCCGCAGGCGCAAGCTGTCGCATCGGCGTATTTGATGCACGACTATGCAACGACAGTCTCTCAAGCAATTGGCCAACCCGCGAACACTCTGCAAACCTATGGTGCCTGGGTTTTTGGAAATCAGGCTGGGTCCAACATTGCTACTTCTGAGCCGGATACTCCACTTAGCAGCATCGTGTCGGCACAAAATCTGAAGAACAATGGTATGTCCTCTTGGACCGTAGGCCAGTTCCAGCGAGTGATGGCCAACCGTTTGGGCTCGGCTGCGAACCAACCCGTCCTCACCCCATCCTGATCGGGACCTAACATGCACGCGATCCCTCGCAAGCTGCTGCTTGGCTCAGCCCTGACGTTCATTCCCTTTCTCGCCGTGGCTGCCCCGCTCTGCGCCGTGCAGCCGGTGGCTGCTGAGCCGCCGCCAGCGACGACGCCGAACACGACCGTGAGCTACCCGGCATCGAACGAAGGCATCGGCCTGACGCCGGTCTCGGCGGCGGAAGCCGATCAGGTTCCGGCGCTCCAGCGCATTCGGGCGTCGGGTGCCCAACTTTACGAGTTGGGCGAGGTTCACGGGCTACGCAGCGTCTTCGCCGTCGCAGGGGAGAGCTTCCAGGTCTTCTACCTCAGCCCGGACGGCCAGGTGGCGGTCCGCGGCATCGCCCAGGACGCCGCGGGCAAGAACCTGACCCGCGACCAGGTTGCGCGGGTTCCCGGCGCGATCCCCACGGCCGTGCTGGGCGGCGAAGCCCGCCCCTCGCCTGCCGCTCCTACGGGCGCCGCACCAGCGGCTTTGCGCGCCACCGCGACGTCGCCGCTGCAGGCCGTGCAAGCAACCGTCTACGGCACCTACGGCAACGACGACGCACCCCGCCTGTGGGTGTTCATCGACCCCCAATGCAGCTTCTCGCGCCGCGCGATGCAGCAGCTGCAGCCCTATGTCGCGAGCGGCCGGGTGCAGCTTGCCGTGATCCCCGTGTCGTTGCTGGACCACGAGAACCAGAGCCTCAGCACGACGCGGGCCGAGGCGATGCTCGGCCTCCCCCGCGAGCAGATGGTGGCAGCCTGGGCGGAGAACCGCCTGACAGGGCCAGCCGAACCCGGCACCGTCGCCAGCCTACAGGCCAACATGGGGGCGGCCGACCGGATCGAGCTCAAGGGGACGCCGACCTTCATCTGGCGCAAGGCGGACGGCAGCGAAGGCCGGGCGGACGGGTTGCCCGCCGACCTGGAGGCGATGGTCGCCTCGGCGAGCCGCTGACCCATGCCCGGCAACGAACAGCCGCCCCGCCGCCGTCGCGGCCTGCTCAGCCCCTTCGTCTGGGCCGGGCGCTCCGTCGTGCAGCCGCTTGCCATTCCCGAGATACGCACCCAGGCCGAGACGATCCGGTGCCTCCACGGCGTGCTGCGCAGCCGTGGGGACGGCAGCGGGCCAGCCCTGGTGCTGGACGCCGACCGCCGCTTCGACCTCCCAGCATCGGCGGAGGCGCTGCGGCTCCAGGCTGCGGAGGCGCTGGACACGGGGCGCATCGCCATGGAGCACTACGCGCAACTCGGCGGCGTGCAGGCCGGGGAGCTTGCCGTCCTGCTTCAACGCCGCCGCATGGAGACGGCTCGGGGGACACGGCTCAACCTCGCCTTCGGCTTCCTCTTTCTAGCAGTTTGGGTATGGAGCGTTTTCAGCACGCCAGCGGGCTTGGCAGGGCTGCTGCTCCTGCTGTCCGGGCTGGGCATGTGCCTGCTGTTCCTGGCCAGGGCGGTGCTGGAGGCGCAGACCAACTGGCAGATCCGAACCGGAAGGATGGGCACCTTGCGCGAGTTCCTCGCCACCGACGACGGGTGGATGCCCTCCTGACACCGAGCCGAGCTGAAGACTTTCGCCGGCGATGGTCAGAAGCCGCGGAACACCCATCCCAAGGTCGCGGAGGCGACGTATAGGGCGCCTCCCACGACAAGCAGGACGGCTCAGAGCCAGCTGCTCCGAAGGCCGACATAGGCACCGCATAGGCCGCCCACGAGCATCGCGAGCCTGCCGAACCCGTCGAGGTCGCTTGTGCCTCCCCGATGAAATTGGGTGGGATCACGCGGCAGGACGTCGGAGATCGCCATCGGCAGGGCCATGCCGATCGCGGCACCCATCAGCAGGAACAGCAGCATCATGCACCCCGCCGGTCGCTGGTCCGAGATGAAGGCGGCATCGCCGAACTGCACGACGCGCGGCTGCCAGAACGGCACGCGCTTGACCGACCATGCCAGGACGACCCAAGCGATGCTGTAGCCGACGAAGACCAGATCCCGCACGGGCGGGACCTCAAAAGGTGCCGGCAGGTGCGGATCGCGACCGCCCCGTCAGCCAGGGGGCGTGCTGGTAGTCCTCGAAATCCCATTCCACCGACGGGTCGCGCGTGCGGACCACCGTGCCCTCGCGGTCGAACACCGGCGGCGTCCACGTCGTCGGCGCCTGCCCCGGCGCGGCATAGGGATCGAACAAAGGCGCACGCACCAGAGGCGCCGGCGGAGCGCTGCCGGCGCTGGCCGTCTTGAGATTGCCGTTGTCGCAGCCCGCCAACGCGAGCAGTGCCAGCAGCAGGACCGTGCAGGGAAGGGGGCGAACGGGAAAAGGCATGCTCAGGCTCCTTGGCGGGCAGGGCATCCTACCCAGCGCGGGCGCGAGTGCGACCTGCTCAGCCAACCGCCCTGGCCGGCCTCCTGAACCAACGGTGCCTTCCGCGTGCAGCCAGCCCGGCGCGGCGCGGGCTGTGTGGGCTGAGGCCGCCGGCCCTTACCGGATCACGGCCCGGCTCCCCACGCCGCGCCGGACCCGTGCGACGCCCTCCCCGTGGGCAGGATCGCGGTCGCGACGTCCATGCCTTCCCGTTCCAACGGGTAGAACACCCCTCCGGCGGCCCTGGGGCCGGCAAGCGCCGCCCCGGTCGCCGCTTCCGCGGCCGCCGCCTCGGGTCCGTCCAGCTCGAAGCGCGCCAGTGGCCCCTGGCGCCGCTCAATCTCGGCACGCGGGTCCGCCACCACGGACAGGTCCACCCAAGCCTCGGCCGCCCGGTGGCCAGCTCCGGCCCGCTGAAAGCGGACGTGGGCGAGGTGGGCACGATCCCCCAAGGAGGAGTCATCATAGGGAGATCGTGCCGACCTTTCCGCCTCCCGCATCCTGAGGCCGATGGTGTTCCGGCTGCCCATGGCCTTGCCGTAGGCCTGGTGCGCCGCACCCGGGTCGGCATAGGCGATGCCGCCGAGCGACAGCATCAGGTCGGCCGGGCTGGGCGTCAGGTCCGCCGCGGCCAAGGTGTCCTGCACCGGCAGGCCGACGGGGACATCGACCAGCAGCAGCACGTCGAGCGGGGTGTCCAGCCCGCGGTTCACGCCGCGCCCGCGGCCGACCACCTGCACCAGGCCGTGCTCGCAAGCCTGCTGGCGCAGCGCCTCGGCGACCGGGTGCGGGTGCGGGTGCCGGTCCGCTTCCGCTGCTCGCAGGGAACCGTCCGCCATCTCGCGGGCGGCGTCCACACGGGGATACCAGCCCGGCAGCGGCAAGACGGCGCCGCCGGTCAGTGCCTCCGCCTGCCGCTCCATGCTGCCGGGGCTGGGCATGGTGCGCCCGACCACCACCACCGCGCGCACGTCGCCCCAGCCGTCGAGGCCCGCCACCGCGCCGTGGTGCGCCCAGGCCACCGTGGGCGGCAGGCCGCCCATGGCCTCCAGCAGGGTGCGGACCCGCTTCTGCGCCACCACGAGCAGCCGGCCCGGCGCAAAGGCGCGGGCTTCCCGGGCGACGGTGGCGTGCAAGTCCCGCAGCCGGTTGGCGCGGCGCCTGGCCTCCTTGGGGTCCGTCGCGCCGTCCGGGTCGAGCATGGACAGCGAGAAAGTACGGTCGGTCACCTGGCGCACCCGCACGTGCGGGGTCTCCACGGCGACGTCCGCCACCAGCTCCAGGTTTGGCCAGATGTGGCGCAGCAGCTCCGGCTCCATCGTGGCGTCCATGACCAGGGTCGGCACCTGCCAGCCCTTCGCCAAAGGCAGGCGCTGTCGTAGGTCGAGCACGCACTGCGGCCCGGCCTCGCCGTGCGCCACGCCCAGCGCGGCCCTGCCGGAAGCGTCCGGCCCGTCGTCGGCCAGCAACGCCGTAAGCGCGGACCACCACATGGCGCGGCGGCCGAGGTCGCGGTTGGCCAGGGCGCCGCGCATGGCCTCGCGGCGGTCGTCGCGAGACATGCCGGGCGAGAGCTTGGGCTCGACCTTGGTGCGCCATTCCAGCGCCCTGGCTTCCCTGGCGGCTTCCGGCGTCAGGCCCGCGGCGAGGAAGGGGGTGCGTCCGACCGGGCCGTCCGCCACCTTGCGGAGCAGCCCGATTGCCTGCCGCCGCAGGTCGCGCAGCCGGTCCGTCGCCAGCGGGTCGCCTTTGATCCGCGCCGGGCCGTCCAAGGCATCGAGGGTCAGGTGCATGGGATGCGCCGGGTCGTCGCCGACCAGGAAGGCGTTGACCGGGTTCTCGTCCACCACCAGGGCGCCCAAGGTGCCCAGCGTCTTGGGCGGCGCGTGGCCGAGCATGGCGTGCGGAAAGATCCATATGTCGGCGCATCGCCGCTTCTGGCGCTGGTAGGCGCACTCGGCCGCCAGGCTGCACGGGCCGCAGGCATAGGCGTCCACGTCGAGGTAGGCCGCCTGCGCGTCCTTCACCACCTCCATGTCCCCGCACATGGGCGTGCCCGGTTGGTCCGGGTCCGGCTGCTCGCGGCCGCGCCAGACTGCGACCTGGAGGTCGGGCGCGGTGCGGCGCAGCGCTGCGGCGTATCCGTCGGCGAGGTCGTGCCGCGGCACGGCGATGCCGGCGGTGCGGCCGTCGCCGTTCACGCGCAGGCTGCGCACCAGGTCGGCGGTCCAGCGGCGGGCCTGGTGGCTCTTGCCGACGCCGGTGTCGCAGCGCAGGGCGTGGACGAACGGGTCCGGCGACGCCGCTGCGCGCCCGGTGAACTCCTGCACGGCCTTGGACACCCGGAACCGTCCGACGGCGAGGGGCACGCGGCGGACGGCCGAGGTCCCGGCGTCGAGCACCCGCTTGATCCTGTCGCGCACGGCGTCCGGGCCGGCTTCGAGGATCACGTCGGCGAGGTCGGAGCTGTCGTAGCGGCGGACGTGCCAGGGGGTGCAGTCCACCGCCTCCACGCCGCGGCGGCGCCAGGCTTTCCGGGCCTTGGCGAGCGCCTTGGCGGCGGGGCTGTGGCGGGGGTAGTCCTCCGTCAGCAGCACGGTGAAGCCGGCCAGGTCGAGCTTGCCCAGCGCGCCCAGCGCGACCAGCACGGCGTGGCCGGACACGGCATGGGCGGCCAGGCCGGTTTCCGGACCTTCGGCGGCCAGCGCCGGCAGGGTGCCTGGCAGGCGCATGGCGGCGCCGTCGAGGACGCCGTTGGTCATCTTGACCGCGCGCAGGTCGCGCCGCCGCATCTCCTCTGGCCCGACCTTCTGGCCGTCCTCGGCCAAGTGGATGCGCTGCACGGCCTGCACGGTGCCGTCTGCCGCGGTGCCGACCGCCAGCACGGCGCGGTATTGCGGGTGCCACAGGATGGAGGGCGGCCAGCCGCCGGCGGGCTCGGGGATGCCGCGCACCTGCTTGAGGTAGTAGGCGCCCAGGGTGCCGGCCAGCGGGACGGCGCCGGCAGCGATACGCTGCGCCGTTGCGATCCTGCGGGCATGTTCGGCCTCGGCCTCGGCGTCCGCCGCCTTGTCCGGGGCGGGACGGGGCCGTGCTTTGACGGCGTGGGTCGGCGAAGTGTCCCGCGTTTGCGCCGGCTCGCCGGTCCAGCCGCGCGCCCACTCGACCGCGGCGGGGAAGCCGCAGCCGTGCGCGTGGCGGATCAGGTCGAGGAGGTCGCCGCCCTCGTCGCTTTCGTGGCTGAACCACAGCCCCTTGCGCGGGCCGGACACCTCGACGGCGAGGCTGCCCTTGCTGCCCCAGCGCAGCGTGCGCCGGGTGCTGGCGCCCTTGTTGGGCGAGCCGAGCAGCGCCTCGGCGACGTCGGCGACGTCGGCCTGCAGCGCGTCGCGCAGGTCCTGGAGGTCGTCGTCCGCGGCGCTCATGGCAGGGCCGCCTGCGGTTGCGGGGGAGCATTCTGATTTTGCACGTGCTGCGTGGTGCGGCCGTGATGGGCGTCCGTCAGGGTGCGCGCGGGCACCCCGTACGTGTTCTTGCGCTTGGCGCGCATAGCCTTCTCCTGTGGTTGCTTTGGGGGCAACCCGTCGGGAGCGGCGAAACTCGGAGAGTTTGCGCCTCGGAGGCCAGGCGTCAGGCAAAGCTCGCCCGTAGCAAGAAAGGGCTTGCTTTTTGAACGGGCTCCGAAGAAACTAGGGATTGTCGAGGTCCTTAGTTTCTTCAGCCCTTGCTGAGCGTCACGCCCGCCTTTCCCGGCGGGTTTGTCGTTTCTAGGGGGTGGTCGTTAGCGCCTCCTGTGGTTTGAAATTACAATCACGGCCTTTCCAAAGCCGTAACGGCCAGCTTGCAGGTTCCAAGGCAACTTCTCAATCCTGTTCTGACCTGCTTTGTTCGCTATCCTTCCTTGTCGTGTCGCATCACTCCCGGTGGCCCTGGCCGATTTCAGGCCGGAGTGGCACACCGGGAGAAGCGGCTGCGCGCTGGGACGTGGGCAAATGCGGCCTACCGCAGCGCCAGACTCATCCACTTGTTTAGATCGCTTTGCAGATCGGCGACGGAAACGTTCCGTTCATCGATCGTGTTCATGGCCCAGTTGCTGAACCTCTCATACTCGGCGTTGTCCTGGCGCAAGCGTGCGTTCTCTTGCTGCAAGCGTGCGTTCTCCTGCTGAAGCCGCAAGTTCTCCATCTGTATGGCCTGCATCAAGCCTTGCTGTGCCGCACGATGTTGCTGAGCCCGGTCCTGCTCCCGACGCCTGTTCAGGCTGGCACTCAGGTTAGCAGAGATCTGTTCCGAGAGCTGCTGTCCCTGTGCAGCGTTCCAGCCCCTCTGGTAGTCTGACCCGAATATCGACACTGGTTCCTCCTAACCTTCTCTCCTTGCCGGTGGCGCCGACTCGGTCGCGATGGCCACCGTGCGGTCCATCCCTCCGCCGGACGGCTGCGATTCCTCCGCCTCCTCCGCCGGCCCGGCCAGCGCACGCTGGGCCGCCTTGCCGTTTGCCAGCCCGGGCACGCTGCTGCCGGCGCCGGCGCGGATCTCCCGCAAGGTGGCCCCGAGCCCGATCAGCCCGGCATCCTGCGCCAGCGAGTGCGTGTCGAGCCGGTCGGCCGCCTCCAAGCCGAGCCATGTTGGGACATGCTGGGGGAACAGCGCAATCATCCTGAAGCAGGCGACCAGCGCGACCGTGTGCAGGAGCACGAACATGGCCAGCATGACGATCACGCCGAGCAGGTTGGAAACCAAGTACCCCGCGGACAGCGCGAAGCCGGCGGCGATCGAGAAGGTCATGAAGATCAGCCGCGAGATGGCGGCAAAGCAGAAATAGCTGAGGAACAGGCCGAACAGCATCAGCGTCGGCCGCAGCAGCAGGTTGAACAGGATGCCGTAGCCGCGCAGGCCGCGCCCGTGCAGGCCGTCGCCCTGGAACGCCATGTGCGCGAAGGCCCACAAGGGCACGCTGACCATGGCCTCGCAATACAGGATGAGCCAGCCGAGGATGCCCATGGTCCACATCAGCATGGGGATCATCGGCAGCACGAAGGCGATGACCAGCCCCGGGATGAGCAGGGCCATGAGGCCGTAGAAGATGGGCGTGCCGAGGAAGTTCATCACGAGGTGTCCGCTGAAGGTCGCGGCGGCCCCGCTCACGTTGAGGGTCAGCAGGTTCCAGGCAACCATGGCGGTGCTGGCGGTCGCGGAGGCCAGCAGGCCGGCGGCGCCGAGCGCGGTGAGTGCGATCAGCACCATGCCGTGTCCGAGCTTGACC
>CALMVT010000464.1 GCA_937873175.1 uncultured Acetobacteraceae bacterium | reverse complement strand
CTAGCCACTATGCGGATACGGAACCCATGTCCTGACGTTTCGCGTCCGTCAGGGCCAGCGTCAGTGCGACATGAACGAACAGCGCGCCGAGTGCCGCAAGGCGTCGCGCGTGATGCCGCCCAGCACCCATTCACGCAGGCGAGTGTGCCCGTAGGCGCCGATCACCAGCAGCCCGGCGTCCTTCGCCGCGGCAGCCGCCTCAAGCTGGGCGGCGGCACTGCCGGATAGCGGCTCCGCGGTTGCCTCCGAAGCGACGCCGTGCCCTTCGAGCCAAGCCACGACTTCAGCAAGGTGCAGCCGGGTCGAGGCCATCTCCTCGGCATCCTCCACAATCGCCAGGACTGTCACTTGCCCTGCGTTCCGCAGAAGCGGCAAGGCGTCCAGGACGGCCCGGCGGGTTTCCCGCGTGTCCTTCCAGCCGATGACGACCTGCTTCAGGTCGAGTGCCACGATGGATGGCGGAACCACGACCAAAGGGCGGCCGATGCGCATCACGAGGTCGCCGATGTCCGGGCGCCTCATGGATTCGAACCGCGACTCGTCCGGTCTGGATGCCATGAGCAGCAGGTCGGCGCCGCGGGCCTGATCCGCAACCCAGTTCGCCAGCTGCATGTAGCTGATGGTTGAGCGCCATTGCAGCCTGGGCGCGCGCTTGCGCATGACGGTCCGGAACCGGTCTTCCGCCTCTGCGGCCTGACTTTCGATGACGGCGCGATCTTGTTCGATCAGGTCCGTCGACGTGTAGCCATTGCCGTACATGGTCTGCACTTGCATCGGCTGACAGGCCGCGACGCCGATCACCCCCGCGCCGAACCGCTCGGCCATGTCGGCGGTGAGCTGGAGCAGCGTCTCGTTGGACACGCCGAGGTCCAGATGGACCATGAGGCTCGAATACGTCATCTGCTTTCTCCCATGATGGTAGGCGCCGGGCAGCAAGGTCAGGCTGTCGCGAAGTCCAGCACGACACGTGAAGCAGCGTCGCCCCGGCCAAGCCGGTCCAGAATGCCGTTCGCCGCGGGGAGCGGCTGCAGCCCGATGTCCGCCTTGACGCGGCCGCTGGCAGCGAAGGCCACCGCCTCCGCCATGTCCTGCCACGTGCCCACGAACGAGCCCCAGGCCTTGATGCAGCCGTCAACCACGTCGAACTGCGGCTAATGTAAGGGCAAGAAACGACGCAGACGGGGACCGAGTCCGGTCATCGACTATGCGAATCTGCACGCGGTCCGGCGACGAGGGCGGCAGGGACGCTCAGTGCTCCGGCCCGCCATCGGCGGAAGCGATCTTCCCCGTTCCGACAGGAAGCAGCTCGCCCGCCCGGCGGCGCACCCACTCGGTGATGTGCGTGAGCGCGACCCGGATGCGGGGTGTCTGCCGGGTGTCCCGGTGCACCACCAGGAACATGTCCGCGCTCGGGATGCGGGACGGCACGTCCAGGCGGACCAGGCCGCTCTCCTTGTCAGCGCGGAACCGCGCGAGGCAGGCAAGGCCGCCGCCATGAATGGCGGCGGAGACCGCCGCCTCATGGCTGCTGGTCTGCATGGCGACGCGCGCACGCGGCGCCAAGTCGGCCAGCCAGGCGGTCTGCGTCGCGTCCTGGATGTCCTCCAATTGGGTGACGAGGTAGTGACCGGGGCAACCGCCCGTGAAATCCAGCTCGCCGTGGCGCTCCAGGTAGCCGGGGCTGGCGAAAAGGCCGAACCCCAATGAGCCCACCCGGCGGACGACTAGGTCATGTTGGTCGGGGCGCTTCAAACGGAGCGAGATGTCCGCCTCGCGCATGGACAGGCTGAGTTCCCGCGGGTTGGGGATCAGTTCGATCATGAGGTCAGGCTGCTGCACGTGGAGCGAGGCGAAGCAGGGCGCCAGAATGTGCGTGGCGACGGTCTCGGCGCAGGTCACCCTGACCAGCCCCGCCATGCGCGTATCCCGGCCGCCCACGTCGCGCTCCAGCGCCATGGCCTCCTGTTCCAGGCGCTCGGCCCGGGCGCGTACGCCTTCCCCGGCCTGAGTCGCGACATACCCGTCCGGCGTCCGGTTGAGCAGCCGCACGCCCAGGCTTGCCTCCAGGGACGCAAGCCGGCGCCCCATGGTGGACTGGGCGACGCGGAGGTCCCTGGCGGCCGCGGACAGGCTGCCATGCCGGGCCAGCGCTAGAAAGAACCGGAGGTCGTCCCAATCCAGCACAACCGGCCTCCTGCCCTTTTTTGCATTCCCGTTAGCCGCCTTTGGCCCGCCACTTGCCCGGTCGGGATGTGTAGGTTGAAGAGCGACAGGTCGAACTCTCCGGCGCAGCGCCGGCCGCTCATACACACGCCCGATCCACGTAAGGCAGTTTCTGCCCGAGCGGTGGCTATTTCGACGATGATGTCCGACGGGAGCTTGAAAGACAGCCAATGGCGAAAACACCACATCCAATACGGATCTCAATGGACAAGCGCGAGCTCGATGGCGTGATCGCCAGGAGAGTGGCCGACCCGTCTGCGACCCGCACCATGCGGTGCCGCACCGTCGCCCGTGGCCGGTTCAATCAGATCAACTACATTCGCAGCCTGCCGCCGCAGCCGGTGATGGAGGACGAGCCGGAAGGCTTGTCCGGGGAGTCGATCGCGCCGAACGCCTCGGAGGCGCTTCTTGCCGCCTTTGGCTCCTGCCTCGCCGTCGGCATCCACGCCAACGCCGTGGCCCAAGGCATCCCGTTGCAGTCGCTGGAACTTGAACTCGCGGCGGATCTGAACTCGACCGCTGTTTGGGGAGCCGGCGACCTCACGCCCAAGACGATCGGCTTCGAGACGATCCGGGTGTCGGTGCGCATCGAGGCCGAAGCGCCGCGCGCCAGCCTGGAAGCGCTTGTCAGGCACGCGACGCTCTGGTCGCCCGTGGCCAACACGCTTCACAACCCGGTGCATCTCGACGTGGCCCTTGAGGAAGCTGAAGCTGGAGCATCCTGACAGGCCCTGTTT
>CALMVT010000463.1 GCA_937873175.1 uncultured Acetobacteraceae bacterium | reverse complement strand
TCTCGACGTGGCCCTTGAGGAAGCTGAAGCTGGAGCATCCTGACAGGCCCTGTTTCACTGCTTCTGGACCATGGGATCGCTTACCGGAGCAGTCCAGGCACGCCGCCCTGGTTGAGGCTGAAAGCAGGTGGTTGTCCGGGACAGGAAAGGGACAAGCCTTCCACGTCAGCTCGGCTCCAGATGCCGCCAGACGGAGCCATGCGACAAGGTCCCGGGAAGTGGCCAAGACGCGAGGTCAAGCGACTTGCTTGAGGGTGCGATCCCAAGGCATGGAAGATCATCGGCCTTGCCGGACGAGCCGTCCGCAGGACAGCTTGTCCACGTCAACCTCGTCCAAGCTCGTCACCACGAGGTCCGCCCCGGCCGCGTGCAGCAGGGCCGCGTCGCCAAGCCGGGCGACGCCGAGCGCCGCCATGCCGCCGGCACGGGCCGCCTGGATGCCGGCGGGCGCGTCCTCGACGACGAAGCAGTGCTCTGGCGCGACGCCCAGCTCCGTTGCGGCGAGCACGAAGATCTCGGGGTCGGGCTTGCCCCGGCGCAGGTCGCGGCCGCAAACGTTGGCGCCGAAGGCGTCCAGCAGGCTCCGGCCGGACGGAAGGCGGGTCGGCTGCATCATTTGGTTGGCGTTCTTCGACGACGACGCGGCCGCCATGGGCAGGCCCAATGCGCCGACCGCCCGCACGAAGCGGAGCGCGTCGGCGAAGGCCTCGAAGCTCCCAGCCGCGATCAGCGCTTCGATCCGCTTCTGCTTGCGTTCCGCATATGCGGGCGCCTGCCGCTCGGCATCCGGCACGCCCAACGCTTCCAGGGCTGCGCGCGCGCCGCTGAGCCGCGGCTTCCCGGCGACCTGGGTTTGATAAAGCACGGTGGTGAGGCGCTCCGGCTCGGCGAAGCCTTCAAGCGCCTCGCGCCAAGCGCGTTCGTGCGGGGACGCGAGCAGGACGCCGTCGACGTCGAAGATGCCCGCTCGCAGCGTAGGAAGAGAGGCAGACCGGAATTCTACGGGCTCGTTGGTGATCATCCGCCGACCGCGACCTCCAAGGATGCTCCGGCTCGAAGCAACTGCTTGCCGCTATTGCACGCTACCGCCACCTCGCCCAGGTTCGCCGCGTCGGAAGAGAGTCGCAATGCGGTCCCGTCCCATGCCAATTCGAAGGCGCCGCCGCGGTAGTAGATGTTCGTGCTCACCGGGCCCAGGCCTGGCGGCAACGCCGGCGACAGGGCCAGCCCGTCTCCATCCACGTCAAGGCCGAGATAGTGCCGCTGCATCACGTCGAGGGTGGCGGCCATGGCCCCGAGGTGGATGCCCTCTGCGGCGCCTTTCTGCGCCGGGTCGAAGTCAAGACGCAGGGCGTCTTGGTAAAGCTTCCACGAGGCCGCCGGATCGAGCCGCGCGAGGGCGCCGGCACAGACAATGCGGGACAGGCTGGAGTCGTTCGACGTGCGCGCGAGATAGTAGCGTGCCGTGCGCAGAAGCTGGCCGTCCGACAGGGCGTAGCCCAGGCGCGCCAGCGTATCCGCGAGCTGCATGCCCGGCAGCATGTAGGGCAGCACCAGGACATCCGCCTGCTTCGAGATCTGGTAATCGTTGGCGCTTTTGCCCTCTGCCTCCAGGGCCAGATCGACGCGCCCGGTCACGTGCTTGCGCTTGTATTCGTCGAGGTCAAGCGGCGGCAGGGCGTCGTAGCCATGGAACTGACTGATGACCCCGTCATCGTGGAACCGCACAAGGAGCCGGCGGCTGAGCAAGTCCCAATGCGCGATCTCGTCCGTGCCCAGGCGCAGGGCGCGGCAAAGCCCCTCGCGTCGCCGCCGTGGCAGCAGGTCGAGCAGCTCCGGCACCCGCGCCAGGGTCCAGGCCGCCATGACGTTCGTGTAGGCGTTCGTCTCGATACCTGGCGTCTCGGCTCCTGGCATCCGCGTGTGGAACTCGTCCGGGCCGACCACGCCCGCAATGTCGTAACGTCCCGAGGTCATGCCCGAAACCGAGCAGGGATGGGCCGCGCTGGCCCAGAATCGCGCGATCTCGATCAGCAACTCCGCGCCATATGCCGCCAGGAACTCGGTATCTCCCGTTACGAGCACGTAGCAGCTGACATCGCGGGCAACCGTCAGGCTGACGTGCCGCTGCAGCCGCGTGTCGTCGCGCGTCCACCGTCCGTCGAGCGGGTTGGGCTGTAGAAGCGGCGTTTCCTCCCGCCCCGTGGTGGCACTGCGCCACGGGAACATGGCGCCGCGCCGCCCAGCCTGCTCGGCCGCTGTCCGTGCCGCGCCAAGCCGCCGGTAGCGGTAAAGCAGCGTGGCACGCGCCAAACCCGGCAGCCGCATGGCAAGGAAGGAAAAGGAGAATGTGCTATCCCAGAACACCTGGCCGAAATACGCCTCCTGCCATCCGCGCGCAGGCAGCCCTGCATCCAGATCCGCCGTATGCGGCGACGCCGTTTGCAGAAGATGGAACGCATGCAGCCGGAGCGCGCTCCCGAGCGCGTCCGGCCCCGCATCCAAGCGGCAGCGCTCCCATAGGCGCGCCCACGCCGTTTCGTGCTCGGCCCGAAGCACCTCGAACGGCGCTGCGCTGCATGCGGCGGCCAGCGCCGCGTCGCCTGGGTCAAATACGGCCGCATCGCGGCCGGTGCGGACGAACGCGGCCTTCTCCACGCGCAGTGTCTGCCCGGCGCCGGCACGGCAAACGATGCGCTGCGCGATCCCGTTGCTTCGGCACTCCACCTCGCGCGCCACGGTGTCGGCGCCGGAGACGACCGTCCGCGCGGCCACGGCGACGGCGACGCGGGACCGCGCCAGATGCGTCCGCAGCAGCAGCGCGCCGCCCGCGTGCTCGCCGTCGATGTCGCCGAGCACGCGGCGTCGGCCCGGGGCTTCCTGGGGCCAGTTGCCGTTGGCCACGCTGCCGTCCAGGGCGGAGCGCAGCTCGATCGTGCCCTCCCACCCCTCCGGCGTCAGCTCCAGGCAGAGCGCTGCGAGCCGCGGCTGCACCATGCTGACCAGACGCCGCTCGCGCAGGAAGGTGCGGCGGCCCTGCCCGTCGCGGAGCAGCGCCTCGCGGCAGGTCAGGCCGCGGCGCGTGTCCAGTGCGTGTCGGTAGCGCAGGATTTCGGCCGTAGCGATGCAGGTCCACGCTGCCTCGCCGTCCGCGCGGAACATCAGCGGCAGCCAGTTCGGCAGGTTGGCGATCTCGTCGTGGACGATGCTTTGGCCGTCCACCGTTTCTTGGCGCCGGTCGTAGAGCCCGGCGCAGTAGGTGCCGGGATAGCGGTGTTCGTCGGCGACCGCGCAGGCCGCGGCAGCGCGGACGAGCAGCACGCCGTTGCCGAGGGCGAGTAGCGACTCGCGGCGCTTCTCGTCGCCGGGGTCGTAGAAGTCGAAGATGACATCCCACGCCTCGTCGGGCACCGTGCCGGGCAGGCCAGTCACGGGCGCGCCGGCCGGGGGTGGACGGCGACGCCTTTCTTCGGATCTCGGCTGCGATGGAAAGAGAAAGGGACCGTGATCACCAAATCATGCACCCGGAGCCGGACTGGGCGCACGGGCACAGGCACCGTTCTCATCCCGGGAGCGACATTGGACCAGGCCGCCACAGCGCTACAGTGAACTTGCGATGACAAGATCCGCTGTCCCACAGGCCAACAGCGCGGACGCGATGAGGCCGACCCTTGGCCGCGTTCAGGCAGCTCGGACAAAGTTCGGACGTCCAAACTCCAGCATGCAGTCCAGGTAGGGCTATGGCGACGATCCGAACCAAAAGCTCATACAGGCCGCTGGCGGCCCGGCATTGCTGATGCGATCGAGGCACAAAAAAACTAGGTTGGCAAGGTTAGCTGGCTCGCCTGCTCCTCGAGGGTGGCCAGGTAAGCA
>CALMVT010000462.1 GCA_937873175.1 uncultured Acetobacteraceae bacterium | reverse complement strand
CGTCCGAAGCCAGGAAGCAGGCGACGTTGGCGAACTCCTCGGCAGTGCCGACCCAGCCCATAGGGATCCCCTTGCCCATGTCGGCGAGGAAATCGTCATACCGCTGGTTGGTCTGCTGCTGGGCATGTCGGCGGACCCACTGGTCGCTCTCGATCAAGCCGACATGCAGCGAATTGACCAGGATATTGCGGGCAGCACCCTCTCCGGCCAGCATCTTGGTGAGGGCCATGCCCGCCGCCCGCGACACTGCGGTGGGGGCCCCACCGGCCTTCGGCGCCTTCGCGCCGATGTTCAGCACGTTGATGATCCGACCCCAGCGCCGTTCCGCCATCTGCGGCCAGACCAGCCGCGCCAGGCGGATGGCCGCGAACAGCTTGAGGTCGAGGTCGGCCTGCCACACCTCGTCGGTGATGGTCGTGAAGGCACCCGTCTGCGAGGTGCCGGCGTTGTTCACCAGGATGTCCACCCGGCCCAGCCCGGCCATGACCTCACCGTAGGCCCGCGCGATCTCCCTGGCACTGGAGACGTCGCAAGTCACGGCCAGGACGCGGCCGCGCGCCGATGTGCCGACCACTTCCCGGGCCGCTTCGAGAACGTCCGGTCGGCGCGCCAACAGCGCGACATCCGCGCCGCTGGCCGCCATGCGGCTCGCGATCGCCAGACCAAGGCCTTTGCTGCCACCAGTGACCACGGCTGCGCGGCCGTCCAGCTTGATGTCCATGCCTACTCCCACCATTCCGACCGGCTGCCGAGGGCCCGGGCGGGCCTCCGATGCCGGATGGCCCTGTCGACACTCTCGGCAGCATCCCGCAATGCGGCAAGAGGGCATCCGCTCAGGGCAGAGACCGCGCCGTGCTTTGGAACCTAGTGAAGACCCCTTTTATGGCCATCATCGGCCGCTGGCGACGGGCAAGCTCAACGAACAGCAGCTTCCTGCCCGAAAGCAGAAAAGCAGTTCGGCAGGTGTCGGCAGAAACTGCTCGAAACTTCCCGGACAACAGTCAACGCGGTGTGTTCCACCGTGTGCATGGCCAAGTCAGGCTGGGACCACCCCCCAACACTATGACCATGGCCAGTGGACGCTGTCAGGGGATGCGCCTACCGTAAAGCGCGGAGGAAAGCCGATGCAAAGCGGCGCTATCGATTGCGACATTCACCCGAGCGTGCCGAGCATGGCGGCGCTGACGCCCTTTATGGAGCCGTACTGGCGTGAACAGGTCGCAGTGCGCGGCATCGACGGGCTCGATCTGTCCAGCTATCCAACCCACGCTCCGGATGCCGTCCGGGCCGACTGGCGCATCGCCGGGCAGAAGCCCGGGACGCACCTGGAGGGGTTGCGCCGCAACGCTTTGGACGGGTTCGGCAGCTGCCTCGCGATCTGCAATGTGCTTTACGGCGCACCGGCTCTGTTCAACCGACATTTCGCAACCGTGCTTGCCCGGGCCACCAACGACTGGTTGGCCGCCGAATGGCTTGACCGAGAACCACGGCTGCGCGGCTCGATCACTGTGGCGCCGCAGGACCCAGCCGGAGCCGTGGCCGAGATCGAGCGCCGGGCCGCAGACGGGCGCTTCGTGCAGGTGATGCTGCTCGCTTCCGGCGACGCGCCGTTGGGGCAGCCGGCGTTCTGGCCGATCTACGAGGCCGCCGAGCGCTGCAAGCTGCCGGTCGGGGTCCACGCCGGAAGCACCTATCGGCACGCCAGCACCGGGAACGGCTGGCCGTCCTACCATCTGGAGGACGTTGCGGTTCGTGCCCAGGCCTTTCAGGGGCAACTGCTCAGTCTGGTGCATGAAGGCGTCTTCACGAAGTTCCCCACGCTCCGCTTCATCATGATCGAGGCCGGGTTCACCTGGTTGCCCAACTTCCTGTGGCGCGCCAACAGGACTTGGCGCGGCGTGCGCGCCGAGGTGCCCTGGGTTGACCGACCGCCAGCCGAGCTGATCCGCGAGCGCGTCCGCTTCACCCTGCAGCCCGGCGATGCCCCGCCCGATGCTGCGGGCATGGAGCGGGTGCTGGACCAGATCGGCAGCGAGGACATGCTGCTCTTCTCGACCGACTGGCCACACTGGCAATTCGATGGCGACGATCCGTTCCCGGCTGGGTTCTCCCCCGCGCGCCGCCGTCGCGTGATGCTCGACAACCCGCTCGCGACCTACCCCTCCCTGCAACAGGTGACGGCATGACCCCTGACGACGTCCGCGTGCTCGAGTCCGGCCCACTGCCAATCGAAGACAGGCTCCGGCGCGTTGACTGCGACGTGCATCATTCGCTGCGCAGCCTGGAGGACCTGAAGCCGTTCCTGTCGCGGCGGTGGTGGGACCACCTCCAGAGCTACGGGCTGCGCATGCCAGTGCCGTTCAGCGGCTCTTCGCCCTACCCAAAGGCGACTCCAGCCCTGTCGCGCACAGATTCCTGGCCGCCGGTCGGCGGGCCGCCGGGTTCAGACCTCGACTTCATGCGTGAACAGTTGCTGGACCGCTACGACATCCAGCATGGCCTTTTGCACCTGCTCTACCCGTGCGGCATGGACCAGCGTAACCAGGCTTTCGGGGCGGCGCTGTGCCGGGCCATTAACGAGTGGGTGGTCGCGGCCTGGACGAGCCAGGAACCACGCCTCAAGGCCGCGATCTCAGTGCCCGGCGAGGATGCAGCTGCTGCCGTGGCCGAGATCGAGCACTGGGCCGGTCACCCCGGCTTCGTGCAGGTGGCGATGGCCACGCATTCCATCGAGCCGTTGGGACGACGCCGCTACTGGCCGATCTACGAGGCGGCGGTGGGTCAAAGCTACCCGATCGGGCTGCACACCTCCGGCTACAACGGCAACGCCATCACCCCCGCGGGATGGCCGTCCTTTTACGTCGAGGAGCAGCACGGCGTGGCGATCTCGCAGCAGGGCGTGGCCATCAGCCTGGTGACGGAGGGCGTGTTCGCCCGCTTGCCGGAGCTGCGCGTTGTGGTGGTCGAGGCCGGGTTCGCGTGGGTTCCCTCGGTTGCCTGGCGGCTCGACCGGCACTGGTCCCGCATGCGCGATGAGGTGCCGCACCTTGTGCGTCCGCCGTCGGAGTATATTCGGGAGAACCTGTGGTTTACGACGCAGCCGATGGACGAGCCGGAGCGCCCGCGCGACCTGCGGCATATCCTGGACTGGATCGGGTGGGACCGGGTGTTGTTTGCGTCAGATTACCCGCACTGGGACATGGACAGCCCGGAACTGGGTTTTAGGCTGCGCATGACGGCAGAAGAGCGGCGGGCGATCTACGGCGGCAACGCCCGCGCGGTATACGGCTTGGCCTGATGGCGCGACACGTCATCGCGGCCGCGGCGGACATTCCGCCGGGCGGGCGAAAGATCGTCACCGTGCAAGGGCGCGAGGTCGGCGTGTTCAACCTCGGCGGGGAGTTCTATGCGCTGCTGAACCGTTGCCCGCACCAGGGCGGGGCCCTGTGCCTGGGCCGCCAAGTGGGGCTGGTGACATCATCCGAGCCTGGCCGCTACGATTACAGCCGCCCAGGCGAGATGCTGAAATGTCCGTGGCACGGTTGGGAGTTCGACATCCGCACCGGGCAAAGCTGGTGCGACCCGGACGATCTCCGTGTCCGCCGCTACACCGTCCAAGTCGAGCCGGGCGAGGCGCTGGCCAAGGGGCCCTTCGTCGCGGAAACCTTCACCGTGTCTGTCGAGCAGGACTACCTCGTCGTCGAGATCTGACGCTGCAAGGCAGCATGCATGACGACAGCAGCCCGAGCAGAGTAGGAGCAAACCATGCCCGTTGAGACCCGCCCCTTCGGCCCGGATGCCCCACGCTCGTTTCGCTGCTCGGCTTCGGCTGCGGGGCGGTGGGCGGGCTGATGGTGCGTGGTGCGGCCGCGGACCAGGAGCGCGCCGTTGCACGCGCGCTGGAAGCGGGCATCAACTACTTCGACACCGCTGTCCAGTATGGCGATGGCGCTTCGGAGCAGCACCTGGCCGGCATCCTGCACAGGCTTGGGGCGAAGGACGCCCTGGTCGGCACCAAGGTGCGCTTGCGCCCGGCCGAGTTCGGGCGCATCACGGCCGCAGTGGCGGCGTCGCTCGACGGCAGCCTGCGCCGCCTGCAGCGGGACCAGGTGGACATCTTCCACCTTCACAACGCCGTCACCACGGCCGGAGGCGGCGAGAGCCTGAGCGTGCGCCAAGGCGTGGTTCAGAATCCGCTCAAATCAGGTTACACGGGCGCGCGAAAGCGCCGGCCTGTGAAGGCCGGATTTCAGCTGCAACGGCG
>CALMVT010000461.1 GCA_937873175.1 uncultured Acetobacteraceae bacterium | reverse complement strand
GCGCTGTCCCGGCCCGCGCGCACCACAAGCGCCGCCGCGGTGCGCGGCAGCGCGGCCCGCAGGTCGGCCAAGGCAAGCCCGCCTCCGGCAATGCGGGATGCATCCTCCAGCCGGCGAGCCAGCGCGCCCTGATACAGGTCGCCCACGCCCGCGGTACGGATTTGCGCCAGGAGGCCGCCCAGGTCGTTCTGCACCAGCGTCCCGCCCTGTTCCAACACGGCGCCACCCGGCGCGAACACGGCGCGCGCGTTCGGGTCCGCTGTCAGCGGCCCGGCCACCAGCGCCAGGTCGCGCAGCAGCGCGCGGGAAACCGGCACGCCGAACCGGGCAAGCTGCTCGGCCGGCGCGATCAGGCTCTCAAAGGACTGCTTGCCGTAGCGGGCGTGCAGGGCGAACAGGCCGCGGGCCAGCATCGGCACCGCCGCCGGGCGATCCGTGTTGGGCAGGACCCCGTTCGGGGCGGCAGGGGTGAAGATGATGGCCTCGGGGCTGCCCTGCCCGGGTCCATCGGCGCTCGGATTGTAGGCGAGGCAAGCGCCGCCGCCGCCCAGCCCGGCGCGGGACGGCAGCGTGACTGCCAGGGTAAATCCCAGCGCCACCGCCGCGTCGGCCGCCGTGCCGCCGAGTGCCAGGACTTCCCGCGCCGCCAGCGCCGCCCGCCCCTCATCCGCGACGGCGCCGCCGATGAAGCCGGTCAGGCGCTGCGTCCCGTCGGAGGCCGACCGGCCGCCCAGAAAGGTCTGCCTGAGCGATCCCAAGGTCGAACAGCCGGACATCGCCAGCGCCGACGCAAGCAGGACCGCCGCACGACGCCGCACTCCCCTGCGGCGCGCGCCCGTCTCGGCACGCCCGGGTGCTGCGGCCTGCATCCTGCGGTGTCCCAACGGGCAATCCTTTCGCATTCTGAGCGCCGTGCCATAGCCGCCTTCGCCCCCACCGGCAACCAGTGCTATGCCAGGGTGCGCCATGCCAAAGCGGCGGTGCCGCCCTATCTAAGGATCAACCGGATGCGCCCTGCCCTTCCCGCCATGCTCGCACTGCTGCTGGCGCCTCCCGCCGCCGGGGAAAGCCTTAACCCTGCCCAACGGTCCGAAGTCGTCGGCGTGCTGCGCGAGGCGCTGCGCGCCGATCCGTCGATCCTGCGGGAAGCCCTGCTGGCACTGCAGGCGGACGACGCGCGGCGCGAGGAAACGGCCACGCAGAACACCCTGGCGAGGCTTGCGGGCACACTCGTGGATCCGGCCGATCCGGTGCTGGGCAATCCGCTGGCCAACGTCACGGTTGTCGAGTTCTACGATACACGCTGCCCGTATTGCCGCCGGATGCTGCCCACCCATGCCGCGCTGCTGCAGGCTGACCCGAACGTGCGGATCGTGTTCAAGGACCTGCCGATCCTGGGTCCCGCCAGCCAGTTGGAAAGCCGCGCGCTGCTCGCCGCGCAGCGCCAGGGCAGCTACTTCAAGATGCAGGACGCGGTGATGCGCGACTCCGCACCGCCCACGCGGGACACGCTGCGCGCGGCGGCCGAGCGCCTGGGCCTCGATGGCGGGCAACTGCTGCGCGACATGGACGACCCGGCGATCAAGGCGCGGCTCGACGCCAACATCGCGCTTGCCCAGCAGATCGGGCTGCAGGGAACGCCGGCGTTGATCGTCGGCAAGAAGCTGTTCGCCGGGCTGATCGAGCTGAACGACCTCCAGCAGGCGGTGGCGGCGGCGCGGACGGTCAATTAAGCGCTTTCGCGGAACAGCTCCCGCCCGATCAGCATCCGGCGGATTTCGCTGGTTCCCGCCCCGATCTCATACAGCTTGGCGTCCCGCAGCAGCCGTCCGGTCGGGTAATCGTTGATGTAGCCATTGCCGCCCAGCACCTGGATCGCTTCCAGCGCCATCCAAGTTGCGCGCTCCGCCGCATATAGGATGGCGCCGGCCGCGTCCTTGCGCGTCGTTTCCCCGCGGTCGCAGGCCTTGGCCACGGAATACACGTAAGCGCGGGCGGCGTTCAGCGTCGTGTACATGTCGGCGATCTTGCCCTGCATGAGCTGGAACTCGCCGATGGCCTGGCCGAACTGCTTGCGCTCGTGGATATACGGCAGGACCACGTCCATGCAGGCCTGCATGATGCCGAGCGGCCCCGCCGCCAGCACCGCGCGCTCGTAATCGAGGCCGGACATCAGCACGTTGACGCCGCGGCCCACGCCGCCCATCACGTGCTCCTCCGGCACTTCGCAATCCTGGAACACCAACTCCCCGGTGTTGCTGCCGCGCATGCCGAGCTTGTCGAGCTTCTGCGCGCAGGAGAAGCCGGGCATCCCCTTCTCGATCAGGAACGCGGTGATGCCGCGCGGCCCGGCAGCGGGATCGGTCTTGGCATACACCACCAGCACGTCGGCTTCCGGCCCGTTGGTGATCCACATCTTGGTGCCGTTCAGCACGTAGCGGTCGCCGCGCTTATCCGCCCGCAGCCGCATCGACACCACGTCCGACCCGGCGCCCGGCTCGCTCATCGCCAGCGCGCCCACTTGTGCCCCGCTCACCAGGCCCGGCAGATAGCGCCGCTTCTGCGCCTCGCTACCGTTCTTGCGGATCTGGTTCACGCAGAGGTTGCTGTGCGCGCCGTAGCTCAGGCCCACGGAGGCGCTGGCGCGGCTGATCTCCTCCATCGCCACGCAATGCTCCAGGTAGCCCATGCCGGCGCCGCCGTACTCATCCTCGACGGTGATGCCCAGCACGCCTAGATCGCCCATCTTGCGCCACAGATCGGCCGGGAAGTCGTTGCTTCGGTCGATCTCCGCGGCGCGGGGCGCAATCTCGTCGGCGGCAAAGGTTTCGACGGAGCCGCGCAGCATGTCGGCGGTTTCGCCCAAGTCGAAGTTCAGCCCCGGCAGGCGGTTGGACAAGCTTGCGGACACGGGAAGATTCCTTTTGTGTTCCATCCAAATATAGGCCAGGAGCGTCGCATGACCAAAGGGATCAGCTACGTGCACGGCGCGCGGGACGTGCCCTTGCTGGGCGAAACGCTGGGCCAGAACCTGGACCGCACCGCCGCCCGCTTCCCGGACAGCCCGGCGCTGATCATCCCCGGCCAAGGCGTGCGCTGGACCTATGCCGAGCTGGCGCGGCGGGCGGAGGCGTTCGCCGCCGGGCTGCTGGCGCTGGGGCTGGAGCGCGGCGACCGGCTGGGCATCTGGTCGCTGAACAACGCCGAATGGGTCGTGGTGCAGTTCGCGACCGCCAAGGCCGGCATCATCCTGGTCAACGTGAACCCGGCCTACCGCGTGACGGAATTGGAATTCGCGCTCAGCACCGTGGGCTGCAAGGCGCTGGTCACGGCGACGCGGTTCAAGAGCAGCGACTACCTCGGCATGTTGGCGCAGGTGATGCCGGAGCTTGAAACCGCGGCGACGGGCCGCTTGTCCAGCGCGCGGCTGCCGGCGCTGCAAACGGTGATCCAGATCGGCGGCGCGGCCCCGGGCTGCCTGCCGTTCGACGACGTGCCCGGCCTTGCCACCGACGCGCACCGGGCGGCGCTGGCCCGGCTGCAGCCAACCCTGCAGTTCGACGATCCCATCAACATCCAGTTCACCAGCGGCACCACCGGCGCACCGAAGGGCGCCACGCTCACCCACCACAACATTTTGAACAACGGCTACTTCATCGGGGAAGCGATGCGCTTGTCGGAGCAGGACCGGCTGTGCATCCCGGTGCCGCTGTATCATTGCTTCGGCATGGTGCTGGGCAACCTCGCCTGCACGACGCACGGCGCCGCCATGGTCTATCCCGGGCCGGGCTTCGATCCGCTCGACGTGCTGCAAACGGTGGCGAGCGAGCGCTGCACCGGCCTGCACGGCGTGCCCACCATGTTCATCGCGGAGCTTGAGCATCCGGAGTTCGACCACTTCGACCTCCGCAGCCTGCGCACCGGCATCATGGCCGGTTCGCCTTGCCCCATCGAGGTCATGCGTCGCGCCGTGGACCGCATGCACCTGCGCGAGATCACCATCTGCTACGGCATGACGGAGACCAGCCCGGTGAGTTTCCAAAGCTCCACAGCGGACCCATTGGAGCGCCGGGTCAGCACGGTGGGCCGGGTGCATCCGCACCTGGAAGTGAAGATCATCGACAGCGAAGGCCGCATCGTGCCGCGCGGCGTGGCCGGCGAGCTGTGCACCCGGGGCTACAGCGTGATGCTGGGTTACTGGGACGATGAGGCGCGCAGCCGAGGCGTGATCGACCCGGCACGCTGGATGCACACCGGCGACCTCGCCACCATCGATGGTGAGGGCTTCTGCAACATCGTTGGACGCATTAAGGACGTGGTGATCCGCGGCGGCGAGAACGTATATCCCCGAGAAGTCGAGGAATTCCTATACCAACACCCTGCCATCCAGGACGTGCAGGCCTTCGGCGTATCGGACCCAAGATACGGCGAGGAGCTATGCGCCTGGATCAAGCTGCGTGCCGGCGAGAGCTTGACGGAGGCCGACATCCAAGCGTTCTGCCGCGGCCAGATCGCGCATCAGAAGGTGCCGCGCTACGTGCGTTTCGTGGACGAGTTCCCGATGACCGTCACCGGCAAAATGCAAAAATTCCTGATGCGCGAGGCGATGGAGCGCGAACTGGGCCTGCATGCGCCCGACAGCGCTTGACCCGGCAGCCCCGCCCGGGCTACGCCCCAGCCGCAGTCCCGTTCGTCTAGAGGCCTAGGACACGGCCCTTTCAAGGCTGTAACACGGGTTCGAATCCCGTACGGGGCACCCTCTACCGATGCTGACCGTTCCTGCGTTGCGAACCCAGGCGCTGCAGGCCCGAGCCGCCGGGGATTGCGACCGCGCCGTTGAGGCATGGCGCGCGGCGCTGCGGCTGCAGCCGGATGATTGGACATCGGCACTCGAACTCAAGCGTGACCTGAAGGCGACGTGGCACTACCCGGATGCCGATCCGCAGTTCCGCCAGGCCGCCCGGCATCTGCCAGATGCGGAGTGGCTGGCGCACTACACAGCCCTGTATGCCTATCACATGGACGACCTCGACGCCCTGCACCGGCGGGCAACAGCCATGCTGGACACCTCGCCAGACCATGCGCCGCTCCATGCGTTGCGCGCCGACGTGGCGCGGCAGCGGCGCGACTGGCCCGCGGCGGCCGAGGGGTTCGCCATGGCCGAGCGGCTTGGCCCTGGCCATCCCGAATATGCAGCCAAGCGCCGCGCAGCGTTGATGTACGAGCGTGTCGGCGACTGGCTACAAAGGCAGCCGCCGCACGGGGAAGCGTACGGTATCGCTGTCGTGAACCTTGACCGCAACACGGAACGCTACGCCTGGACCGAAGAGTTATTTGGCCGCGGCCCCGTGCCGCTCTCCCGCGTTCCCGGGATCGAGGGCGGCCGCTTGCCGACCTCCGCTGTGCACCGCCTGGATGGCAACGTGGCGATGCGCGGCACGCTCGGCTGTTTCCTGGGCCATGCCGCCGCCTGGGACAGTCTAATGGCACGCGGGCTCCGCCACCTGATGGTCATCGAGGATGACGTGATCCCCTTGGCTGACCTGCCGGCACGGCTCGGACCGCTGGGATTGCCGCCGGGCTATGACGTCTGCTTCGTGAACGACCGCTTGGAGCCTCAACTCGATCCGGACGCGGCCACGCAGCCCAGCGTGCATCGCCTCGCCGACGTCATGCGCGGCTTCCCGCCGGAGGACAACGCGCCGGGCGGCGACGGCTACCTCCTGAGCGCGCAGGGGGCGGCGAAGCTGCTGCGCTGGGTGGCGCAGGACGGCTTCGCCGGCGACCTCGACTGGCGGCTGCTGGCCTACGGCATGGACCCGGTCGCCATCGCCGCCCTGCCCCGCCAGGCGTTCTCCTGGCAGATGCTCGACCGGATGCGGCACGACATCCCACGTGCCGACCGCCTGAGCGCCTACGTGCTGCACCCCGCGCTCATCCGGACCGTGGGCGTCAGCAGCGACCGGGAGGACGAGAACCGCGAGCGTCCGGCTTGACCGGCAGGCTACGACGGCGCTTGCTTTCCTGGAAAGCTGAGAGGTTCGCGTGACGGAACAGGTCGAATGCGTGGTGATCGGCGCCGGGGTGGTGGGCCTAGCCGTCGCCCGTGCCTTGGCCTTGTCGGGCCGCGAGGTTTGGGTGCTGGAGGCCGCGGACGGCATCGGCACCGGCACGTCGTCGCGCAACTCCGAGGTCGTGCACGCTGGCATCTACTACCCCGCCGGCAGTCTCAAGGCCCGCTTCTGCGTCCAGGGCAAGCACATGCTCTACGACTACTGCGCCGAGCGCGGCATCCCGCATAGCCGCCTGGGCAAGCTGATCGTCGCCGCCGAGCCGGCAGAGGTCCCGGTGCTCGACACCATCCGCGCCAAGGCCGCGCGCAACGGCGTCGATGACCTCGAATGGCTGGACGGGTCGGAAGCGCAGCGGCTGGAACCCGCGCTGCGTGCCTCGGCCGCGTTGCTGTCACCTTCCACCGGCATCGTGGACAGCCACGCTTTGATGCTGGGCTTTCAGGGCGACACCGAGAATGCCGGCGGCGCCGTAGTTTTCCACGCCCCCGTGCTGTCCGGCACGGCGCTGCCAGGCGGGGGCTTCTCGCTGCAGATCGGCGGTGCGGAGCCGATGGAGTTGGCTTGCGAGGTCCTTGTCAACGCCGTCGGGCTGCACGCGCCCGACATCGCCCGGCGCATCGACGGCATCCCGCCTGAGACCATCCCACGCGCCTATTTCTGCAAAGGCAGCTATTATTCCCTGGCCGCCCGCGCCCCGTTCCGCCGCCTGATCTACCCGGTGCCGGAAGCGGCGGGCCTCGGCGTTCACCTGACGCTGGACTTGGGCGGCCAGGCGCGGTTCGGCCCGGATGTGCAGTGGGTCGAGCGCGAGGAGTATGACGTCGATATCCGCCGGGCCGATGGGTTCTACGCGGCGATCCGCCGCTACTGGCCCGGCTTGCCGGACGGCGCGTTGACGCCGGGCTATGCGGGGATACGGCCCAAGATCAGCGGACCCGACGAGCCTGCCGCCGACTTCGTCCTGTCCGGCCCGGCGCAGCATGGGCTGGGCAGCCTCGTGAACCTGTTCGGGATCGAAAGCCCCGGCCTCACCTCAGCCTTGGCGATTGCCGAGTATGTCGAGGGTGTGGTCAACCGGCGCAACGCGACGTAACGTCTTTTCCCAAAGACCGTGGAGGAATACGATGCGGAGAGTGCTTGCCGGCCTGCTGGCGGTGACGGCGTGGGTTTCGCCGGCGCGCGCCGACCTCGCGCTCTCATCGAACGACGCGCATACCATACTCGACAACGGCGCCCAGGTCGCGCCGCCCGAGGTCGCCGCCGACACCCTGAGCGTCATCGATCTGGCAGCGTCCCCGCCCAGCATCCGCACCACCCTCGACGTGCCTGGCAGCGTCGTCGGGCCGCCCATGGCGGTGGCGGTCGCCAAGGACGAGAGCTTCGCCATCGTGACCTCGGCCACCAAGGCCGATCCCGCCGGCCCGGCCGGCATCAGCCCGGACAGCCGGGTCTTGGTCATCGACCTGACGACTACCCCGCCGCAGGTCGTGCAAACCCTGCAGGCGGAGGCGGGCGCCACCACGGTGCGCATCGCGCCCGGGGGCGCCCTGGCGCTGGTTGCCAACCGGTTCGCTGGCACGCTGTCGGTATTCACGATCGACAACCGCCGCCTGACGCCCGCCGGAACGGTGGCGGTCGGCCCGAAGTCGATGCCGAGCGGGATCGCCTTCGCCGCCGACGGCAAGGCGGCGCTGGTCACGCGCAACAGCGACCACATAGTTCAGGTGCTGGACATCGACGGCGCGACCGTCACGCTCGGCGCCCGGCAGATCACCACCGGGGTGGCGCCCTACACGATCGACGTGACGGTCGATGGCACGATGGCGGCAGTGGGCAACATGGGCCGCGGCGACGGCGACGCCGACACGGTGAGCCTGATCGACCTGACCGCCCAGCCGTTCCGCACCGTGCAGACGATCTCGGTCGGCCGTTCGCCGGAAGGCCTGAAATGGTCGCCCGACGGTAAGTTCCTGGCGGTCGGCACCCAAGAGGGCACGACCAAGCCGTCGGGAAACCCGTTCCGCGCCGACCGGGGCCGCCTCGCCTTGTATGCGCTGGCCGACAAGCAACTAAAGCCGGTCGCCGAAGCCCCAATCGGTCGTTGGTCGCAAGGCATCGCCTTCTCGCGCGACGGCCGGACCGTCCTGGTGCAGAACATGGTGGAGCGCACGATCCAGGTGTTCCGCTGGGACGGCACCAAGCTCTGGGCCGGCACGCCGCTTGAGATCGGCGCCGGCCCCGCGGCCATCGCCACGGCCTGGCCATGACCGAGGCCGCCTGGCTTGGATGATGTTCTGATCTGATCTTTGTGCTTGTCGCGAACCGTTGCCGGTTGCCGCATCGCAAGTTTTCTTGCAAAAGCGTAATGAGTCGTGCAAACGGCTGCTGAAATGAAATGCGGGCGCCGTGCCGCGGCGCGTTTGGCTGTCGCCGACATCTCGGTTGATCCCACGGTATGGGCGCTTCCCGAACTGCGGCCAAATTCCAACAAAGAGCTTCCTTTGGGCGACAACATCTACCGAATACAGGACGGCCGGATGTTATCGGACCCGTTGCCCTTGTTCCTGTTTCCCGGAATGGGGGGATATGACCCGAAGCTCCGCGAGATTGGGATTGCCTGCCAGGACGCGGTGACAACGGTGGAGATTGCCTATCCCGCCTGGCGAGTCCTGCACGAAGTCAACGAGCTTGACCTCGAAACGCTGGTTTCCGACGCGGTCGGGCAGATCACGAGGCACTGCCCGGCTTGTGCGATCCTGCTGGCAGGGTACTCGTTTGGCGGCATCCTCGCGTTCGCGGCCGCGGCGCGGTTGCGCACTGCCGGCTATACGGTCCTTTTCTTGGGCCTGCTTGACATCGAGGCGCAGCCTGGGTGCGATGCCCGGCCGGGCGCGTTGCGCGCTCCGAAAACCCGTTGGCAGCATCTCGCCGGCTTCATCGGCGCGATCCCGCAAGGCGACGCCGTAAGCAAGCTGGCCTACGTGACCGTCCGGCATCTCAAAAGCCCGCGCTGGAAGCCGCTGCTCCACCTCTACGCACGGACTCCGCGGCGCTGGCTGCCAGGCAAGTTCAGGATCTACCTCGAACGCGACCTGTTGTCGTGGCACATGGAGCCGCTGCTGCGCCAATGGGTGGCGCGCCGCGGCGCCGTGCGCCCGTTGCCGGTTCGAACCTATCTCTTCCGGACGGAACAGCACAGCGAGAACACCGCATATCACCTCGGATGGGATTGCTACTGCCCGGACCTGACAGTGGTTTCGATTCCCGGCTCGCACCTCAGCATGCTCGGGCCGTCCAACCGGCCAATCCTGTGCGCCGCGTTCCGGAACGCGGTATTCCAGGTTCTTGGGCGCCCTGAGCCGGAGTGAGGCGCGGCCGGCAGGCTACGCTAAACCGCCGCCGCATCGGCGATGAAGAAGCTGGCAGTGGTGCTGCCGTTCCACTCCTCCGCCCGCAGGTGCCCGGCCAGGTGCAGCGGTGCCCCCCGGGCCAGCAGCCCCTCCGCCAGCGCGCCCTCTCTCGCGCGGAACAGCAGTGCCTTCAAGCGCGGGCCGCCACCCTCCCCCTGCACAAACGCGCGGATGGTCGCGCCTTCCCGGCCGATCCGGTCGGCGCGGACCACTTGGGCGCGCGGCAGCACGAACATCGGCTCCTCGTTGCCATTCCCATAGGGTGACAGCCGGGCAAGATGCTGGGCCAGGTCGATGGTCGCACCGGCCACCGTCAGCGTGCCCTCCACCGGCAGGTCGGCGACGCGGGGCAGCGTCGCCGCGTGCGCCAGGCGCTCGTTCAGGAAAGCGTGAAACGCCGGCACGTCGCGCTCGTGCAGCGCGAACCCCGCCGCCATCGCGTGCCCACCACCGGTCACGAGCAGTCCGGCTTGCCGCGCGGCCATGATGGCGCTCCCCAAGTCCACCCCGGGCACCGAGCGTCCGCTGCCCCGCACGATCCCGTCCGTGAGCGCGCCGACGCAGGTCGGGCGGTTGTGGCGTTCCTTGATCCGCCCGGCGACGATGCCCACCACCCCGGGGTGCCAGCCCGCCCCATGCACCAGCATCGCCGCATGCCCGGCGTTTGACTGCGCCACCGCTTGCCCGAGCGCCGCTTCCAGCATCCCGGCCTCCACCGCCTGGCGCTCGCGGTTGGTGGCGTCAAGCGTTCCGGCCAAAGCCCGCGCCTCCACGGGATCATCGCACAACAGGAGGCGCAGCCCGAGGTCCGCCTGGCTGATGCGCCCGGCCGCGTTGATGCGGGGGCCAAGCGCGAAGCCGCAGGTGAACGCGGTCGGCACGTTGTGGGCCGCCGCCGCGTCCAGCAAAGCCGCGATCCCTGGGCGCGCGCGCCGGGCCATGACCCGCAGCCCCTGCGTTACCAATGCGCGGTTCAGCCCGCGCAGGGGCATCACGTCGCACACGGTCGCCAGCGCCACGAGATCGAGCAACTCCCGCAAATCCGGCTCGGGCCGTTCGGCGAAGAACCCGGCGCGACGCAACGCCCGCAAGGTCGCGACCGCGGCGAGGAAAGCGAGTGCCGCGGCGCACAGCCCGTGCAGCCCGGAGGCGTCGTCCAAGCGGTTCGGGTTGACCGTCGCCAGCACGGGCGGCGGCGGCCCGTCGCTCGCATGGTGGTCCAGCACCACGATGTCCGCCCGGCCCTGCACAGCGGACAGCGCCGTGGCCGCCGCGGTGCCGCAATCCACGCAAACGATCAGCGTGGCCCCTCCCTGCACCAGGTTGAGCAGCGCCGGGCCGTTTGGGCCGTATCCTTCCAGCAGCCGGTCCGGCACGTGGGTCAGCACGCGGCAACCCAGACTCCGCAACACGGTGGCGATAATCGCGGCGCTGCACGCGCCGTCCACGTCATAGTCGCCGAACACGCCCACCGTTTCAGAAGCCATGACGGCATGGGCCAACCGGTCGGCCACGCGATCCATGTCGGACAGAACCGAAGGGTCCGGCAACAGGGCGCGCAAGGTCGGGTCGAGAAAGTGGGCCGCGCCTTCGAGATCGATGCCCCGTGCCGCCAGCAAGCGTCCGACGACCTCCGGCAAGCCCAACCGTTGGGCGATGCCCAAGCCGACCCGGTCCTCGCCCCTGCGCCACAGCCAACGCCGCCCCGTCAGGCTGGCGCCGACACCCAGGGCGGCCTCTGTCACGCGGTCCTGGTCATTCCGGCATGCTACTCCGGCTGCCAAGTCTTGGTGGCGAAGTTGTGGTGCGCCTCGATGTAGCGGATCGTGCCGGACTTGCTGCGCATCACGATGGAATGGGTGAAGGCGCCGTGGCCAAACCGCCGCACCCCGCGCAGCATGGCGCCGCCGGTGACGCCGGTGGCGGCGAACATCACGTCGCCCTTGGCCATCTCGCTCACCGAGTACTTGCGCCTCGGATCGGTCACGCCCATGCCGCGGGCGCGCTCGACCTGCGCCTCGTCCTCGTACAGGAGCCGTCCCTGCATCTGCCCGCCGGTGCAGCGCAGCGCCGCCGCAGCCAGCACGCCCTCCGGCGCCCCGCCGGCGCCCATGTAGATGTCGACGCCGCCGTCCGGCAGCCCCGCCGCGATCACCCCGGCCACGTCGCCATCGCCCAGCAGCATGATACGCGCCCCGGCTTCCCGGCACTTCGCTAGCATCTCGGCATGGCGCTCGCGCTCCAGCATGCAGACCACGATGTCGCCGACATCGCGCTTCCTGGCGCGGGCCAGGTTGCGCAGGTTCTCCGCCACCGGCGCGTCCAAGTCCACAACCCCCTCCGGCAGCCCGGCGCCGACCGCAATCTTGTCCATGTAGATGTCAGGCGCGTGCAGAAAGTTGCCCTGCTCCGCGAGGGCCACCACGGCAAGCGCGTTGGGGCCGCCCTTGGCCGTGATGTTGGTGCCTTCGAGCGGGTCCACCGCGATGTCCATGGCCGGGCCGCCGGCGCCGACGCGCTCCCCGATGTAGAGCATCGGCGCCTCGTCCATTTCGCCTTCGCCGATCACCACCGTGCCCTCAATGGCCACGCTGTCGAAGGCGCGGCGCATGCCCTCCACGGCGGCGCCGTCCGCCTCGTTCTTCTTGCCGCGGCCCATCCAGCGGGACGCGGCAAGGGCTGCGGCTTCTGTCACCCGCACCAGGTCTAGCGCCAGGTTGCGGTCAAGGCCGATCTCGGGATGGTTGTCGGGACGTGTTTCGGACATGGGGACGGTCCTCAAACAGGCTCAATACGGATCAAGGCGGGCGGTTCCAGGACGGTATCGAAAGCGGCGATCTGGTCCAGCGCCCGGCGCATCGCCGCCTCGTTCGACTCGTGCGTCACCAGCACGACCGGGACGGCCTCCCCCGGCGCCCTGCCCCGCTGCAGCATGCTTTCCAGGCTGATGCCGGCGTCGCGGAGGGCGGCCGTCACGTCGGCGATCACGCCGGGCCGGTCCACGACCATGAGCCGTAGGTAATAGGCACCGACATGGGCGGACATCGGCACGGCCGGAAGGTCGGCGAGCATCGCGGCCTCTGCGCCCCAGACCGGCGTGGCCCGGCCGCGCGCCAGGTCGATGAGGTCGGCCACCACCGCGCTCGCGGTCGGCCCGGCGCCGGCGCCCCGGCCTTCCAGCATCACGCGCCCGACGAAATCGCCCTCCGCCACGACTGCGTTGAGCACGCCATCGACCCGCGCGATCGGCGCCGCCTGCGGCACCATGCAGGGATGCACCCGGCTCTCGATCCCCGCCTCTGTTCGCCGCGCGATGCCCAGCAGCTTAATACGGTAGCCAAGCTCGGTCGCGAACGCGATGTCGAGCGCGGACACGCCGCGGATGCCCTCGATGTGCACCGCGGCGAAATCGACTGGGCGGTTGAAAGCCAGCGCCGCCAGGATCGCCAGCTTGTGCGCGGCGTCGATGCCGTCCACGTCGAAGCTTGGGTCGCTTTCGGCGTAGCCCAAGCGCTGCGCCTCCGCCAGCACATCGGCGAACTCCCGCCCGCGCTCCCGCATGGCCGAAAGGATGTAGTTGCAGGTGCCGTTCAGGATGCCGGCGATGCGGCTGATGCGGTTGCCGGCCAGGCCCTCGCGCAACGCCTTGATCGCCGGGATGCCGCCGGCCACCGCCGCCTCGAACGCAAGCGCCGCGCCGGCCTCCCCCGCCTG
The DNA here is from genome assembly GCA_937873175.1 of uncultured Acetobacteraceae bacterium. GTDB lineage: Bacteria > Pseudomonadota > Alphaproteobacteria > Acetobacterales > Acetobacteraceae > CAHJXG01. The sequence continues at coordinate 1,748 of CALMVT010000461.1, read as the reverse complement.
ATGCGCCAGCGCCGCGCCGTGCACCGCCAGCAACGCCTTGTTCGCCGTCACCACGGGCTTGCCGGCGGCCAGGGCCGCATGCACCAGGTCGCGCGCCGGCCCCTCCGCGCCGCCGATCAGCTCCACCACCACGTCGAGCGCCGGGTCAAAGGCGAGCGCCACGGGGTCGTCATACCAGCGCAGGCCGGAGGTCGGCACGTCGCGCTCCCGCGTGCGGTCACGGGCGGACACAGCGGTCACGGCGATCGGCCGACCCGCCCGCGCCGTGATCAAGTCCGCATTGTCCCGCAACAGGCGCAGCACGCCCGTGCCAACCGTGCCCAGCCCAGCGACGCCGACCGACAGGGGACGGGTCATACCGCCGCCGCTGCCGTGCCGACGCTCTCCGCGCGGTTGCTGTCACTTCCCAGGAAGGCGCGGACGTTGCGCACTGCCTGGCGCAGGCGCTGCGTGTTCTCGACCAAGGCGATCCGCACGTGGGTGTCGCCATGCTCGCCAAAGCCGATGCCGGGCGCCACCGCGACCTTGGCACGGGCCAGCAACAGCTTACTGAACTCGACGCTGCCGAGATGCGCGTAGCGGGGCGGGATGGGCGCCCAGGCAAACATCGACCCTTCGGGACTCGGCATGTCCCACCCGGCCTGCGCTAAGCCGCGCACCAGCACGTCGCGCCGCTCGCGATACAAGGCGCGCATCTCCGCCACGCAGTCCTGCGGACCGTTCAGCGCCGCGGTCGCCGCGACCTGGATGGGGGTGAAGGCGCCATAGTCCAGATAGGACTTCATCCGCGCCAGGGCCGCAATCAGCCGGGCGTTGCCGGCGGCGAAGCCCATGCGCCAGCCCGGCATGGAGTAGGTTTTGGACAAGCTGGTGAACTCCACCGCAATCTCTTTTGCGCCCGGCACCTGCAGCAGGGAGGGCGGCGGCGTGTCGCCGAAATAGATCTCGGCGTAGGCGAGGTCGGAAAGAATGAAGATGTCATGCTTGCGGCACAGCGCGACAACGTCGCGGTAGAACGCGAGGTCCGCGCAGTATGCCGTAGGGTTGCTGGGAAAGTTGACGATCAGCGCCGTGGGCTTCGGCACGCTGTGGCGCACGGCCCGCTCCAGCGCTTCCAGCATGCTGCCATCCGGCGAGGCCGGGATGCTGCGCACGCTGGCGCCGGCGATGATGAAACCGAACTGGTGGATCGGGTAGGACGGGTTGGGCACCAGGATGGTGTCACCGGGGCTGGTGATCGCGGCGGCAAGGTTCGCCAAGCCTTCCTTGGAACCGAGCGTCGCCACCACCTCCGTTTCCGGGTCAAGCGTCACGCCGAACCGGCGCGTGTAATAGCCGGCCAGCGCGCGGCGCAGCCCAGGGATGCCTTTGCTCGCGCTGTAGCGATGGGTGCGTGGGTCCTGCACGGCCTCCACCAGCTTGGCGACGATGTGCGGCGGCGTGCCAGTGTCGGGGTTGCCCATGCCGAGATCGATGATGTCCTCGCCGTGGGCGCGGGCGGAGGCTTTGGCCTGGTTCACTTCGGCGAACACGTAGGGCGGCATCCGGCGGATGCGATGGAATTCTTGGGTCATGCGGGGCGAGTCATCACTGCTGGAGTCCGTTCACTGTAGCAGATGCGCCGCGCCGCCGCGACCCAAAGCGGCGGCGTCGATGCGCAGCGCTTCGGCCGGCACGCCCGCAGCGACGAGCGCTTCCCCCATGCTCCGGGCGCGGCGCCAGGCGAGCGGCAGGGCCCGGGCCTGCGC
>CALMVT010000460.1 GCA_937873175.1 uncultured Acetobacteraceae bacterium | reverse complement strand
GGTCGGCGGCGGCGAGTTGGGATCGCGGGCCGATCTGGACCGACGCTCGCGCGAGATGCACGAGGTGGGCAAAGCCTTCGACCGCATGTCGGCGGCGCTCGCCGCGCGCGAAGGCGAGCGCGACACGGCCGAAGCCGCCCGGCGGGCCGGCGAAGCGCGGCTCGCCCGCCTGCTCGCCACGACCCCGGCCGGCGTGGTCGAGCTGGATGCAGCGGGCTGCTTCACCTATGCCAATGCCGCGGCCGAGCAGATGCTCGGCGCCGAGCCTGGCGGGCTGGTTGGCCGGCGCCACGACGATCCGGCTTGGGACGTCACCGCCCAGGATGGCACGCCGATCGCCCCCGACCGCCTGCCCGGCGCATGGACCCTGCGGGGCGAGGCGGCGCAGGATTACGAGCACACGCTGCGAACCCTCGACGGCCGGCGCGCGATGCTGCTGGTGAACGCCGTGCCCGTGCGCGACGCGCAGGGCCGGGTCGAGGGCGCCCTCGCGGCGTTCCAGGACGTCACCGCCCGGCACGCGCAGGCCCGGGCCTTGGGCGAAAACAAGGGCCGCCTGGACGCGGCGCTCGCCGCGGCGCGGCTCGGCACGTTTGAATGGGACCTGGGCACCGGCGCCGTGACGCTGGACGGGCGCAGCCGCGAGATCTTTGGCTTCGCGCCCGGGGAAGGCACGCACGCGCAGGAGGTGTTCGGCCGCATCGACCCGGCCGATGCCGGCCGCGTGTCCGCCGAGGCGCAGGCGTCGCGGCAAACGCTGTCCCGCCTGGAAACGGAGTACCAAATCCACCTGCCGGACGGCACGGTCCGCACGGTCCTGAGCATCAGCGACGCCGTGACGGGGGTCGGCGGGAAGGCCGAACGCATGGTCGGCGTGTTCAGCGACGTGACCGAGCGCAACCGCGCCGAGGCGGCGCTGCGCGACGAGCGGAACCGGCTGGAGGTGCTGAACCGCACCGGGGCGCAGCTCGCCGCCGAGCTGGACCTCGACAGGCTCGTGCAGGCGGTGACCGATGCGGGCGTGGAGCTGACCGGGGCACGGGTCGGCGCGTTCCTTTGCGACATGCAGGACGGGAACGGCGACACGCTTTATGCCCTGTCCGGGGCGGACCGGACTGCGCTTGAGGGAATGCCGATGCCGCGGGCCGCCGACGTGTTCGGGCCGACGTTCGAGCGCGAGCGCGAGCGCGTGCTGCGCTCCGACGACATCGCCGACGACCCACGTTTCCGTCACGGGCTGCGCCGGATGGTGCCGGAGGGGAGCTTGCCCATGCAGAGCTGCCTCGCGGCGCCCGTCGTGTCCCGCGGCGGCGAGGTGCTGGGCGGCTTGCTTTTTGGACACCCCGAAGCGGGCGCGTTCACAACGGCCGCCGAACGCGTGGTGGCCGGGCTGGCCGGCCAGGCCGCGTCCGCGATCGACAACGCGCGGCTGTTCCGGGCGGCCCAGCGCGCGAACGAAACGTTGGAAGCGCGGGTGGAAGCGCGCACCCAGGATTTGCGCCAGGCCATCGCGACCCTGCACGAGGAGGTGCTGGAACGGGAGCGCACCGAGGACGCCCTGCGCCAAAGCCAGAAGATGGAGGCGGTGGGCCAGCTTACGGGCGGCATCGCGCACGACTTCAACAACATGCTGCAGGGCATCGGCGGCGCGCTGGAAACGATGCAGCGGCGCATCGCGCAGGGCCGGGCCGCCGAGCTGGCCCCGCTGATGGAGGCGGCGCGCCAAGGGGTGACGCGCGCCGCGGCGCTGACCCACCGCCTGCTCGCCTTTGCGCGCCGCCAGGCGCTGGACCCGCGCCCCATCGAGCCGGACGCGCTGATCAAGGGAATGGAAGAGCTGATCCGGCGCACGGTGGGGCCGGCCATCGCGGTTGAGCTGCGCTTGGGCAACGGCGTTTGGACGGTGCTGTGCGACCCCAACCAGTTGGAGAACGTGCTGCTCAACCTCGCGATCAACGCCCGCGACGCGATGCCGGGCGGCGGCAGGCTCACCTTTGCCACCGAGGACGTGCGCTTAACCGCGGCTGATGTGGCCGGGCAGGACGGCGCCGTGCCCGGCGATTACGTCGAGATCAATGTGGCGGACACCGGGGCAGGCATGGACGAGGCGACGCGCGCGCGCGCTTTTGAGCCGTTTTTCACCACAAAGCCGATCGGGCATGGGACTGGGCTGGGCTTGTCGCAGCTTTACGGCTTCGTGCGCCAAAGCGGCGGCGTGGTGTGGCTGGACAGCGCGCCGGGCCGGGGCACGACGGTGCGCCTCCATCTGCCACGCCATCTTGGGGGCGAGACGGCTCTGGACGCCGAGCCGGACCGGGGAGAGGTCGTGGCCGGCGGCGGCGGCACCGTGCTGCTGGTGGAGGACGAGGACAGCGTGCGCACCGTCGCGGCCGAACGGCTGCGCGAGCTGGGCTACGACGTGTTGGAAGCCTGCGACGGCCCGGCGGCACTCGGCCTGCTGCGCCCGGGCCGGCGCGTGGACCTGTTGGTGACCGACGTGGGGCTGCCCGGCGGCATGAACGGGCGGCAGATCGCCGACGCCGCGCGCGAGCGCAGGCCGGGCCTGCCCGTGCTGTTCATCACGGGCTATGCCGGCACCGCCTTCGACGGCCGGCTCGCGCCGGGCATGGAGATGATCAGCAAGCCGTTCCCGTTGGACGCGCTGGCCGTCCGGGTGCAGGCCCTGCTGGAAGCGGCCCTCGTCCGGTGACGGCGCGGTGTCCGCCGGGGAGGCCCGGCGGTCCCGACAGCGGCATCAGCAGGGCCGCGAGGGTTTCGTCGGAAAAGCCGCCGTGACCGAGCAGCCTGGGGCATGACCGGGCGCGCGCCCCTTTCCCTGCCGGGCGCGTTGACTCCGGCGCGTGCAGCCGCATAGCGTGACTTGGCGCCGAGCTGCGGCGCCAAGGGTGTTCGGGTCGCGGCGCGAGGCGCTTGGCCACCTGCTCCCCCCCTGAGACATGCATGAGCTGGAGGCTTACCATGGGGCAGACCATCACGCTCGACGCCGCGGATGGCGGCTCCTTTGCGGCCTATCTGGCGCTTCCGAGTTCCGGCAGCGGCCCAGGGATCGTCCTGCTGCAGGAGATATTCGGCGTGACCGCGGACCTGCGCGCCGTCGCGGACCTTTATGCCGAGGAAGGCTACGCGGTGCTTGTCCCCGACCTGTTCTGGCGGCTGAAGCCGGGCGTGGAGCTTGGGTTTGGCGATGCAGACATGCAGAAGGCGCGCGCGCTTTACGAGCGGTTCGACATGGCAAGGGCGGTCGAGGACATTGCCGCCTCCGTTTCGGCCCTCCGCGGCATGGCGGCCTGCGCCGGCAAGGTCGGCGCGCTCGGCTTCTGCCTGGGCGGCCGGCTGGCGGTGCTGGCGGCGGCCCGGTGCGGCGTGGACTGCGCCGTGGGCTATTACGGCGTCGGCATCGAGACGGTGCTGGACGAGGCCGCCGGGATCGCCGTCCCGCTTGCGCTGCATTTTGGCGCCGACGATGCTCACGTCCCGCCCGAGGCGCTGGCGCAGATCACAGCACGCTTGTCCGGCCTCCCCGGGATCGAGATTTACGTGTATCCCGGAGCCGGCCACGGGTTTGCTGCCCCTGCACGGGCGGCGTTCGACAAACCGGCGGCCATGGTCGCGCATTCCCGGTCGGTCGCGCTGTTTCGCCGGGCGATGGGGCCGCACTACGACCTGGGCGCGCTATGGGACAAGCATTGCGAGTACGAGTTCGGCCTGCGCGACGTGGCCCGCACCATGTCCACCATGGTGCCCGAGCCGTACGTGAACCACATCCCGACCATGACCGGCGGCGTCGGCTACCGCGAGCTGTACCGGTTCTACCAGCACCATTTCGTGGACAGCAACCCGGCGGACACCAAGCTCGTGCCGATCTCGCGCACCATCGGCACCGACCGGGTGGTGGACGAGATGCTGTTCAGCTTCACCCATGACCGGGAGATCGACTGGATGCTCCCGGGCGTGGCGCCCACCGGCCGGTTTGTCGAGGTGCCGTTGCTGGCCGTGGTCTGCTTCCGCGGCGACAAGCTCTACAACGAGCATATCTATTGGGACCAGGCATCCGTGCTGGTGCAGGTCGGGTTGCTCGACCCGGCGCTTTACCCGGTGGCGGGGCGGGAGCAGGCGGCGAAGCTGCTCGACCCCGGCCTGCCGTCCAACACGCTCAACCCGCGTTGGGATCGGAGCGCGCCGGCCGTCCTTTCGGACGCGGCGGCCGCCGCGGAGTGACGGCACGCAGGCGCAGCGGATAGCCGAGTGGGGCGTTGCTGGCCGTGGTGGGTGCCGTTTGGCGGCCGGCCTGGCGGCGCGCATACTTGCAGCCTGAACCGCAAAGGCGGCAAAAGGCGATGGCTGAACCGGACTGGTTGACTTGGACGCGGGAACTCCAGGCTATTGCCCAGACGGGCCTCGCCTTCACCCGCGATGCCTACGACCGCGAGCGGTACGAACGGCTGCGCACCCTGGCATCCCAGATCATGGCCGCGCACACGGGGACGCCGGTTGAGCGGATCGAGGCGTTGTTTGCAGGCGAGCATGGCTACGCGACGCCCAAGGTGGATGTGCGCGGCGCGGCGTTCGACGGCCGCGGACGCATGCTCATGGTGCGGGAAGTGGCGGATGGCGGGCGCTGGACGCTGCCCGGCGGCTGGGCGGACGTGAACCTTTCCGCCACGGAGAACGTGGTCAGGGAGGTACGGGAGGAAAGCGGGTACGAGGTGCGGGTGCGCAAGCTGGCCGCGGTCTGGGACCGGACCCGGCAGGGCCATGCGGGCGGCGTGTTCTCCTGCTGCAAGGTTTTCTTCATCTGCGACGTGATGGGGGGCGCCGCGGCGACAGGGACGGAAACCTCGGAGGTTCGATGGTTCGCAGAGGATGAGTTGCCCGGCGATCTGTCACTCGGCCGGGTGCTGCCAGGCCAGCTTCGGCGCATGTTCGACCACGCACACGACGCCGCTCTGCCGACCGAGTTTGACTGACCCGGCCCCGCCCTACCGCCCCGCCGCGTAGCCCTGCATGCCGCGCGGGTTGGCCCCGGCGAACATCTGCGCGCCCTCCCGCCGCGCCGCGGAAAGCCGGCCCTCGGACCAGTCCGGTCCCTGCTCCGCCGCGTGGCCGCGTGCCCGAAGTTCGTCCAGCACGGCCGTGGGATATTGGCCCTCCAGCACCAGCTTGCCGGGCCGGGCGATGCGGGGCCAGAAGCTGCTGGGCCAATGCTCGGAATGGAAGCTCGGCATGTCAATGGCCTGCTGGATGCCGAGGCGGCCATGGACCATGCGCAGGAAGAAGGTCAGCGCCCATTGGTCTTGCTGCTCGCCGCCCGGCGTGCCGAAGGCCATCCACGGTTTGCCGTCGCGCAGCGCGAAGCTCGGGGACAAGGTGGTGCGAGGGCGCTTGCCCGGCAGGAGACTGTTGGACAGGCCAGGGCGCAGCCAGAACATCTGGCCGCGCGTTCCCATGGGAAAGCCGAGTCCCGGCACCACCGGCGAGGACTGCAGCCAGCCGCCGGAAGGCGTCGCGCTGACCATGTTGCCCCATCTGTCGATCACATCGACGTGCACGGTGTCTGCGCCAATCACGCCCAGCCGCGCCACCGTCGGCTCGCCCGCGCCCGGCGCCTGGTCGAGCATGTCGGCGCGGCGGTGCGCGCTGTGGTCCACCCAAGGATCGAAGCCCGGGATTGTGCCGGGGCGCAGATCCATCGACGCCTGCGGTCCCACAAGCCCGCGCCGCGCCAAGTTATAGTTGGGCGACAGCAGGTCGGCGAGCGGCACGGCGGCGAAGTCCGGGTCGCCGTAGTACGCTTCTCGGTCGGCGAAGGCGAGCTTGGCGCACTCGACCACGGTATGCACGAAGTCGGGGCCGAGCAGGTCCATCGCGCCGACGTCGAAGCCACGCAGCAGCGCCAGTTGCTGCAGGAACACCGGACCCTGGCTCCACGGACCGCACTTCAATACGGTGTGGCCATGATAATCAAAGGCCGCAGGGTCCTCGACGGTTGCGGACCACTTGGAAATATCCTGTGCGGCGAGCAGCCCGCGGTGCCGCCGGCCGGACGCATCGAGCACGTCGGTGTCCGCGAAGAACTGCCCGACCGTTTCGGCCACGAAGCCTCCATACCAGGCGGCGCAGGCAGCGTCGATGCGGGCTTCCCGGGTGGCGCCCACGGCTTCCCGGCACAGGCGCTGGTAGGTGGCGGCGAGGTCCGGGTTGGCGAACAGGCTTTCGACCGCCGGCGTGGCGCCGCCCGGCAGGAACACGGCGGCGCTGCTGGGCCACTCGGCCTCGAACAACGGGCGCACCCCCTCGATGGTGGCGGAAACGCGCGGCACCAGCGGCACGCCTTTCGTTGCGTAGCCGGTGGCATAATCCAGAACGTCCGCCAGCTCCCAGGTGCCCCAATCCCGCAGCATACGGCACCACGCGCCGAATGCGCCTGGCACCACCGCGGGCAGCAGCCCGGTCGCTGGAATCAGGTCAAGGCCGAGCGATGCGAAATGGGACAGCGTCGCGGCCTCGGGCGCCGTGCCCTGGCCGCAGATCACGTGCTGCGTGCCGGTCCGGGCGCTGTGCACGATGATCGGCGCGTCGCCGCCGGGCCCGTTCAAATGCGGCTCGGCGACCTGGAGCACGAAGCCCGCCGCGGCGGCGGCGTCAAAAGCGTTGCCGCCGCGTTCCAGCACCGCCATGCCGACGGCGGTCGCCAGCCAATGCGTGCTGGCGGCAACGCCGAAGGTGCCGGCGATCTCGGGTCGCGTGGTGAACATGAAAGCCGTCTCCGGGTTGCGCACCGCCCATCCTATCGCCAAGGTCCGTTCGCGTAAAACGTGTGCTGGATGCGGAGTGCCGATGCTGATCCTGATCGTTGGGCCGTCCGGGGCCGGCAAAGACACCTTGCTGAATGGCGCCCGCGACGCCCTGGCTGACGACCTGCGCTTCCGCTTCGTGCGCCGGATCATCACCCGACCCGGTGACATGGGGCAGGAAGCGCATGAAAGCGTGACCGAGCAGACATTCGAGCTGCGCAAGCAGGCCGGCGACTTCGCGCTGACCTGGCGCGCGCACGGCCTGCACTACGGCATCCCCGCCGACATCTCGATGGACCTGGCGCGCGGCCGGGTCGTGGTCGTCAACGTGTCCCGCGCCGTGGTGGCGGAGGCGGCGGCCCGCTTCCCGGTCTCGGTGATCGAGGTTTCAGCCCCGGCGGACGTGCTGGCGCTGCGGCTCGCGGCCCGCGGGCGGGACGACGCGGTGGATGTGGCGCGCCGCCTGGCCCGCTCCATCGAGCTGCGGCTGCCGGTGGAGCGCCAGACGGTGGTGAACGACGGCACGGTGGAGGCGGGAGTGCGCGAGCTGCTGGCCGCGATCACCCGCGCATCGGGAGACGCTCCGCAATCGTGAACGGGGCGCCGGGTCCGGCCTGGGTGAATACGCAGATTTCTTCTACTCGGCGCGGATGCGGCAGCGCGTCCGCCAGGTGTGCCTGCGCGGCCGGCAGGAACACGGCCCGCTCCGCATCCGTGAGACGCCGGGTCAGCGTCATGTGGAAGCGCCACTCGTCGAACACGCCGGGGTAGCCCCAGCGCAGCAGGTTCGCTTCCCGCACCGCGGACAACCCGCCTTGGCGTCGCCGGGCCAGCTCGGCCTCCTCCGGGAACGCCCGGTGGCGGTCCACCCCGGCTACGCAGGCATCGGCCAGGGCGCGCAGGGCCGGGCATGGCTCGGCCTCGCGCACGGCGAGGAACCCCGACAGCTCCGCCACATGCAGCCGCGGCATGGAGAACGGGGCCAGCCCGCGCGCCAGGACGGCGGCATCGTCTAGGAACGCGCCGTAGTTCGTCCGGAGCCGCATCGGCGGCTTCAGCGTGCAATGGAAACCGTACAGCCGGGCATCGGCGGTGACGGCGCGGATGTCCGGCAGGTCGGGCTGCGCCAGGGTGGCCGCGGTTTCCGGATCGCGGCCCAGCCAGGCGCACCCAGCCGGCCACAGCGGGTCGGACAGGGCGGGAGCGTAGTACAGCGCGACGCGGACGCTCATCTCGCCTGCTCCGCAGGCCGGGTCACCTCGCCTGCCCCGCAGGAGGGGTCAGCTCACCCGCTCCCCGGCACGCCAAACCTGGCGGACAACCGGCATGCCCTCGTGCTGCCGCACGTGCAGCAGGTCGGCCCGCAGCCCCGGCTCGATCCGGCCGCGGTCAAGCAGCCCGGCCATGCGCGCCGGGTTCGTTGTCACCATGGCAACGCCCTGCGGCAGGGTGATGCCCGTTTTCCTGACGCTGGCAAAGGCGGCCTCCAGCAGGCTGGACGGCACGTAGTCGCTGGCATAAGCGTCCACCACGCGCCGACGCACCAGGTCAGCCGCCGATACGTTGCCGGAATGCGAGCCGCCGCGCACGATGTTGGGGGCGCCGGCGATCACGTCCATGCCGCGGGCCTGCGCCTCCGTCGCCGCCAGCAGCGACACGGGGAACTCGCTGATGCGGATGCCGTCAGTGGCGTTCTCCGCCACCTCCTCCGCCGTGTTGTCGTCGTGGCTGGCCAGCACGATGCCGAGCGGCGCGATGCGGGCCAGCAGCGCCCGGCGGTTCGGGTCGCGCGTCCGGGCGCGCTGTTCCTGCAGCTCCCCGATGCGGTTCTCGATCCAGGAAAGGCCATGTCCTTCGCGCAACCGCATCTTGCGGTAGTTGTCGAGGTTGGCGTACTGGCCGACGCCGGGGCTGTGGTCCATCAGGCTGACCATGCGGACCCGGGGGTGCTCGGCGACGGGGTCCAGCAAATTCATCATGTCGGGCGCCGGCAGCTCGCAGCGCAGGTGCAGGAAGTGCTCGGCCTTCAGCAGCCCGGTGCCGGCCAGCGCGTCCAGGTCGGCCACGCCGTCATGGAAGGTGCGCACGCGGTCCTTGTCGAAGCCGAGGTCGCCCAGGCACAGCGCATCAAGTACCGTCGTCACCCCCGCCGCCGCGCATTGCGCATCGTGGGCCGCCATGGCGGAGCGCGACGGCCAGCGCGCGTTGCTGCGGGGCTGCACCTGGCGCTCCAGGTTGTCGGTGTGCACATCGACAATGCCGGGCATCAGCGTGTCGCCCTGCAGGTCCACGGCGCCCGGCGCGGAGCTGCAGCGGCCGGGCTGCACGTCCGCGATGCTTCCGTCCTCCACCACGACGGTGCCCAGCAAGACCTCGTTCGGCAGCACGAGGCGGGCGTTGGTGAGGATCACGGTCATGCGGCATCCCGTTGGGGTGAGCGGTCAGCCGCCCGGCCCCACAAAGCTACCACGACGTTGCGAGTCCCGCCACGGAGCGGTGCCGCCTCGCCCGCATCACCGGGCGCGGTAGCCGCTCACCTGCGCGCCGTCCTCCGGCCGCAGCCGCAGGAAGCCCGGCGCGGACACGAGCGTGACCAGCGCCACGATCAGGAACGCATCGTGGAAATCCGCCACGTCGGGCAGCCGGCCCGGCCCGGCCATCAACCCGAGCAGCGCCGCCGCAATGGAAACGCCGAAGGAGATCGTCAGTTGTTGGATCACCCCGCCCAGGCTTGTGCTGCGGCTCAGCTTGCTGGCCGGGGTGTCAGCGTAGGTCAGCGTGTTCGTGGTCATGAACTGCGTGCTGCGGGCGACGCCGAACACCAGGACCATGAGGAACACCAGCCAATGCGGCGTCGTCGGCTCGACCAGGGCGAAGCTCGCGACGACGGCGGCGCAGATCACGCCGTTGACCGACAGCAGCCCGCGGTAACCGAAGCGCCGCATCAGCCAGGCCGACACGGGCCGCACCACCAGCGTGCCCAGGCTAGACACAAAGGTGAGCGATCCCGATTGCACGGGGCTGAGGCCGAAGCCGATCTGGAACAGCAGCGGCAGCATGAACGGCACGGCGTTGACGCCGATCCGGCTCAAGCCGCCGGCCAGCGTGCTGACGCGGAAGGTGCGGATGGCGAACAGGCTGAGGTCGAGCGCCGGGTCCGGCCGGCCCCGGGCGTAGGGCACGTAGGCCGCGAGCAGCAGCACGCCCGCCGCCAGCAGGCCGGACCCGGCCAAGGGCGGCAGCAGCGGATGGCTCAGGTTCTCGAACCCGAACTGCAGTAGGCCGAGGCCCGCGCCGCACAGCAGGAAGCCGGGCACGTCGAAGCGCGCCTGGCGGTCAACTCGCGTGTCCTCGACAAAACGCAGCGCCAGCAGCACGCCAACCGCGCCGATGGGGATGTTCACAAAGAACACCCAGCGCCAGCTCGCGTAGGTGGTGAGCAAGCCGCCCAGGAGCGGGCCGAGCGCCGGGCCGATCACGGCGGGCACCGTCATGTAGGTCATCGCTGTGACCAACTGGTTGCGCGGAAAGGCCCGCAGCAGCACCAGGCGGCCAACCGGCGTCATCATCGCGCCCCCGAACCCCTGGAGCACCCGCATCGCGACCAGCACGCGCAGGCTGTTCGACAAGCCGCACAATGCCGAAGCGGCGGTGAAGATGACCAGCGCCGCCGCGAACACCCGGCGCGCCCCGAAGCGGTCCGCGATCCAGCCGCTGAGCGGCATGAATACGGCCAGGCTGAGGATGTAGGCGGTGATGGTCAGGTTCATCTGCAACGGCGTGACGCGCAGGCTGCGCGCCATGTCCGGGATCGCGGTGGTGACGATGGTCGCGTCCAACTGCTCCATCAGGAAGGCGAAGGCGACGATCAACGGGATCAGCAGGCGCAGCTTGCGGCTGCGCATGACGGCAAAGGTAGGTTCCGGCGTGGGTGGCAGGCGGTTGTCCGGCATTGTGGGTTTTGCTCTTCGCAAGTCCCGTGCCTTTACCGCTTAATCAAGCTGAGTTCATCTCGGGATGACGGTCGCGGCGCAGGCCGGCCAGCACCGCATAGGCTGCACCAAGCGGAACAGGGCCGAACAAATCACGCGCTTGACCGGCTTTCGATGATATCGAGCGCCTCCGCCACGAGCCGCTTCTCGGCAGCGGCGGCGCGTGACGCTTCAACGGCCCATTTGCGCGACAGCTCCTCGGCGCGGTGGGCCTGGCGGTCCAGTTCCGAAGCGCGGCAGCGAAACGTTTCGGCCTTGGCGCCGAGTTGCCGCGCGTGGTGAGCAATGGCGACAATGCGCCTAGCAACGCGCTGCGTCTCCTCGCGGAGACGCGCGACCGTGGCGAACAAGCGAGCGGCATCGGGGGTGGCGTGCATCGCCTCAGCTTTCCGTGTTCAGGGGATGGACCGGGCCGCCCGTGCTGGCTTTACGGAGCGTCCGGATGCGCGCCTGGCGCGAGATAGCTGCCGCCGTGCAGAGCATTGGGAATGTCATCGGGGCCTCCAGGATTCATTGCGCCGGCTGGATGCACGAAGCTGGGCGCGGGCATCTGTGACGGATTTCACACCGGACGACATCGAAATCGATTTGCGCGCGCATGGTAATAGGCTGCGGCGGCGCAGCCCTTCGTCGGCGTCCTCAGCGGTGGGATGCCGTGACGCCCGTTCATGCTCGGGCTGCACAGGCCTACTTTGCACAGGAACGTGAGCGCCCCGAGCGGTGGCTTGTTCCGGGGTTGCCGCGTTGGCCGTCCAGATGTGGGCATCCAGCCTGCGAACGCCGGCACGCCAGCCGTCCGCCTTTCCAGAACCAAGGAATTCAAGCATGACGACCACGATCACCGCGGCGTTCAAGGATCAAACGACGGCCCAGCGGGCACAGGAAAGCCTGGCCGAGCATGGCATCAGCAGGGACAAGGTGACGCTGCTGCACGGCGCCGGGGCCGACCTGCCGGGCACGGATGCGGAAAGCGCCGCCTACAACGAGGCGCTTCGGCGCGGCGGCGCTGTGTTGCTGGCGCGGGTGGATGATCTGCAGCTCCAAACCGCCGTCGGGTCCCTGGAAGCAAACGGCGCGGTGGACCTGGACCAGCGGGAACAGGACTGGCAGGCGTCCGGATGGACGGGCGGGCGCCCGGTTGCGGCGCCGGGCGGCGCAGCGGCGGATCATGCGGAGGACGTCATCCGCGTGGTGGAAGAGCGCTTGGTGATCGGCAAGCGCGATGTGAGCCGCGGCACCGTGCGGGTCCGGGTACACGTGGCGGAAACGCCGGTCGAGGTTTCCGTCACGTTGCGGGACGAGACCCTTTCGGTAGAGCGTCACCCTGTCAACCGCCCCGTCACCCCGGAAGACACGGCCGCGTTCCAATCTAAGACCATTGAGGCCGTCGAGGTGGACGAGGAGCCTGTGGTCACAAAGGAGGTCTTCGTGACGGAGGAGATCGAAATCCGCAGGGAACTGGTCGAGCGGGTGGACACCGTACGCGACACCGTGCGGCGGACGGAGGTGGACATCGAAGGCGACACCGCCGCGCGGCCCACCGGCCGGGGTTCCGATGCCTGATGCCAGCCCGACACCCGGCCCCGTTGCCGGGCACGGCAGGGTTTGCGTGATCGGCGGCATGGTCGCGGCCAAGGCGTAGCCCTTGCCGGGGTGCGGATACGCCCAATGCGAGCAAACACGGTGGGTACACCTGCGGCAGCACGTATAGCACCGTGAGCTGTCATTGCGGCGTGGCGACCCAGGAACACCGATACAGAACAGGCGAGCCATGCGGACGGCGGCCACAAAACGTGAATACCTCTGTAAATCTAGATTTATTGTGCTGCAATTCGTGTTATGTGAAACCGCAACGTTTGGAGGATCGGGCTGCATTCAGCTCGCGTGTCGCATCGAGACGTTTAGCTTAAGCGTCAACCTGGCAAAGATGGTGACCCAAAGCTTCAGTGTCTCATTCGTATCGTCCCCGCATTGGGACGCAAACATGAGAGAACCACGATGCAAGATCTCAGACAATGGGACGGCCGCCCTGACAGCCCCGAGAAAAGCGGGTGGCATTGGATTGAGGATGCAGACGGCCTGCGGCCTTTGCTTTGGCGCGGCGACGATTGGCCTGAGCAGGCAGACCGGGGCGAGTGGCAGGACGGCTATGCCGTGCTCAGCGCCCGTGATCTTAGCCGCGGATGCTATTACGGTTCTGTTGCCCTGTCGCCCCGCCTGACCGCTCTATGTCACCGTAGATTGTCCTTGCTCGACGTCTGACTTGATCGCGGCGCTCGCTGGGGCGAAACATGAGTCGCTGACTCCGGGCATCACCATGCAAGATGCATGATCGGCTTCGCAGTTTTCGCAGAAGATCCGAGCCGGGATCATTTGCCGCAGAACGCCGGGCGCAATGATCTCAGGATCGAGAGACAAGCCTTGCGCAGTTCCCCAGGCGTGCTCTGGCCTGTTAGGCTTCCTACATAGGCCAGGTCATCGACCTCCACCAAAGTCATGGGCCATTGAAGAAACAATCTGATATTCGTCACCGTATGTTGTAGCAATGTCACACATTGATGGCGTTCATCATGCAGTATTTTTT
>CALMVT010000459.1 GCA_937873175.1 uncultured Acetobacteraceae bacterium | reverse complement strand
CCGTCGCGTCCTGCGCTGTCCGGTAGCGCTGCTCCAAGTCCTCGACGGACAGGTGATCAATGATCCGCGTCATGGTCCCGCTCCCGTGCCACGGCCACGAGCTTACCCCCAATCAGCCGTCCCGATCACCCGGAATTCGTATCAGACCAGAGATCGGTGGCGCGAGCCCTGACAGAACCATCGCACGGGCGAGGACAACGGTGACTGGCTGCCGGACAGGGCGACGAAGGTTCGCGAGCGCCAGGACGAGCCGGCCTGACCGAAGACGGGCGGGCGGGGAGAGCCGCCCGCGGCTTTCCTGCCCGTGCCGGCCATCCCACCTCCACGGCAGTCATGGCCATGACTGCCCGCCAGCGGCAGCTCAGGGCCGGCAATGCAGGAGGACGCCCCCGATGCCATGGACACGCCTCGACCCGGCCGGGATCATCTCGCAGCTGCGCTTCGTGCACGATCCCGCCAGCCCGGACGACCAGGCGCAGGCTGAACAAGCCATGGCGTATTTGCGCACGGCGCTGCTGACGGGCGATTATATTGCCGTGCAGGACGAGAAAGGCCGCATGTTCATCGGCACCGAAGTGGAGGCGGCCGAACACATGATGGAAGGCACCGGGCGGTCCGCGTGAGTGCCTGTTTTGCCATTCAAGGCGCGCAGGGCCGCCGCGGCGCTGCCCACCCCCGACCCGCGCTGAACGGCACAGGAGCGTGGAGCGACACGACCGCAAAGGCCGGCGCAACCGCTCCCGTTGCTTCCATGCCCGTCCTTCCGCATCCTGCCCCCATGCCCGCCCTGCACCCGACCCGATGGACGCGCCTGGCCGACGCCGCCGCGCTCGCCTTCCAGGTTCACGCCGACCAGCTCCGCAAGGGCACGGACATCCCGTATGTCTCGCACCTGCTGGCCGTCGCCGCCCTCGTGCTGGAACACGGCGGCGACGAGGAGCAGGCCTGCGCCGCCCTGCTGCACGACGCCATCGAGGACGGCGGGGCGGCATGGGAAGCGGTGATCGCCGGGCGCTTCGGTCCGCGCGTGGCCGGCATTGTCCGCGCCTGCACGGATGCCGACACGCAGCCCAAGCCGACGTGGCGGGCGCGCAAGGAGGCTTACCTCGCCCACTTGGACACGGCGCCGGCCGACGTGCTGCTCGTCTCAGCCGCCGACAAGCTGCACAACGCGCGGGCAATCGCCTCGGACCTGCGGATGCACGGCCAGGCCGTGTTCGGCCGCTTCACGGCCGGGCGCGAGGGCACGCTGTGGTACTACGGGGCGCTGTCGGCGGTGTTCTCGCGCCGCCTGCCGGGCGCGCTGTCGCGAGAGCTGGCCATGGCGGTCGCGGACATGCGGCACCTTGCGGACGTCGGGCCTACTGGCCCCTCCGGGTAGGGCGGCCATGGCGAGGGCGCCGAAGCGTGCCGGTGCCGCCAGCCTCGGCATGGGCTGGTATCGCCCCGAGGACTGGGACCGACTGCTGCAGATGATCGCCGACCGGGACAGCATGCACGACACCTACACGGAATGGCTGGCGAGCGCGCGACAGGGAGAACGCGACTTCCTGGCCCGCGGGCACCTGGTCGAGCGGGTGATGGTCGACCCCGACGAACTGGCGAGCTGGTGCCTGATCCGCGGCCTCGTGCCGGACGGCGCCACCCGGGCGGAGTTCGTTTCGGATAGGATGCGGCTTGCGGCGCGGCGACGGCTGTAGCCTATGCCTGTGGCGTGCGCCACGAGGCGGGCGTGCCGGCGAGGAACGAACGGTTGGAGAAGGGACGCCATGACAGCCACCCCCGTTTTGTGGGACCTCGACGAGCGCGGCGTCGCCACCGTCACGCTGAACCGCCCAGCAGTGAACAACGCCTATGACGGCGCCCTCATCGGCGGCTTGCTGTCCGCGATGGATGAACTCGCAGGGCAGAGCACGCTCCGCGCCGTGGTGCTGAAAGGCAACGGCAAGCACTTCCAGGCCGGGGCGGACCTTGGTTGGATCAACGCGGTGAGGCCGCGGTCGCCGGAGGAGAACGAGGCGGCGTCGCGGGCGACGTTTGAGGCGGTGCAGCGGCTGAACCGCCTTCCGGTGCCGACAGTGGCCCTGGTGCAGGGCGCGTGCTTCGGCGGCGGCACGGGCGTGATCGCCGCCTGTGACGTGGTGATCGCAGCCGAGAACAGCCTGTTCTCCATCACCGAGGTGCGGTGGGGACTGACGGCGGCGATCATCGTCCCGCAGCTCTGCGACGCCATCGGCGTGCGCCAGGTCCGCCGCTACGCGCTGACCGGCGAGCGTTTCGGCGCCGAGCAGGCCCGGCGCATTGGCCTGGTGCACGAGGTCGTGCCGCTGGGCGGGCTGGAGGCGGCCGGGGCGAAGGTGGTCGAGCAGTTGCTGGCCAACGCGCCGGCAGCGCTCGCCGAGACCAAGCAGCTGGCATTGGAAAGCGCGTTCGGCGGCATGGCGCTCGACGACCCGGCCTGGAGCCGCCTGGTGCGGATGCACGCGGCCAAGCGCCAGACGGGGGAAGCGGCCGAAGGTCTTGCCTCCTTCGCGGAGAAACGCGCGGCGCGGTGGGACGGCTGAGGCGTTTTGCACGTCAGAGGGGACGGCTATAGTCGCAGCGATCCAACGCCCTTCAGCCGCGTTGCAGACATCTGCTCCCGCTAACACCGAGGTTTCCATGCCGCTGCCGCCTTCCCCCGTCTGGTTCATCACCGGCTGTTCGACCGGTTTCGGCCGCGAGCTGGCTCGCTTGGTGCTGGAGCGTGGCGGCAAGGCGGTCGTGACCGCGTGCGACAAGGCCCGTGTCGCCGATCTCGCAGCCGGGGCGGGCGAACGCGCGTTGCGCTCGACCTGGACGTGACGGATGCCGAGGAGGTCGCCGCGGCCGTCGCAGCCGCCCACGAGCGGTTCGGCCGCATCGACGTGCTGGTGAACAACGCCGGCTATG
>CALMVT010000458.1 GCA_937873175.1 uncultured Acetobacteraceae bacterium | reverse complement strand
CGGGCCAGCGCGGACGCTGACGTGTGGCGGCGACGGCGGTCCCGTCCGGCCGCGCTTCCTGCATGCGCAGCATCTGCTCCATCACCGGGCGGGCCAGGCCCAGCCCACCGGATTTCGCCATCTGCTTGCCCAGTTCGCTTACCATCATCGGCTTCCAGGCTTCCTCGCCCGACCCGCCGCCGAACGGGCCTTTCGACGCATCCACGGTCTCGAACATCGGCGCCAGCATCTGGCCCAGCGCCATCGCCTCGAAGTCCTGCGCCGCCTTCTGCACGCGCGCCACCTGCTGGGGCGGGAGCTTGGTGGTGTCGATGGGCTGGGTCGGGATCATCGGGTTCACCTATCGGACAAGGAGGTCGGCCTGCAGCGCGCCGGCGGCCTTGATGGATTGCAGGATGCTGATCATGTCGCGCGGGCCGACGCCCAGGGCGTTGAGGCTCGCCACCAGGTCGCGCAGCGTCACGCCACCGCGCAGGATGCCGAGCCGGCGGTCCGACTGGTCATCGACCTGGATGCGGGTCCGCGGCACAACCGCGGTCTGGCCGTTGGAGAACGGCTCCGGCTGGCTCACCTCCGGCGCTTCGGTCACGCGGATCGTGAGGTTGCCCTGGGCGATGGCAACCGTGCTGATGCGGACGTTGGCGCCCATGACGATGGTGCCGCTGGCCTCGTCGATCACCACCACGGCCGGGCTGTCCGGCTCGATCCGCAGGTCCTCGATGCGGGCCAGGGCGTCGATCGGGTCGCGCCCGGCCAGTTGCAGCGCAACGGTGCGCGGGTCGGTCGCCCGCGCCAGGCTTCCGCCGAGCGCGCGGTTGATCGCGTCCGCCATGCGCCGGGCCGTGGTGAGGTCCGGGTTGCGCAAGCCTAGCCGCAGCACCGACTTGGCGCCTAACTGGAACGGGATTTCCCGCTCCACGCTGGCGCCGTTGGCGATGCGGGCGGAGGTCGGCACGTTGCGGGTCACGGACCCGGCCGCCCCGCGCGCCGCGATGGCCCCGGTCGCCAGCGCCCCCTGCGACACCGCGTAAACCTCCCCGTCCGCGCCCAGCAGCGGCGTCACCAGCAGCGTGCCGCCGGTCAGGTCCTTGGCGTCGCCCAGCGCTGACACCGCCACGTCGATGCGGCTGCCGCTGCGGGCAAAGGCTGGCAGGTTGGCCGTGACCATGACGGCGGCGACGTTCTTGGTCTGCAGCCGGTTTTCCTGGTCGCGCGTGTTGACGCCGAGCCGTTCCAGCATGCCGATCAGCGACTGCCGGGTGAACACCGCGCTGTCCAGCCTGTCCCCGGTGCCGTTCAGCCCGACCACCAGGCCGTAGCCCACCAACTGGTTGTCGCGCACGCCCTCCACGTCGGCGATGTCCTTGATCCGCACCTGGGCGGATGCAGGGGGAACGAGCCAAAGGGCGAGCAGGAGAAGGGCGAGGCCGCGGAGCATCATGGGGCCGGATGCTACGCGGAAAACGTTTACAGATCGTAAAGGCTCCGTGGCATAAGATGCAGCCGCCGGATGGGTCGAAAAGGGTTTGGACAGGTCATGAGCATCGTTTCCCCGTTGGGTCAGCCGGCGTCCGCCGCCCTCCGCCCCCGTGGCAAAGCGGGACCCGGCGGCTTCCGTTTGCTGGACGGGGCCGACGCGCCCGCGTCCGCCCCCGTCGGCGGGCCGACGCCGGTCGGCCTGCACGGCCTGCTGGCGTTGCAGGAGGCGGAGGCCGACGCCGTGCAGGACCGCGCGGCGCGGCGACACGCCGGGGCGATGCTGGATGACCTGTCCTCGATGCAGCGCGCGCTGCTGGGGGGCGATGCGGACGAAACAACGGCGGCGCTGTCCCGGCTGGCCGATGCGGCCCGGCGCGGCCCGGCCGCCGCCGACCCGTGCCTCGGCGCCGTTGTGCAGGCCATCGCGATGCACGCCGCGGTGGAGGCCGCCCGCCGGATACCGCGTGAGGCGGTTGGGTAACAGAAAAATTACAACTTTGCGCAAAATTGCGCGAAACCATCGGGTTGCGAAACGGGGCCTTGGCATTGCCGCCACGGCGTAGCTATAAGGCCGGCAACCTCGCCAAGGGGTGATCGCCAGTGAAGGGTCCCCGGCCATGATGCTGACATTGCCGCCTGATTATCGGCCCACGGACGCCGAAGAGTTCATGAATCCCATTCAGGTGGAGTATTTCCGCCAGAAGCTGCTCCGCTGGCGCGCGGAGCTGCTGCGGGAAGCGGACGGCACGTTGGCCAGTCTGTCGCAAGGCGGCATCCTGGAAGCCGACATCACCGACCGCGCCAGCGTCGAAACCGACCGCGCGCTGGAACTGCGCACCCGCGACCGCGCCCGCAAGCTGATCAGCAAGATCGACCAGGCGCTGGCCCGCATCGACAACGGCGTTTACGGGTATTGCGAGGAAACGGACGAGCCGATCGGCCTCAGGCGCCTGGAGGCCCGCCCCATCGCCACCATGTCGATCGAGGCGCAGGAACGGCATGAGCGCATGGAGCGCGTGCACCGGGACGACTGATATGGACAACTTGGTTGAGTGACCGTCGTCCGCCGATGGATTCCACCCATCCTACGATATCGGCCGCGTAGGATGGGTGAAACCCATCAGCAACCGCACACAGGTCGATTCATGATGCCGCCCGCATAAGCATTATCCTGCGGAGCTTTGCTCCACACGGGGCAGGCGAAGTGATGCGTCGATCAAGGATGACTGCTCAGGCCGCAAGCCCGGCCCCGTGCAACATCCTTTGTTTTAACGCAAGCATGATGTAAGGCTCACGCGGCTGTAACGGTGGCGGGGCCGAGCAATGCGCGATGAGCAGCCCATGGCTGCGATGCCCCTATCCCTGGCAGCCGGCAACATTTGGTCGCTGCCGGGACGGCGCTTCGTGTCCTGGCACAGCTGGGGTTTATCCGGCGCCGGGGTGTTCGACCGCGGGGACGGGGAAGGGGTGTGGCGCAGCGACCAGCACCGCCTGGTGTTCTCCATCACGCCCCGCCCGCCGATGCTGCTGCAGTTGGACAACGGCCCGGCGACGGTACTCCACCAGGCGCCGGCCTCGATCGCCGTGTACCCCGCCGGCCTCCACGTGCGCACGGTCGGCGCCAACTCGCGCTATGTCCAGGTGTGCTGGACGCCGGAGCTTTACCGCGCCATTGCGCCCCACCTTCCCGGCCCCCCGCGCATGGACTTCGCGTTTTCCGAGGACCTGCTGCTGCGCCAGCTCGCCCGCAGCCTGGTCGAGGAGATCGGCCAGGGGGCGGTGGACCGGCTGCTCGCCGACAGCCTCATGGCGGCGCTCGCCATGCGCGTGGCCCAGCGCGCCGCGTGGCCGCCGCCCGGGCCGGACCTGCCGCCCCCGCGCCTGCGCCGCGTGCTCGACTACATCGAAGCGCACCTTGACCAGGAACTGACCCTGGCGGAGCTGGCGGGCGTGGCTTGCCTCAGCCCCTGCCATCTGAGCCGCAGCTTCAAGCAGGCCATCGGCACCGGGCCGCAGCGTTACACCGTGCGGCGCCGGGTGGAGCGTGCCAAGGCGCTGCTGCGCGGCAGCGACGCTTCGCTCGCCAGCATCGCGGCAACCGTGGGCTTTGCCGACCAAAGCCATTTCACCGCCGCGTTCCGCCAGGAGATCGGCACCACGCCCGGGCGTTTCCGTGCCGCGTCGGCGGCCTGAAGCGCAAACTCCCGATACGGAACCGCAAGCCGCTCCAAGGCCGGACGCGGCGGGCGCGCTAAGCCTTTGCCGTGATGGCAACGGCGGCACCGGCATGAGCGACGGCGACAACGCCCAACAGGCACGGGGCTTGCGGGACCATGCGGCCTTCCTGCTGCGCGAAGCGGCGCAATGCGGCGACCCCGCGCAGCGCGACGGCCTGCTCCGCGAAGCGATGGCCCGGCTCGACGAGGCGCGACGGCTGCTGGACCAATTGGACGTTGCGATCGGGCGTCTCGGCCCAAGCCTGCCCCGGCGCTCGGGGCGATGACCTGATCCGTTAACCTCTGACTCTGAAAGAGAACATGATCGTGACCACCACGCAAAAACTCTCGGCCGAGTTCCTCGGCACCTTTTGGCTCACCTTTGGCGGCTGCGGCAGCGCGGTGCTGGCGGCGGCGTTTCCGCAGCTCGGCATCGGCTTCACGGGCGTCGCGCTCGCCTTTGGGCTGACGGTGCTGACCCTGGCCTACGCGGTGGGCCACATTTCCGGTGGGCACTTCAACCCGGCGGTCACGGTCGGCCTGGCCGTCGCCGGGCGGTTCCCGGCCGCGAACGTGGTGCCCTACGTCGTCGTGCAGGTGGTGGCCGCCGTCGTCGCGGCCGGGGCGCTCTACCTCGTGGCCTCTGGCAAGCCCGGCTTCGAGATGGCGGGCTTCGCGTCCAACGGCTACGGCGACCTCAGCCCGGGCAAGTACAACCTGACCTCCGCCCTGGTGATCGAGGTGGTGCTGACCTTCTTCTTCCTCTTGGTGATCCTCGGCTCCACCAGCTCCCAAGCGCCGGCAGGCTTCGCGCCCATCGCCATCGGGCTGGCGCTGACGCTGATCCACCTGATCTCGATCCCGGTCACCAACACCTCCGTCAACCCGGCCCGCAGCACCGGCCCCGCGCTGTTCGCCGGCGGCGCCTACATCGCACAGCTTTGGTTGTTCTGGCTGGCGCCCCTCGTCGGGGCGGCGCTGGCGGGCGTGGCCGGGCAGATGCTGTTCCGGGTGGACGACCAGACCCTGCCGCGCGCCCTGTCGTCCTTGCCGGAGAAAACGCCTATTTCTTGACCCTGGCCTGCAGCCGGTCCGGCGACGGG
>CALMVT010000457.1 GCA_937873175.1 uncultured Acetobacteraceae bacterium | reverse complement strand
CTGGTCGAGCTTCCTGCCGATGCTGCGCGCCGCGCGGAGCGCCAGGGTGCAGGTGATATGGGACCTGTGCCATTACGGCCTGCCGCATGACGTGGACATCTGGTCGCCCCGGTTCCTCGACCGCTTCGCCGCTTTCTGCGCCGCGGCGGCCCGGGTAGTGCTCGAGGAGGGCGAGGCCATCCCGTTCTTCTGCCCGGTCAACGAGATCTCGTTCTGGGCCTGGGCCGGCGGCGACCACGCCCGGATGCACCCTACTGCCCTGGGCCGCGGCCCCGAGCTGAAGCGGCAGCTTGCCCGTGCGGCCATCAGGGCCGTGGACGCCGTGCGCGAGGTCGCGCCGGGCGCACGCTTCATCCAGGTCGAGCCGCTGATCCATGTCGCGGGGAACCCAGACATGCCGGAGACTGCCGCTGGCGCCGAGGCGCACCGCCTGGCGCAGTTCGAGGCGTTCGACATGGTCGCCGGCCGCCTGGCGCCCGAGCTGGGCGGCAGCGAGGCGCACCTCGACATCGTCGGCGTTAACTTCTACCCCGAGAACCAGCTCGTGCGCGGCGGCATGACCATTCCGCTCGGCCACTGGCTTTACCGCCCGCTTCGCCTCCTGCTGTCCGAGGTCGCTGCGCGCTACGGCCGGCCCTTGCTCATCAGCGAGACCGGCGCCGAAGGCAGCAACGGCGCCGGGTGGCTGCGCTACGTGGGCGGCGAGGTGCGCGCCGCCCGCCGGGCCGGCGTGCCGGTTCAGGGCATCTGCCTGTATCCGGTGATGGACTACCCCGGGTGGCAGAACGAGCGCCTGTGCCGATGCGGCCTGATCCGCTCCGCCGCGGACTGGCAGGAGCGGTCCCGGGACGAGGAACTGGCGGAACAGCTTGCCGAGGAGCGGGTGCTGCTGGCAGCGGACGGAGTCGCCGCATGACCCGGCCCGGCGCGCCGGCGGGTCCCGACGGTGCCGCCGAGGCCTTGACGCTTCCGGCCGGGGCTGCGCCCTTTCTGCTGCGCTACGTTCGGCGGCACTTCCGCCTGTCGCTGGGACTCCTGACCATCGTGACCAGCGCCGCACTGTGCGCCGTGGCCGCCCAATACGGGCTGAAGCTGCTGGTGGACGGCATGACCACGCCCGGGACGGACCGGAACGGCGTGATGCTCAGCCTCGGCCTGTTCCTCGGGCTTTTGGGCGTGGAAAGCATTCTCTGGCGGCTCGGCGGCTTCCTGGGCAGCCGGGCCATCATCCGGATCGGCGAGGACATCCGCACCGACCTGTTTGAGGCCGTCAGCGCCAGGTCGTGGGAGTTCTTCAACGGCCAGGCAAGCGGGGCGCTTGCCGGGCGCATCGCGGCCGCGGCCGGGGCGGCGGCGAGCGTGGTGCGCACGGTGGTGTGGAACCTGCTGCCCCCGGTCACCGACCTCGTGGGGTCGATCATTGTTCTTGCGACCATCGACTGGCGCATCGGCGGCGCTTTGGTGGCCGTGGCAGGCGTTGCGACGCTCGTGCTGCACCGGCTCGGCTTGCGGGGCTTCGCCGTGCACCGCGCCTACCATCGCGAGGCCGCCGAAGTGTCCGGCGTCCTGGCCGACGTGCTCAGCAACATGGGCCTCGTCCGCGCCTACGGGGCGCGACGGCGCGAGCGCGACGGCCTGCGCCGGCGCATGGAGCAGGAGGGCCGCGCCCAGGCGGCGAGCTTGATGGTTCTGGAGCGCCTGCGCTGCGGGCACGACCTCGTATTCTGGCTGGCCAACGCCGCCGTGCTCACCACATGCGTCGCGCAATGGAGCCGGGGAGACATCAGCACCGGCAGCGTGGTCGTCGCGACCACGCTCACGCTGCGCATCCTCGCAGGTTCGCGCGAACTGGCCTTGTCGCTGCTCGGCCTGAGCCAGCAGCTCGGCGCCGTGTCGGAAGCGGTCGAGACCCTGCGCGCGCCAAACGAGGAAGCCGCCTTGGCGGCCCTGCCGCCGTTCCGCCCGAACGACGGCATGGTTGAGCTGAGGCGGGTGCGCTACGCGCCGAACAAGAGGAGCCGCTTGTTCGCGGAGCTTGACCTACGCATCCCGGCCGGGCAGCGCGTCGGCGTCGTCGGCCCATCCGGCGCCGGCAAGTCCACCCTGCTGCGCTTGATCCAGGGCGTCGTCGCGCCCGAAGAAGGCGAGGTGCTGCTCGGTGGGCGGGCGCTTGCGGGCCATGCGCGGGACAGCCTGGCCCAGGCGTTCAGCGTCGTCACCCAGGAGGTCGCCCTGTTCCAGCGCAGTGTGGCCGACAATCTGTGCTACGGTCGCCCCGGGGCGTCATGGGACGAAGTGCTGGCGGTGTCCCGCGCGGTGGGGTGCGACGCGTTCATCGAGACCCTGCCCATGGGTTACGACACGGTTGTGGGCGAGCGCGGTATCCGGCTGTCCGGCGGGCAACGGCAGCGCGTTGCCGTTGCCCGCGCGCTGCTGCGGAAATCCCCGGTGCTGCTGCTTGACGAGGCGACCAGCGCGCTCGACAGCGAGGCCGAGCGGCAGGTGCAGCAGGCCGTGCTGGACCTCGCGGGGAAGCGCACCGTGGTCGCCGTCGCGCACCGCCTGTCCACCGTCATGGCGCTCGACCGCGTAATCGTGCTGCATGGCGGGCGCGTGGTGGAGGACGGAGCGCCGCAGCAGCTGCGCCATGGCGACGGCTACTTCGCCACGACCTGGCGCTTGCAGCACCGCGCGGGAGAAGGCCGGAAGCAGACAGGCGCCACCGTAGGCCCCGCAACGCGGTTCACACGCTCACCCGTATGAGCCGGATCGCAAAATCTGTCTCCGTTCGCTTCACGTGACCGGTGCCGTGCTGGAAAAATTTATGGGCCGCTTCCACCTCGCCGCACCAACATCCTCGATTCGCCAGCATGGCGTTTCTGGGCAGCACGGAGCATTTCAGGGGTGGGAATAAGCTTCTGGACACGTGTGCGACGGGAAGGACGCCAGTGCGGCCGGATGGGCCAGACCATGGACGCCCGGGCTGCAGGCCAAGGCATCGGACAAGAGCGCCGGGCGCGTGCCGCAGCTGGACGCCGATGAGATACCGTCACGTTGAGCAAGGGGTTTTCGGCCCGTTTGCGGCGAGCGTGCCGCCGTGCTCGCGACGGTCAAGGACACTTCGCGCCGCCTGCGGCGGTGCCCTTTGGGCATCCCTGACCTTTGCTCCGCGCGGCGGCGTGCCCGGCTACAGGTCGGGACGACAGGATGGCCGCTTTGATCGAACCCCAGGATGGTTGATCGGGTCAGGGGGCCGGCACGCAGGCTTTGAACGGCTTTCGGTTCTTGGCGACGCTGTAGGCGGCGTGGAGCAGCTTGCGCATGGCAGCGACGATTGCGAGCTTGTGCGGCTTCCCGGCAGCGCGCAGGGGTTGGTAGAAGGCGCGCAGCCAGGGATTGCGGCGCACCGCGCCGAGGACGGGCATCCACAGCGTCATGCGCAGGCGGGCGTTGCCCAGCGGCGTGATGGGCGCGCGGGCATAGGCCTGTTTGCCGGACTGCTTGAGGCCGGGGACGACGCCGACGTAGGCAGCGAATG
Organism: uncultured Acetobacteraceae bacterium; assembly: GCA_937873175.1. GTDB lineage: Bacteria > Pseudomonadota > Alphaproteobacteria > Acetobacterales > Acetobacteraceae > CAHJXG01. Next base: position 610 of record CALMVT010000457.1, on the reverse strand, counting down.
CGGCGACGCTTTTGAAGCGGGCGGGATCGCCAACAGCGGCGATGATGCGGGCGGCGGATTGCGGCCCGATCCCCTCAATGGTGGTCAGGAGTTTGCCGACCTCATGGGTGTCGAGCAGGTCCTCGATGTCGCGCTCGATCTCAGCCAAACGGCGGCGCCACAAGTCCATATCCTGGCAGATGTGCCAGGCCTGGAGCTTGTAAGCGGGGCCGTGGTGCTGGCCGACCGAGCGCTTGGCGGCTTCGACCCAGCGTGTTGCACGGCTCCGGAGTGTAGGCGTAGTTGCCCCAGCCCCGTTTGAGGTCAGGCAGTGCGGACGTAGCTCGGGCGTCCAAGCTCCGTCATGCGGTTGAGCGCGTGGACCGCGACGTCCACCTCGGTCGCCCGACGCTCACACCGTGCGCGAGCGCAGCCCATCTCCGATCACCTGCTTGAACCGGCTGATTGCCGCTTCGGCTCGGGCCCGGGCGGCGTAGCCGGACACCTTCTGCCAAGTCGCTCGTCCGCGTTCGGCGATGTTCTCAAGGTGGCAGTCGCGCTGCGTGGGCGCGGCTTCGGCCGTGTCGCTCGGCACCGCCGTGGCACGCGGCGGCACGATGACCGCCGCTTC
>CALMVT010000456.1 GCA_937873175.1 uncultured Acetobacteraceae bacterium | reverse complement strand
GGCATCCGGTCCACGAAGGGCGGCGCGGCCAGGGCCTGGTACAGCAGCTTCGGCGTGGACCCGCCCGACAGCGCGACCGCGACCGGCCCGGGCCGCGCCTGCAGGATGCCGGTCATCCACTCCGCAGCATGTGCGGCTACTGCCGGGGGGTCGGCGAGCACGGGGTCCATCAGCGGTTCCTCGGCAGGATGAACTGGTCCACCGCCTGCGCCCAGCCGTCCGCGTCGTTGGTCCCGGTGGCTGCGGCGGCGCGGGCCTGCACCGCGGGCGAGGCGTTGCCCATGGCGACCGCGAAGCCAGCCACGCCGAACATCGGCAGGTCATTCTCCATGTCGCCCAGCACCGCCACCTCCGCCAAGTCCACGCCCACATGCGCCGCCAGCATGCGGACGGCGTTGCCCTTGTTCGCCTCGCGGTGGGTCACGTCGAGGTAATAGGTCTGCGACCGCTTGGCATTGGCCGTACTGCCGAGCATGGCCTGCAGCTCCGTTTCCAGACCGGCCAGCAAAGGGGCGTCGTCGGTCACGCCCACCACCTTGCCAGCCTGGCCGACATAGGGAACGAAGCTCTCGATGATGCGCTCGTGGAAGCGCACGGTATGGCGCTCATGGTCCACGTGCGGGCCATTCGGGTCCTGCGCCAGCCATTCCTCCGCGGTGAACAGCCAGGCGCTGACGTGGCTGCGGGCGAACAGGTCCAGCGCGGTTCGCGCGGCGTCTGTCGGGACGGTGTGCTGCTCCACCACGGTCCCGTCCGGCTGCGCGATGGTGCCGCCGTTGAACCCGGCCAGCAGGCCCGCCAGCCCCAGCTCCTTCGCGATCCACAGCAGGCCGCGCGGCGGGCGGGCGCTGACGATGGCGAGCGGGATGCCCGCCGCGCGCAGCCGTCCGGCAGCGGCAACGGTGCCCGGCGCCAGCGACTTGTCGGTCTGCACCAGCGTGCCATCCACGTCGGACACCACGAGGCGGACGGGGCGAGTCATGTGCCCAAGCCCAGCCAATGGCGGCCGTCCCGTTCCAGCAGCGCGTCCGCCGCCGCCGGCCCGGCCGAGCCGGCGGCGTAGGACTGCACTTGCGTGTGGCCGGCCTCGACCGCGTCCAGGACCGGCTGCACGACCTGCCAGCCGGCATTCACGTTGTCGGCACGCTGGAACAGCGTCGCGTCGCCGATCATCACGTCATACAGCAGCGTCTCGTACCCCGTGTTGGAGGGGGTATTGAAGTAGTCGGCGTAGCGGAAATCCATCGCCACCCGGCCCAGGTGCAACGTCGGCCCTGGCACCTTGGCGCTGATGTTCAGCGTGATGCCCTCGCTGGGCTGCACATGGATCACCATGATGTTCGGCGTCAGCTTATCGACCGGCGTATCGCGGAACAGCGCATAGGGCGCCTGCTTGAAATGCACCACGATCTCCGTGCGGCGCACCGTCATGCGCTTGCCGGTCCGCACGTAGAACGGCACGCCGGCCCAGCGAAAGTTGTCGACCATCAGCCGCAGTGCGATGTACGTCTCGGTCGTGCTGTCGGCGGCGACATCCGGCTCCTCGCGGTAGCCCGGCATCTCCTTGCCGCCCAGGCGTCCCGGACCGTACTGGCCGCGCACCACGTCCCGCGCCACGGTCTCGGCGGTGAACGGCTTGACCGCTTGCAGGACCTTGGCCTTTTCCGTCCGCACCGCGTCCGCGTCGAAGCTGTTGGGCGGCTCCATCGCCGTCATCGCCAGCAGTTGGAACATATGGTTCGGCACCATGTCCCGGAGCGCACCAGTCGGCTCGTAGAACGCGCCGCGCTTCTCCACTCCTACCGTTTCGGCGGCGGTGATCTGCACGTGGTCGATGTAGTTGCGGTTCCACAGCGGCTCGAAGATGCCGTTGCTGAAGCGCAGCGCCATGAGGTTCTGCACCGTTTCCTTGCCGAGGAAATGGTCGATCCGATACACCTGGCTCTCGTCCATCTTGTCCAGGATGAGTTGATTGAGCGCCTTGGCGCTGGCCAGGTCGTGCCCGAACGGCTTTTCTACCACCACGCGGCGGAACCCGCCCTCCTCCTTCATCAGCCCGCCATCGGCCAGGCGGGTCAGCACCGGGCCGAAGAACCGGGCGCCGACGGCCAAATAGAATACGCAGCTGCCGTTGATGCGCCGGTTCAGCGCCTCGTAGGTTCCCGCATCCCCAAGGTCCCCCACCTGGTAGAACAGCCGGTCGCGCACCCAGCCCCAGGCGTCGCCGTCCAGCGTGCCCGGGCTGAACTCGCCGCCCTTGTCGCCTGCGAAGCTCTTCATCGCCTCCGTCAACGCGCCACGGTAGGCGTCGTCGTCGCGCTCCACCCGATCGACGCCGATGACTTGGAAGCCATCCTGCAACAGCCTGGCCTGCCGCATGTTGTAGATGGAGGGGATCAGCAGCCGCTTCGTCAGGTCTCCGCTGGCGCCGAAGATCACCAGCGTGCAGGGCGGCGCCGGATCAGCGGCCGCGAGGCTCTCGGGACCCGACAGGGCGGCCGAAACGTCGGCCACGACTCAGGTTTCCCGCTCGTGCTCCTGCACCTTGACCTCCGGCGGCTTGGCCACCGGCTGGGCCACCACGCCCGGCGTCTTCGGCTCCACATGGCCGCCGAACCCGGCGCGCATCGCCGACAGCAGCTTGTTGGCGAAGCTGTGATGCCGCCGGCTCTCGAACCGCGCGAACAGGCTGGTGGTGATCACCGGCGCCGGCACTGACTGCTCGATAGCCGCCTCCACCGTCCAGCGCCCTTCGCCGCTGTCCTCCACCTCGCCCTGGTAGGCCGACAGGTCGCCATCCTTGGCCAGCGCGATGGCGGTCAGGTCCAGCAGCCAGGAGCTGACCACGCTGCCGCGGCGCCACACCTCGGCCACCTCGGTCACGTTGATGTCGAAGCGCTCGCCTTCCGGCAGGTTGTCGCCGTTCTTGGTGCGCAGGATGTCGAAGCCTTCGGCATAGGCCTGCATCAGCCCATACTCGATGCCGTTGTGCACCATCTTGACGAAGTGCCCGGCGCCGGCCGGACCCGCGTGGATGTAGCCCTGCTCCGCCCGCGGATCGTGCCCCTCCCGTTCAGGCGTCCGCTCGATGGTGCCGATGCCGGGTGCGAGCGTCGCGAAAATCGGATCAAGGCGGCGCACCGCCTCCTCCTCGCCCCCGATCATCATGCAGTAGCCGCGCTCGATCCCCCAGATGCCGCCCGACGTGCCGACATCGACATAGGTGATACCCTTGCCGGCGAGTTCCCTGGCCCGCCGGATGTCGTCCTTGTAGAAGGTGTTGCCGCCGTCGATGATCGTGTCGCCCTGGCTGAGCAGTTCCCCCAGCTCGGCCACGGTCGCCTCGGTGATCTTGCCCGCCGGCAGCATGACCCACACGGCGCGGGGCGGCGAAAGTTTCGCCACCATGTCCGCAAGGCCGTTGGACGCTGCGGCCCCTTTGTCCGCCAGGCTGTGCACGGCCGCCTCGTTCCGGTCATACACGACGGTGCGGTGCCCAGCGCGCATCAGGCGCTGGCTGATGTTGCCGCCCATGCGGCCGAGGCCGACGATTCCGAGTTCCATGCCTTCGCTCCCCTACAGCGCCGCGTCCACGGCACGGGCCAGCCGCGCCAGCCCGGCATCCACGTCCGCGCCCAAATGCACCCGCAGCGCCCGCCGTCCCCGCTCCGCCAGCACGTCGAAGTCGCCGCGCGCTTGCGCCGCCTTCACCGTGCCGAAGCTGTATTTCTCGCCGGGCACGGGCAGGTCCTTCGCGTCGTCGGCGGTGATCTGCAGCACCACGCCGCTGTTCGGCCCGCCCTTGTAGGTCTGACCCGTGGAGTGCAGGAAGCGCGGCCCGAAGCCTACGCAGGTCGCAACCCGCTTCTTGTCGCGGATGCGGGCGCGGATCGCCTGCAGCGCCTCGATGTGCGCGGCGTTGCGGTCGATGTAGGCCAGCAGCGCCACGTAGTCGCCGGGTCCGGCGCGGTCGAGATGCGCCTTGATCACCGCGTCCAGGCTGTCCTGCCGCAGCGCCTCCTGGTTGCGCGGGTCGGTAAACAGCTTGATCCCGTCCGAGACCAGAAACGGCGCCTCGTCCGGCAGCTTGCCGGTGGCGGCAAAGGCGTCGGTCAGCTTCCGCGTCTCGACCTTGCTCGCCTCCACATCCGGCTGGTCGAACGGGTTGATGCCGATCACCGACCCGGCGACGGCGGTGGCGAACTCCCACAGGAAGAACTGCTGCGCCACCTGGATCGTGCTTGAGAGCGACAAGCGCACGACGGGCTGGCCGGCCTGCTCCAGCGCCGTCATCGCCGCGTCCTGCGCCGCATCGGGCGCGTTCGCCAGGCGCAGGTAGGCGAATATGCGATCTTCGCCGTAAGCATCTGGCGCGCCCAGCGGCTCAAGATCCACCGGCACGATGCCGTGGCCCTGCTTGCCCGTGCTTTCCGCGAGCAATTGCTCAAGCCAGGCGCCCACGTCGTAGATGCCAGGGCTGGCGATCACCGTGACCTTGTCCCGCCCGGCCTTGGCCGCGGTGCCGATGATGGCACCGAGCTGCACGCCGGGGTTCTCGTCCGGCGGCGTGCCCGCGGCGCAGCTCCGCTGCATCAGCGCCGCCGAATACAGGAACTCTTTTAGATCCAGACCCGTCGCCGCTGCCGGCACCATGCCGAAGTTGGACAGCACGGAGTAGCGTCCGCCGATGGCCGGGTCGCCCATGAACACCCGGCGGAAGCCGTCAACCTCCGCCACCTGCTGCATCTTCGACCCGGGATCGGTCACGGCGACGAAGTGCCGGCCGGCCTGATCGCCGACCGCCTTCTGCATGGCGTCCCAGAAGTACGCCTTGAAGATGTTGGGTTCCAGCGTGCCGCCCGACTTGCTGCTGACGATGCACAGCGTCCGCTTGAGGTCCACCCGGGCGTGCAGCGCCGCCACCTGCGCCGGGTCGGTGCTGTCGAGCACCAGCAGCTCGGGGAAGCCGGCCTGCCGCCCAAAGGTCTCGGCCAGCACTTCCGGCCCCAGGCTCGATCCGCCCATGCCGAGCAGCAGGACGTGCTGAAAGCCCTCTGCCTTGATCTCGTCCTGGAACGCCTGCAGCTCCGGCAGATGCTTGTTGCGGTCCTCGACCACGCGCAGCCAGCCGAGCCACTTCGCCTCGTCCGCCCCGGTCCACAGCTTTGCATGGTGCGACCACAGGTCGCGCACCTTGCCGTTCTTGCGCCAGTCCTCCATCGTTGCCTTGACCTCGCCGGCCAGCGGCTCCGGCAGGCTCGCCTGCATGGTGGTCAGCTTGTCGCCCAGCATGGCGGCGCGCTTCGCTGCGACGGAGCCGAGCAGCTTGTCGGCCGCGGCGGCGAACAGCTCCACCCCGTCCACGACCAGCTTCTGCGTCACCTCGTCCAGCCCGAGCTTGTGCTCCGCCGCCGCCGCCATGGTCGCGCGGGCGCCGTCGATATCTTCGGTCAGGCTGGCGCGCGGGTGGCCGTGGTCGCGGAAGGCGTCCATAGTCGCCGGCGGTATGGTGTCCACGGTGTCGGGGCCGATCAGCTCCTCGACATACAGCACGTCGCTGTATGCCTTGTCCTTGACCCCGGTGCTGGCCCAAAGCAGGCGCTGCGGCAGGGCGCCCGCCGCCGCCAGCTTCTGCCAGCGCGGGCTTTCAACCATCTTGAGGTAATATTGATAGGCCATCTTGGCGTTCGCGATGGCGACCTTGCCGCGCAGTCCGGCCAGCGCGGCTTCCCCGGCCTTCACCCGCTCGTCGATCTTCTTATCGATCACGGCGTCGATGCGGCTGACGAAGAAGCTGGCGACGCTGGCGATGCCTGCGACGTTTTCGCCCCGGGCCATCCGATCCTCCAGCCCGGCGATGAACGCTTCCGCCACCGCCTCATAGGCCGCCTGCCCGAACAGCAGCGTCACGTTGATGTTGATCCCGTCGCCGATCAGGGTGCGGATCGCGGCCACGCCCTTGTCGGTGCCGGGCACCTTGACCATCAGGTTCTCACGCCCCACGGCTTTCCAAAGCCGCCGCGCCTCCTCCACCGTCTCGTCGGTGTAGAGCGCGAGGTAGGGCGACACTTCCAGGCTGACGTAGCCGTCCACCTTGCCGGTCGCTTCCCACACCGGCCGCATCACGTCGCAGGCCTGCTGGATGTCCTCTTCCGCCAGGGCCTCATAGATGTCCAGCGCGTCGTAATCGCCCCGCTCCGCCAACGCCTTGAACCCGGCGTCGTAGTCGGTGCCCTCCCCCATCGCCTTCTGGAAGATGGATGGGTTAGAGGTCACGCCCTTCAGCCCGTCCCGGTCAATCAGCTTTTTGAGGCTGCCGTCATGGATGAAGCTGCGCTGGATGAAGTCGAGCCACGGACTCTGCCCGAAGCTCTCCAACTGCTTGAGGGCGTTGCCGACGGTGGGCTGCTGGGTGTCCATGTTAGTTCCCCTTGCTGCGCTTCGCTTGGGCACGCGCGGTTTCCAGCACCTTTTCGGGCGTGAAGCCGAATTTTTTCAACAGTTCGCCCGCGGGCGCGCTGGCGCCGAACGTGTGCATGCCGATCACCGCGCCGCCCGAGCCGGCATAGCGGTCCCATCCCATGATCGCCCCCTGCTCCACCGCGACCCGGCCCACGACCTTGGACGGCAGCACGCTTTCCCGATAGGCCTCGTCCTGGCTTTCAAACAGCTCCCAGCTCGGCATCGACACGACGCGGGAACGGATACCTTCCTTTGTCAGTGCCTCGTGCGCGCTGACGCACAGCGACAGCTCGCTACCGGTGCCGATCAGGATCACGTCGGGCGTGCCCTCGTCTTTCGTGACCACATAAGCGCCGCGCTCCAACCCGGCGGCCGGCGCGTATTGGTCGCGGTCCAATGTCGGCAACGCCTGGCGGCTCAGGATCAACGAGATGGGCTTGTCGTCTATCCGCATGGCGACGCGCCAGGCTTCGGCGACCTCATTGGCGTCGGCAGGTCGGATCACCACCATGCCGGGCACCGCCCGGAGCGAGATGAGTTGCTCGATGGGCTGGTGGGTCGGCCCGTCCTCCCCCACGCCGATGCTGTCATGGGTGAAGATGTAGATGACCGGCAGTTCCATAATCGCAGCCAGGCGGATCGGCGGCTTCATGTAGTCGCTGAAGATCAGGAAGCCCGAGCCGTATGCCCGGATGCCGCTCAGCGCCATGCCGTTGCAGATCGAGCCCATGGCGTGCTCGCGGATGCCGAAGTGCAGGTTGCGCCCGCCGTAGTTGCCGGCCTCGAAGCTGCCTGCGCCTTGGAACGTCAGGTTGGACTTGGTGGAGGGCGCCAGGTCAGCCGCCCCGCCCACCAGCCACGGCACATGCGGCGCGATGGCGTTCAGCACCTTCTGCGAGCTGTCGCGGGTGGCGAGACCCTTGGCGTCTGCTGGGAAGCTTGGGATATCGGCGTCCCAGCCCTCCGGCAAATGGTGGTGGTCCATCATGTCCAGCTCCGCCGCGAGGTCTGGGTATTCGGCGCGGTAGCGGGTCAGCATGTCCATCCAGGAGGTGCGCAGGCGGTGGCCGCGCGCGCCCATGCGGGTGGCAAATTGCTCGCGCACGCCAGGCGGCACCAGGAACTGCGCATCCTCCGGCCAGCCGTAGCTGCGCTTGGCGGCGCGTATCTCCTCGTCGCCCAGCGGCTCGCCGTGCGCTTCCCGCGTGCCCGCCTTCTTCGGCGCGCCGTAACCGATGACGCTGTGCACCAGGATAAAGGTCGGACGGTCGGTGCCGCCCTCCGCGTCCCGCAACGCTTGCAGGGTCGCGGCCGTGTCGTTCGCGTCGTCCACGTGCAGCACGTGCCAGCCATAGGCGGCGAAGCGGGCCGCCACGTCCTCGCTGAACGCCAGGCTGGTTGCGCCCTCGATGGTGATCAGGTTGCTGTCGTAGATCCACACCAGGTTGGACAGCTTGAGATGTGCGGCGGTGCTGGCGGCTTCCCCGCTCACCCCTTCCATCATGTCGCCGTCGCCGCACAGCGCGTAGATGCGGTAGTCGTATAGCGGGAAGCCCGGCTTGTTGTATCGGTTGGCGAACCAGCGCTCCGCCATCGCCATGCCGACGCTGTTGGCGCAGCCCTGGCCCAGCGGACCCGTCGTCGTTTCCACGCCCGAGGTGTAGCTGTATTCCGGATGGCCCGGTGTCACGCTGCTGAGTTGCCGGAACTGCTTGATGTCGTCGAGCGACACCGCTTCCGCGTCGGTCGCGCCGTTCTCGTTGATGCGCCTTGTGCCCGATAGGTGCAGCAGCGAGTAAAGCAGCATGGACGCATGGCCGACCGAAAGCACGAAGCGGTCGCGGTTGGGCCAGGTCGGGTCCACGGGGTCGAAGCGCAGCACGTCCTGCCAAAGCGTGTAGGCGACGGGTGCCAAGGCCATCGGCGTGCCGGGATGGCCCGACTTGGCCTTCTGCACCGCATCCATCGACAGGGTGCGGATGGTGTCGATGCAAAGCTTGTCGATGCCGCCTTGCGCTGTCCCGGTTTGTGCGACCTTGTCGCCGTCTGCTGCCATAAGTTGGATCCCTAACGCTGCGTTGTGGCGGACGGACCGTGCCATGATCGCCGGAACGCCGAAGGTCCCGCTGGCGCAGGCTGGCGTCGGGTCCCATGCCCGGCACCGGGCGAAAGCTCTCAAGCGGGATGATGCCCCCTGCGGAACCGAAAATAAAGCTGGCCGTTGACCTCAAAGCGACAGTGGACCAACTCCGCGTCCCCGACAACGTGCCCGCCAGGCGTTCAGTTGCGTGTGTCAATCCGATGAAGCTTCCGGCCGACCTGTCCCGGCACTTCGCGACGGTTGCATCACACGCCCACACTTTCCTCGCCAGCAACCCCGCCCCCTGCGCGGCAGCTGGCCTGGAACTTGCAAATCCCGCCGAAACTGCAAAGTTCTCGCCGTGACGGAATACACCCATGTGATCACCCGGGAAGCGCTGCGCGACGATGCCTTGCGGCGCATGGTCGCCGCCGGTGCGCCCAATATGCACATCCTTTCCGACGCGGAGCGCGCGGCGTCGCTGGACGCGACCCTGGCCCGGCGCCCTCGGGCGTGCGACGGCGACGGCGTATGGCTGTTCGCCTATGGCTCGCTGATCTGGAACCCGGCGCTGCATTTCGACGGGCGCCGCCTGGCGCGGGTGCATGGCTGGCATCGCTCGTTCTGCCTTTCGACGCAGGCCGGGCGCGGCACGCCGGAGAACCCCGGCCTCGTGCTCGGCCTCGACCGTGGGGGCGCCTGCGTCGGCGCGGCGTTCCATGTGCCCCAGGCCCTGATGGCGGACGAGCTGGCCCTGCTTTGGCGGCGCGAGATGCTGTCCGGCAGCTACCAGCCGCGCTGGGTACAGGTGCGCGGCGCGGACGGCGTGCCGTTCGGCTACGCCATCGCCTTCACCATCCACCGCGACTGCGAGCAGTATGCCGGCGGCCTGGCGCGGGAGGACGTGGTGCGGCGCCTTGCCTCCGCCCGCGGCGCGCTGGGAAGCTCGGCCGATTACCTGTTCCGCACGCGGGACGGGCTGCGCTCCCTCGGCATCCACGACAAGGGGATCGAGGACTTGGCGCATCGGGTGGAGCGGGCCTCTGCCCCCTCGACGCCGCACCCGGCCGTTGCCATCTAACGCCCATGTCAACGACCCTCGCCCGCAAGCTTGCCGAAGCGCCGCCCGTTGCCTTCGAGCCGAAGAAGCAGCCAGCAAAGCCGGGCGGCAAGCCGCTCCGCGTGGTGTCCGACTACCAGCCGGCCGGCGACCAGCCGATGGCAATCAAGGAGCTGACCACCGGCATCCATGGGGGTGAGCGCGACCAGGTGCTGCTCGGCGTCACCGGGTCCGGCAAGACGTTCAGCATGGCAAAGGTGATCGAGGCGATCCAACGCCCGACCCTGGTGCTGGCGCCCAACAAGACGCTGGCGGCGCAGCTTTACGCGGAGATGAAGGGCTTCTTTCCCGACAACGCCGTGGAGTACTTCGTCAGCTACTACGACTACTACCAGCCGGAGGCTTACGTCCCGCGCACCGACACGTATATCGAGAAAGACAGCCAGATCAACGAGGCCATCGACCGCATGCGCCACAGCGCCACGCAGGCGCTGCTGGAGCGCAACGACGTGGTGATCGTCGCGTCCGTATCCTGCATCTACGGCATCGGGTCGGTCGAGACCTACGGTCGCATGGTGGTCAAGCTGGAGGTAAGCGGACGGATCGACCGCGACACCCTGGCGCGCGCCTTGGTGGAGCTGCAGTACCGCCGCAACGACATGGCCTTTGCCCGTGGCAGCTTCCGCCTGCGCGGCGAAACCATCGACGTGTTCCCCAGCCACCTAGAGGACCGCGCCTGGCGCGTCACCCTGTTCGGCGACGAAATCGAGAGCCTGCGGGAGTTCGACCCGCTGACCGGCGAGCTCACGGGGTCGATGGACCACGTGCACATCTACGCCAATAGCCACTACGTCACCCCGCGCCCGACGCTGGCCCAGGCGGTCAAGGACATCAAGGTCGAGCTGCAAGGACGCCTCGCGCAGTTCACCGCGGAGGGCAAGCTGCTGGAAGCGGAGCGGCTGCAGCAGCGCTGCACTTTCGATATTGAGATGATCGAGACCACGGGAAGCTGCAAGTCGATCGAGAACTATTCGCGTTATTTGTCCGGCCGCAAGCCCGGCGAGCCGCCGCCCACTTTGTTCGAGTACTTGCCGGAGAACGCGCTGCTGATCGTGGACGAGAGCCATGTCACCGTGCCGCAGATCGGCGGCATGTCGCGCGGCGACGCGGCGCGCAAGGGCATCCTGTCCGAGTTCGGCTTCCGCCTGCCGTCCTGCCTGGATAACCGGCCGCTGCGCTTCGAGGAATGGGACAGCTTCCGCCCGCAAACGGTGTTCGTCAGCGCGACGCCGGGTCCGTGGGAGATGGAGCGAACCGGCGGCGCCTTTGCCGAGCAGGTGATCCGCCCCACCGGCCTGATCGACCCGGTGACGGAGGTCCGCCCGGTGGAACGCCAGGTGGACGACCTGCTGGCTGAAGCCCGGGTGGTGATCGCCCGCGGCAGCCGCATCCTGGTCACCACGCTCACCAAGCGCATGGCCGAGGACCTGACGGAGTACCTGACCGAGAACGGCGTCAAGGTGCGCTATCTCCATTCGGACGTGGACACGCTGGAGCGGATCGAGATCATCCGCGACCTGCGGCTTGGCGTGTTTGACGTGCTGGTGGGGATCAACCTGCTGCGGGAGGGGCTGGACATCCCGGAGTGCGCGCTGGTGGCGATCCTGGACGCGGACAAGGAAGGGTTCCTGCGCAGCCAGACCTCCTTGACCCAGACCATCGGCCGGGCGGCGCGCAACGTGGACGGCCGGGTGATCCTGTATGCCGATGTGATGACCCGCAGCCTTCGTGCGGCCATCGAGGAAACGGAGCGGCGCCGGGCCAAGCAGCGGGCATGGAACGAGGCTCACGGCATCACCCCCACCAGCGTGCGCAGCCATATCGGCGAGGCGCTGCAATCGGTGTTCGAGCAGGACTACGTGACTGTCGCCCCGGTGAAGGACGCGGGGGTCACGGAGTTTGTCGGCAAGGACCTGAAGTCCTCGGTTGCCGAGATGGAGAAGCGGATGCGCGCCGCCGCCGCGGACCTGGAGTTCGAGACCGCGGCCCGGCTGCGCGACGAGATCCGGCGGCTGGAAGCGCTGGACCTCGGACTGCCGACGCCGCCGGCGAGTGCGGCGGCGTTTGCCGGGCGCGGGAAGAAGGACACGACGCCGGAGCCGTTGGGGCCGGGCGGGGGCGGGTATGACCCGGCGAAGCGGAAGGCGGGGCGGCGGCGGAAGGGGTAGCGGTTCCCTGCCGTCTCGGCTCCGGCGACATGCCATGTTCGCGCCGCCATGCGGCCCGGTCGGCAGGATCGTCCGGGTCGTAGCGCAGGTCCACCCGCACGCCGCCGAACTCGCGCGTCAGCACGTTGAGGTAGGAGCGGTCGTAAATCGCCGTGACCTGCAAAACGTCCGGCGCTGTCCAAACAAGGCGCGGCCGTTCGTCATGGTGCCCGCCAGTGTCCATCCCGAGCAGAACCGCGGTGCATGCCGGGTCTCGGGTGGAGAGGAGGTTAACCCTTGCAACGATGGACGCACCGCCCAGCCCGACCGGACATATGGACCGATCCAACACGGCTTCCCAAGTGCCATCCGGGGAGGGCAGACGGGCAACGATGGCCTTCTCGCAGGAGGTCATCCCATTCCTGGCGTCCCACATTCCAAGGAAGTAGAACGCCAACGGCAGTACGCCCACTCTGGCGATAGCGAGCCACGTGAACAGCACGACGCTCAATGCAAGCTCCATGAACCAGACGCGGCGCCGTGCGTGCCTCAGCATTTGCCGACTTGTCCCGCTCAGGGCCCAGATGCGGCAAGGATTTGGCCGGATTGATACAACCGGTAGCCCAGGTCCGTGTTGGCGACGTTGCGATGTGGCAGGTGAGCATAGGTTTCGTCCCTCTTGGCTTCTGGGTCGAACCGGCTGTTTGCCGTGGCGTAAAGGTCTTGAACGCGCAAAATCAAATTACGCGACATACCTAGGGATGCCGCGTACAGGTCGATTGCGACAGTGGCGTAGTCCACGTATTCGGCGTGATATCTGCCGCCAACACGTTGCGCGTCCCACTCGCCGCCTTGCCTGAATTTGCGCAACTGCATGAACTCGCGCAACACCCAAGCCGGCCCCGCGTCGTTGCCGCCATACGGGTTGGCAATGTGGCGTAAGGCGTCGTAACGGCTCTTGTTCGCGATGCCCTGATTGACAAAGAAGCGTGGGTCGAGCCCGACCGGGCGCAGCATCTGCTGGCCTTTGAACGGTCCTTCGGGGATCAGGGGATCAGGACGGGGTTGCCTTGGTCATCCACGACCGGCACGGGCGCGGTCGGGTCCTTGGGCTTGTCCACGTTGGCCGCTGCGGCACCCGCGGCAGTTCCTGCCTTGGCGGTTGCCGCTGCGCCCGCGCCGGTCGGCGGTGACGCGTCCGGAGGCGGCGAGCTTGCCGCGGCAGCGGCGGCCCGCCAAACCGTCGCACGGGCAACCGCCGCCATTGCGGAGCGGACCAGGTGAATGGGATGACAATAGTGTCAACCCCGTATGGAAGATGCTCGGCCGAACGGCCGTCGGACGGCAAGTCATTGGAAGGGGGATCGACGGACATCGGCACCTCCT
>CALMVT010000455.1 GCA_937873175.1 uncultured Acetobacteraceae bacterium | reverse complement strand
TTGGAGCGGGTGAAGGGAATCGAACCCTCGTATGCAGCTTGGGAAGCTGCCGTTCTACCATTGAACTACACCCGCGGCGGGACCGTTATACGAATTCGCCGTTGACCATGCAACGCCTCGGCACCTAATCTGGTAATGGCGCTGTGCGGGCGCCCCTCGTGATTTGTCCGGCCGGATTGCGGCGAGGTGAAACAAGCGCGCTAAAGAGGCCCTCGGCATTCCAGCGCACGCTGGCGCCGTCGGCATCTACGGTCTTCTTTGGAGCACCGTGCCATGCCTAACTACCGCCCCGCCACGCAACTGGTTCACGCTGGCACCACCCGGACGCCCTACGGCGAGACGGCGGAGGCGCTGTTCCTCACCTCCGGCTTCGTTTACGACAGCGCCGAGCAGGCTGAAGCCACCTTTTCCGGCGACGTGAACCACTACCAGTACACGCGTTTTGGCAATCCCACCGTTGCCATGCTGGAAAACCGGCTCGCGTGTATCGAGGGTGCGGAAGCGTGTCGCGCCACCGCAACCGGCATGGCGGCGGTGCACGGCGCGATGTTGTCCCACCTCAAGGCCGGCGACCGCGTGGTGGCGTCCCGCGCGTTGTTCGGCTCCTGCCACTGGATCGTCTCCACGCTGCTGCCGCGCTACGGCATCACCTCGGAATTCGTGGACGGCGCCGACCTCGGAGCCTGGCGCGCGGCGCTGTCCCGCCCGGCCGCGCTGGTGCTGGTGGAAAGCCCATCCAACCCGATGCTCGACATCGTGGACCTGCGCGCGGTGTGCGACCTGGCGCATGCGGCCGGGGCGATCGTCGTGGTGGACAACGTGTTCGCGACGCCGCTCCTGCAGAAGCCACTCGAACTGGGCGCCGACGTGGTGGTGTATTCCTGCACCAAGCATATCGACGGCCAGGGCCGGGTACTGGGCGGCGCGGTGCTGGGCCGCAAGGCCTGGGTCGAGGACACGCTGCAGCCGTTCCTCCGCAACACCGGGCCGAGCCTGTCGCCCTTCAACGCTTGGCTGTTGCTGAAGGGGCTGGAAACGCTGCATCTGCGTGTGCACGCTGCCTGCGCCTCCGCCGCAATCGTCGCCGACATGCTGGCCCGGCACCCGGCGGTGTCGCGCGTCTGGTTCCCCGGGCGGCCCGACCATCCGCAACACGCCCTCGCCATGTCGCAAATGAGCGCCGGCGGCACGCTGGTCGCGTTCGAGCTGGCCGGCGGCAAGCCCGCGGCGTTCGAGGCGATGAACGCGTTCCGGCTGATCGCCGTGTCCAACAACCTCGGCGACGCGAAGTCCCTGGTGACGCACCCGGCCACGACCACGCACATGCGGATCGGCGCCGAGGAGCGCGCGCGGCTCGGCATCACCGACGGCGTGGTCCGGCTTTCGGTCGGGCTGGAGGACGCGGCGGACCTCACAGACGACTTGGCGCAGGCGCTTGATAAGCTGCACGCCGCAGGGCTGCGCGGCGGGCACGTCCGCGCGGCGGCGGAATAGGCGTGGCCATGGTGCCGCTTTACAGCGCGACCACCCGGGGCGTCGTCGTCAGCGTGCAGGCCGCCTTCCTGCCGGAGCACTCCGACCCCGATGCGGGCGCCTGGGTTTGGGCGTATCAGGTGCGGATCGAGAACCAGGGACCACAGGCTGTGCAGCTCCTGCGCCGCACCTGGCGCATCACCGACGCCCGCGGCCGCACGGAGGTGGTTGAGGGCGCCGGGGTGGTGGGAAAGCAGCCCAGGCTAGCGCCCGGCGAAGCGTTCGAGTACACCTCCGGCACGCCGCTCGGCACCGCGTCGGGCTTCATGGCGGGCACCTACCACATGGTGGTGTCCGCGACCGGCGAGGCGTTCGACGCCGCCGTGCCGACGTTCAGCCTCGACAGTTCCAGCGAGGCCCAAAGCGTCCATTGACACAGAACATTGTATTTTCGTAACAAGCCGCCTGGCTGGGCCGCTTGCCGCGGTTCGGAGGCGGCACCACCTCTCGTGTAACGCATCGCCCCGACCGGTCCTGGCTGGGGCGTCCTCTTGAAAGCGCCTGCATTTTGAACAGCATCAGTCCGACTGCCGTGTCCACGCCGTCCGTCAGCGAGGGCCGCCCCACGGTGGAGGAGGCCGAGGCCGCGGTGCGCACCCTGCTGCGCTGGGCCGGCGACGACCCGACGCGCGAAGGCCTGCGCGACACGCCGAAGCGCGTCGTGAAGTCTTATAAGGAGCTGTTCAGCGGCTACGCCGTCGACCCCGTGTCCCTGCTGGAACGCACGTTCGAGGAGGTCGAGGGCTACGACGAGATCGTGCTGCTGCGCGATATCCGGCTGGAGAGCACCTGCGAGCACCACATGGTACCCATCATCGGCCGTTGCCACGTGGCCTACCTGCCGAACCGCCGGGTGGTGGGCATCAGCAAGCTGGCCCGCGTGGTGGACGCTTATGCCAAGCGGCTGCAGATCCAGGAAAAGCTGACGGTGCAGATCGCCAACACGATCGACCAGGTGCTGCGACCCCACGGCGTCGGCGTGGTGATCGAGGCCGGGCACCAGTGCATGACCACCCGCGGCGTGCACAAGCCCGGGGTCAGCATGGTGACCAGCCGGATGCTCGGCGCGTTCCGCAACGACTTCGCAACCCGGCGCGAACTGCTGTCGATGATCGGCCAGCGGTCGCCCGGCAGCTTCGACACCTGATCACTCCATCCCGGTCGAGCCGAAGCCGCTCCTCCCCCGGACCGTGTTGTCCAGGTCGTCCACCTCGATCAGCGTGAGTTGCGGCGCCGGGGCGACCACGGCTTGGGCGATGCGGTCGCCGCGGCGGATGGCGAACGGCTCGGAGCCGAGATTGATCAGGCAAACCATGAGTGGCCCGCGGTAGTCGCTGTCCACCGTACCGGGGGTGTTCGCGACGGACACGCCGTGCGTCACTGCGATGCCCGACCGCGGCCGGACCTGCATCTCGTAGCCGTGCGGCACGGCGCAGGCGAAGCCGGTCGGCACCAGCAGGCGCTCGCCGGGCCGCAGCAGCAGCGGCGCGTCGCCCGTCACCGCGGCGCGCAAGTCGAACCCGGCCGCCCCGGCGGTCGCGTAGGCGGGGATCGGCAGGTCGGCGTTGCCGTCCAGCCGACGGAACCGCACGACGGGCGCGGTCATGACAGCGCCTCCATGGCGCCCATCGCTTCGGCGATGCGCAGCGCGAGGCGCGCGGCCACGTCGGATTTGGGCAGGCGGGGCCAGGCTTCGATGCCCTCGGCGGTGAGGAGGTGCACCTCGTTCAGCGCGCCGCCCATGATCCCGGTCTCCGGCCGCACGTCGTTGGCCACGATCCAGTCGCAGCCTTTGCGCGCCCGCTTGGCTTGGGCGTGCTGCAGCATGTCATCGGTTTCCGCGGCGAAGCCGATCACAAGCCGCGGACGCGCCGGGCCGGCGGTGGCCAGCGTCGCCAGAATGTCGGGGTTGGGCACCAGCGCCAGGGCGGGCGGCGGTGCGCCCGGCACCTTTTTCAGCTTGGCATCGGACGCCGCGGCCACGCGCCAATCGGCGACCGCGGCGGCGCACACCGCCACGTCGGTCGGCAGCGCCGCGATGCAGGCCGCCAGCATCTGCTCGGCCGTTTCGACCCGGCGCACCGTGACGCCGGGCGGATCGGCCAGCGCGACCGGGCCGCTCACCAGGGTCACGCGCGCCCCCAACCCGCTCAGCGCGGCGGCGATGGCGTGGCCCTGCCGACCGCTGCTGCGGTTGGCAAGGTAGCGCACCGGGTCGATCGGCTCGTGCGTCGGCCCGCTGGTCACGAGCACATGCCGCCCGGCCAGCGGCCGGGCGGCCGGGCGCAGCAGGGCCTGGATGGCGGCAAGGATGGCGGGCGGCTCCGCCAAGCGGCCGAAGCCGTACTCGTTGCAGGCCATCGCGCCCTCCTCCGGCCCCACGGCCTGCACGCCGCGGGCGCGCAGGGTTGCCATGTTGGCCTGCGTCGCCGGGTGGGTCCACATGCGGACGTTCATGGCGGGCGCCACCAGCACCGGCTTGTCGGTGGCCAGCAGCACGGTGCTGGCGAGGTCGTCCGCCACCCCCGCCGCCATCTTGGCCAGCATGTTGGCGCTGGCGGGCGCGACCACCAGCAGGTCGGCGGCGCGGGACAACTGGATGTGGCCCATCTCGCTCTCGTCCGTCAGCGACCACAGGGCGGAGTACACCTTGTCCTCCGTCAGCGCCTGCAGGCTGAGCGGCGTCACGAACTGCGCGCCCCCCTCCGTCAGCACGGCGGTGACGGCGATGCCGTCCCGGCGCAGCAGGCGCACCAGTTCCAGCGACTTAAAGGCCGCGATGCCGCCGCTGACGATCAGGAGGACCCGGCTCAAAGCCGCCAACCCGTGTGGATTGCCGCAATTCCGCCGGTCAGGTTGCGGTGCCGCACGCGCGCCAGCCCTGCCGTCCGCATCATCGCCGCCAACGCCTCCTGATCCGGGAAGGTGCGGATACTTTCCGCGAGGTATTGATAGCTGTCGGCGTCGCCCGCGACGGCGCGGCCCAGCCGGGGCAGCACCCCGAACGACCAGGCGTCGTAAACCGGCGCGAGCGCCGCGACCTGGACGCGGGAGAACTCCAGGCAGTGGAACTGCCCGCCGAGCTTGAGCACCCGGCGCGCTTCCGCCAGCACCGCCGGCTTGTCCGTACAGTTGCGCAGGCCGAAGGCGATGCTCACCCGGTCCACCGAGCGGTCCGGCAGCGGGATCGCCTCTGCATCCACGACCATGAACGTCACCGCATCGGCCCCCGGGCGCTTGCGCGCTTCCGCCAGCATGGAGGGATTGATGTCTGTGAGCCATGTCGGCCCGCCGCCCCGTGTCCGCCAACCAAAGGCGATGTCGCCGGTGCCGCCCGCGAGGTCGAGCAGGCTGCGGTCCGCCCGCGGCGCCAGCTCGGCGATGAACTCGCGCTTCCACAACCGGTGGACGCCAAGCGACATCAGGTCATTCATCAGGTCGTAGCGCGGCGCCACGCTGTCGAAAACCGCGCGCACCATGGGTTTCTTCTCGGCCGCCGGCACGGTGCGGAAGCCGAAGTCGGTCTCGGGATTGCTGCTCATGGGGCCAGCATATAGGTTGCCCGGCAGCGATGCCGGAACTCCCTGAAGTCGAAACCGTGATGCGCGGCCTGCGGGCGCGGCTGGAAGGGCGGGTAATCCGCCGGGCGGAGGTGCGGCGGCCGGACCTGCGCTGGCCGCTGCCGCCGGACCTGGCGGAGCGGCTGACCGGCGCGCGGGTGCTGGGGTTCCGGCGCCGGGCCAAGTACATGCTGATGCGCCTGGCCCCGCGGGACGGCGAAGACGGGGCGAGCGTGCTGCTGCACCTCGGCATGTCCGGGCGCATGCTGATCCGGCAACGCGGTTCCAACGCGGCGGCGCTGCATGAGCACGTCGCGCTGGAAACGGACGATGGCTGGCTGGTCGGCTTCGTCGATCCCCGGCGGTTCGGCTCCATCGACCTGCTGCCGACCGCGGCGGAGGACGCGCACCGCTTGCTGGCCGGGCTGGGGCCGGAGCCGCTGGATGATGCGTTCGACGGCGCGGCGCTGCATCGCGCTTTGGCCCGGCGGCGCACCCCGGTCAAGGCGGCGCTGCTAGACCAGCGGGTGGTGGCGGGCCTCGGCAACATCTACGTGTGCGAGGCCATGTTCCGCGCCGGCGTCGCGCCGGGCCGATTGGCCGTCGACGTGACCGCCGCGCAGGCGGACCGACTGGCGTCCGAGATCAAGGCAACGCTCTCGGAGGCTATCGCCGCCGGGGGGTCCTCCTTGCGGGACTACGTGCAGCCGGACGGCGAGCTTGGCTATTTCCAGCATGCGTGGCGGGTGTACGGCCGGGAGGGCGAGCGCTGCCAGGATTGTCCCGGCCCCCCCTGCCCCGGCGTTTCCCGCATCGTGCAGGCCGGGCGCAGCACCTTCTATTGTCCGCGGCTGCAAGCCTGAGCCGCAAGCCCCGAGGAGCACCGCCATGGCCGAGACATCCCCACCTGAAATGATCCTTGTTGAGACCCATGGCCGCGTGGGCCTGATCCGCCTGAACCGCCCGCAGGCGCTGAACGCGCTGTGCGACCAGTTGATGGACGAGCTGGGCCGACAGCTCCTGGCGTTCGACGCGGATCCGGCGGTCGGTGCCGTTGTGCTGACCGGGTCGGACAAGGCGTTTGCCGCCGGGGCGGACATCAAGGAGATGAAGGACCGCACGTATCCCGACGTGTTCCTCCATGACTTCATCGGGGCGCGGTGGGAAACGGTGCTGCGGGTGCAGAAGCCGGTGATCGCCGCGGTGAACGGCTTCGCGCTGGGCGGCGGCTGCGAGCTGGCGATGATGTGCGATTTCATCCTGGCCGGCGACGGCGCGCGGTTCGGCCAGCCGGAGATCAACCTGGGCGTGATCCCCGGCGCCGGCGGCACGCAACGGCTGACCCGGGCCGTCGGCAAGTCCAAGGCGATGGAGATGTGCCTCACCGCCCGCATGATGGACGCGGCGGAGGCCGAGCGGTGCAGCCTGGTAAGCCGCGTCGTCCCGGCCGCGGAGCTGGTGGCGGAAGCGCTGACGACCGCGGAGAAGATCGCCGCGCTGTCCCCTGTGGCGGTGGCCATGGCCAAGCGCGCGGTGAACGCGGCGTTCGAGACGACGCTGACGGAGGGCGTGCGGGCGGAGCGCGCGCTGTTCCTGTCGCTGTTCGGCACGCCGGACCAGCGGGAAGGCATGGCGGCGTTTGCCGAAAAGCGCAAGCCGGCGTTTGCCGCCCGGGGGTGATGCAGGCGCGGCACGGCGTCTGGTTCACGGATCGGTCATGCTTGACTTGGCCGCCCCGGCTCCATAGAACCGTGCGCTTCCGGTGCGCCCTGGCGTGCCCCGCATTGCATTGCTTGAGAAGAATCCATGGCGAACACCGCATCGGCGCGCAAGCGCATCCGTCAGACCGCCAAGCGCACCCTGCGCAATCAGGCGCGCAAAAGCCGCATGCGCACCTTCGTGAAAAAGGTCGAAGCGGCTTGCGCAACCGGCGACAAGGCTGCCGCTACAGAGGCGTTGCGGCTCGCGCAGCCGGAACTGCAGCGCGCGGCCGGTAAGGGCGTCATCCACCGAAATACCGTGTCGCGCAAAATCTCGCGCCTTGCAGCCCGGGTCAAGGCGCTCGCTTCGGCCTGAATTTGGCTTGCGGGTCGCTCCGCTTTATCGGTTGATTTGCTTCTCTTTGAGAAAGCGGGCATTTATTGTGTCCGCTTTCATTGTTTTTACTACCCGATTTTACTTCCATTGGAATTTGTATTGCGTTCCATAACGCTTTGATTTAGGGGTGAAGTGCAGTTGCCGTGACGTGACTGCTCACCTGCCCCGGCGGTGCCTGCTGTTGGCGCCCGCTGCGGCAGTCGGCGCGTTCCCATCTTCGTGGCGGCCCTGCGCCGTTGAACCCAGGCAGGTATCGATGGATTCCAACCCGGACCCGGGCGATACGAAACTCAAGCCGGGCGCCCTGGATGGTTTTCCGATCCCCTCGGTCCGCTCTGCCATCGAACATGCCTCGCCGCCTGACACTGCGGATCAACTCAGCGCGCAATGGGCGCGCGTCCGCAACCGCTTGCAGCAGGACGTGGGCGACCTCGAGTATCGCACCTGGCTGCGCCAGATGACCCTGGGCAACGTCGATGGCGATGAAGTCACGGTTCACCTGCCAAGCCGGTTTCTGCGGGACTGGGTGCGCGGCCACTATGCGGACAAGCTGAACGCGTTGTGGCAATCGGAGAACAAGCGCATCCGCCGGGTGGACATCCGCGTCAGCGGAGCCGGCGCCTCGGCCGAACCGTCCAATGCGGGGCGCGACGGGCCGGGCTTGCCGGGCGACGCGCTCGCGGACGCGCTCGACGAGTCGGCATTGGACCGGATGGAAGACCTTCGTTCCGACCCGGCACGGCCCGAAATGGCCGTCCCGCTCGACACGCGGTTCGAGTTCGACAGCTTCGTGGTCGGCAAGCCGAACGAGTTCGCCTATGCCTGTGCGCGGCGAGTAGCGGAGCGGCCGTCAAGCCCGGGGTTCAACCCGTTGTTCCTGTATGGCGGTGTCGGCTTGGGCAAGACGCACCTGATGCATGCCATCGGGATTGAGCTGTCCCGCCGCCCCGCCACGCCGATCCAGGTCGCCTATATGTCGGCCGAGAAGTTCATGTACCGCTTCATCGCGGCCATCCGCAACCAATCGACCATGGAGTTCAAGGAACAGCTCCGCAGCGTCGATGTGCTGATGGTCGATGACCTGCAATTCCTGATCGGCAAGGACAACACGCAGGAAGAATTCTTCCACACCTTCAACGCCCTGGTGGACGCCGGCAAGCAGATTGTGGTGTCCGCGGACAAGTCGCCCTCGGACCTGTCGGGGCTGGAAGACCGGTTGCGCACCCGGCTCGGCTGCGGCATGGTCGCCGACCTCCACGCGACGACCTTTGAGCTGCGCATCTCCATTCTGGAAGCCAAGGCGCTGCGGGCGCAGGCGCAGGTGCCGCCCAAGGTGCTGGAGTTCCTGGCCCACAAGATCACCAGTAACGTGCGCGAGCTGGAAGGGAGCCTGAACCGGCTGATCGCCCATGCCAACCTGTTCGGCCGACCGATCACGCTGGAAAGCACCCAGGAAGTGCTGCACGACATCCTGAAGGCGCATGACCGCCGGGTCACCATCGAGGAAATCCAGAAGCGTGTGGCCGAGCACTGGAACATCCGGCTGACCGACATGAGCAGCGCGCGCCGGGCGCGCGCGGTGGCGCGCCCGCGGCAGGTCGCGATGTACTTGGCCAAGCAGCTCACCAGCCGGTCGCTGCCGGAGATCGGCCGCAAGTTCGGCAACCGCGACCACACCACGGTCATGCACGCGGTCAGCCGCATCGCCGAGCTGATCGAGCAGGATTCCGACTTCGGCGAGCGGGTCGAGCTGCTGCGGAGAATGCTGGAAAGCTGACTCCCGTTGGCGCGGAGGCCGCGATCAGCTATGCTCTCCTGCCGCGGCGCCGGATTCGGTGCCCATCAGGAATGGTCGCATGAAGTTCAAGGCCGAACGCGCCACGCTGCTCAAGGCGCTGGCCCACATCCAGAGCGTTGCCGAGAAGCGCAACACCATTCCCATCCTGGCGAATGCCCTGATCGTCGCCAAGGGTAGCACGCTCAGCTTCACCGCGACCGACATGGAAATCGCCATCGTCGAGGAAGTTGCGGCCAACGTGTCGCGCGACGGCGCCACCACCGCTCCGGCCGCCACCCTGTATGAGATCGTGCGCAAGCTGCCCGAGGCGGCGGAACTGGAATTCGAGGTAGCGGAGGGCGGCGCGCAACTCACCCTGCGGGCCGGGCGCTACGGCACCAGCCTGGTGACGCTGCCGACCGACGACTTCCCCAGCATGACCGCCGGGCAATTGCCGCACCGGTTCCAGCTTTCCGGCCTCGCCCTGCGCGGCTTGATCGACCGCACCCGATTCGCCATCAGCACGGAAGAAACGCGCTACTACCTGAACGGCATCTACCTGCACGCCGCGGAAGGGGATGGCGGCGCGGTGTTGCGCGCCGTGGCGACCGACGGGCACCGCTTGGCGCGGGTTGAGGAGCCGATCCCGTCGGGCGCCCAGGGCATGCCCGGCGTCATCATCCCGCGCAAAACCGTGGGCGAACTGCGCAAGCTGCTGGACGAGGAAAGCGGCGAGGTCGAGATTGGCCTGTCCGATACCCGCATCCAGTTCAAGGCCGGGCCGATCACGCTGACCAGCAAGCTGATCGACGGCACCTTCCCGGAATACGAGCGCGTGATTCCCAAGGACAACGACAAAGTGCTGCGCGTCGGAAAGAAGGACTTTTCCGACGCCGTGGCCCGCGTCGCGGCCATTAGCAGCGAGCGGTCGCGCCCGGTGAAGATGGCGCTGGACCGCGACCTGCTGACGTTGTCCGCCGCAAGCCCCGAGCAGGGCACCGCGAGCGAGGAACTGGACGGGGAGCGGGTGCAGTATGCTGCCGGCCCCTTGGAGATCGGCTTCCAGGCCCGCTACCTCAACGACATCACCGACCAGATCTCCGATCACGTCGAGTTCCACTTCTCCGACGGCTCGGCTCCTACCATCGTGCGGGACGCTTCCGATGGCAGCGCGCTCTACGTGCTGATGCCGATGCGCGTTTAGGCCGAGGTTGCTGCGGCTCAAGCGCCTGACGCTGACGCAGTTCCGCAACTACCCGGCCCTGACGTGGCGGCCCGCCGCGCGGATGGCGGTGGTGACGGGTCCGAACGGGTCGGGCAAGACCAACCTTCTGGAAGCCGTGTCGCTGCTGCAGCCGGGCCGCGGGCTGCGCAGTGCGCGGGTGGCGGACTTGGCACGCCGGGCGCCGGCCGCGCCGGGCCACTGGGGCGTCGCCGCCCAGGTGGTGCGCGACGGCATGGAGGCGGACCTCGGCACCGGCACTCCGCCCGATGGGCCGCCCGACCGCCGATTGTTCCGGCTGAACGGCGTGGCGCCGCGCAACCAGGCGGAGATCGCCGCGACGATGGCGGCGGTTTGGCTCACGCCGCAGATGGACCGGCTGTTCCAGGAAGGCGCGTCGGGCCGCCGCCGCTTCCTCGACCGCTTGGTCTGGGCCTTGGAACCGGGCCACGCCCGGGAGGTTTCGGCTTACGAAACGGCGATGGCAAGCCGCAACCGGCTGCTGGCGGGCGGCGGGGCCGACACGGCATGGCTGGCCGGGGTGGAGGACAGCATGGCCCGGCACGCGGTTGCGGTGACGGCGGCGCGCGCCGGGCTGGTGGCCCGGCTGAATGCCGTGCTGGAACGGGGTGCGGCGGGGCGGTTCCCCGTGGGGCGGCTGGCGCTGCTGGACGCCACCGCCGACCGTTTGGCGGAGCAGCCGGCGCTGGCGGTGGAAGACGGGCTGCGGGCTGCGTTTGCGGACGGTCGCGGGCGGGACGCGGCGGCGGGTTCGGCGGCGCAGGGGGCGCATCGGGCGGATATGCTGCTGTCCGACGCGGCGAGCGGCCTGCCCGCGGTGCTCGCCAGCACCGGGCAGCAGAAGGCGCTGCTGATCGGCGTGGTGCTGGGCCATGCGGCATTGATCGCCGAGGCCCGCGGCGACGCACCGCTGCTGCTACTGGACGAGCCCGCCGTACACCTGGACGCCGACCGCCGCGCCGCGCTGTGGGAGGCGCTGTCCGCCTTGTCGGCCCAGGTGCTGCTGACCGGCACTGACCCCGAGCCGTTCGCGGCGCTGCGCGGCGCGGCGGAGGGGCTGCAAACCGGGGGCGACACCCTGCGCCCGGACCCGGCCTTCCCCCCGATTTAAACCGGTCAAGCCCTGTCTTTTCAGTGGGTCAATAGCTATATTCATGGGGTCCACTGCCCTCCTTTGGAGTCCTTTCTCGGCATGTCCGAAGCCGCCCCGACGCCCGAATCCGATGCCTACGACGCCGCTTCTATTTCCGTCCTGAAAGGGTTGGAAGCGGTGCGCAAGCGCCCCGGCATGTATATCGGCGACACCGACGACGGCTCCGGCCTGCACCACATGGCGTTTGAGATCATCGACAACGCCGTGGACGAGGCGCAGGCGGGTTATGCGACCCGCTGCGAGCTGACGCTCAACAGCGACGGCAGCGTGACGGTGCGGGACGACGGTCGCGGCATCCCCACCGACATGCACGCGGAAGAGGGCGTGAGCGCCGCCGAGGTCGTGCTGACCCGGCTGCACGCGGGCGGCAAGTTCAACCAGAACAGCTACAAGGTGTCCGGCGGCCTGCACGGCGTGGGCGCGGCTGTGGTCAACGCGCTGTCGCAATGGATGGAAGTCCGCATCTGGCGCAACGGGACCGAGCACTTCATCCGGTTCGAGCACGGCGAAACGACGGAACCCCTGCGGGTCGTCGGCCCTTCCGGCAAGCCGAGCGGCACCGAGGTGTGCTTCAAGCCCAGTACGGGCACATTCACCAAGGTCGATTTCGACTATGCCGTGCTGGAACGGCGGCTGCGGGAGCTGGCGTTCCTCAATTCCGGCCTGGCCATCGTGCTGCGGGACGAGCGCCACGCGCCGGCCCAGGAAACCCAGTTCAAGTACGACGGCGGATTGGAAGCGTTCGTCGCCTGGCTCGACCGCAGCAAGACCTCCGTGGTGTCGCAGCCGATCTCGGTCACGACCGAGGAAAGCCAGGTCGGCATCCGCGTCGAGTTTGCGCTGACTTGGAACGACAGCTTCCACGAGACGATGCTGTGTTTCACCAACAACATCCCGCAGCGTGACGGCGGCACGCATCTGGCCGGGTTCCGCCAGGCGCTGACCCGCGTGGTGACTAAGTACGCGGAGGGAATGGGCAAGAAGGAAAAGCTCGATCTGGTGGGCGACGACATGCGGGAAGGCATGACGGCGGTGCTGTCGGTCAAGGTGCCGGACCCGAAGTTCAGCAGCCAAACTAAGGACAAGCTGGTCAGCTCCGAGGTGCAGCCGGTGGTGCAGGCGGCGGTGGCCGACACTGTGTCCCACTGGTTCGAGACGCACCCCAAGGAGGCGAAATCCATCATCCAAAAGGTGATGGACGCGGCGTCCGCACGGGAAGCGGCGCGCAAGGCGCGCGAACTGACCCGGCGAAAGGGCGTGTTGGACGTGAGCACCCTGCCCGGCAAGCTCGCGGACTGCCAGGAGCGCGACCCGAGCAAGAGCGAGCTGTTCATTGTCGAGGGCGACAGCGCCGGCGGCTCCGCGAAGCAGGGCCGCGACCGCAAGTTCCAGGCGATCCTGCCGCTGAAGGGCAAGATCCTGAACGTCGAGCGTGCCCGGTTCGACCGCATGCTGGGCAGCGCCGAGATCGGCACGTTGATCACCGCGCTCGGCACCGGCATCGGCCGTGGCGAGCCGGAGCAGGGCGGCTTCGACGTACGCAAGCTGCGCTATCACCGCATCAACATCATGACGGACGCCGACGTGGACGGCAGCCATATCCGCACGTTGCTGCTGACGTTCTTCTTCCGCCAGATGCCGGAGCTGATCGAGCGCGGCCACCTGTATATCGCGCAGCCGCCGCTTTACCGTGCCAAGCGCGGGCACGACGAGCGCTACCTGAAGAACGACCAGGCGCTTGAGGATTACCTGCTCGACAAGGCACTGGCCGAAGCGCGGCTGGCCTATGCCGATGGCCGGGTGTTCGGGGGCGACGAGATGACAGGGGAGCTGGCATGGCTGCGGGAAGCCGCGGGCAACCTGCGCCGGCTCGCGACCTCCGTGCCGACGGCGCTGCTGGAGCAGGCCGCCATCGCCGGGGCGCTGACCGCCGACACCGCGCGCACCATGGCGGTCAGCAACGACCTGGTGCAGCGGCTGAATGCGGTGTCGCTGCCGAACGAGCGCACCTGGAAAGTTTGGGCGGACGACCGCGGCCTGCACCTCGCCCGCACGGTGCGCGGCGTGGCCGAGCGCTACAGCGTGGATAGCGGCAGCCTGCGCAGCGCCGAGGCACGCTGGCTGGCGGAGCGGGCCGAGGCGCTGGCCGGGCGCTTCGCCGAGCCTGCGGTGCTGGCGCTGGACAAGGCCGAGCTGCGCGTTCCCGGTCCGGCCACCGCGTTCGACCGCATTCTGGCTCAGGGGCGCAAGGGGCTGGCGATCCAGCGGTTCAAGGGCTTGGGCGAGATGAACCCCGAGCAGCTTTGGAAGACCACGCTGGACCCGCAGGTGCGCACCTTG
The DNA here is from genome assembly GCA_937873175.1 of uncultured Acetobacteraceae bacterium. Classification (GTDB taxonomy): domain Bacteria; phylum Pseudomonadota; class Alphaproteobacteria; order Acetobacterales; family Acetobacteraceae; genus CAHJXG01. Next base: position 141 of record CALMVT010000455.1, on the reverse strand, counting down.
CTGCAGGTCAAGGTGGGTGACGTGGAGGACGCGGCGCAGGTCTTCTCGACGCTGATGGGCGACGTGGTCGAGCCGCGACGGGACTTCATCGTGGGCAATGCGCTGAAAGTGGCGAACTTGGACGTTTAAAGGTGTTGCAAG
>CALMVT010000454.1 GCA_937873175.1 uncultured Acetobacteraceae bacterium | reverse complement strand
CTGAGGGTGAACGGATTTCTCCTTTTGGGTGTTACCCAGATCTGAACCACGCCCGGGTTCGGCACGTGCTTTCTCCCAGGCTGGTTTCGAAGCCGGCGGACTCTCCGGGCCACGGCTCCCGGACCCGAAGCCTGCGACAGCCCGGAACGAGAGCCTTCTGCTTTCGTGCGCCGCGATGGGTCCTCTACAACCACGACTTCTCCGGACGGACTAAAACTGGTTTTATTGCGCAAGAGACGCTGCCGGCCGCCCCGCACAACAGTGAGGCCGACATTCGGCCGGTATCTTCGTTGAAACATCCGGATCACGGTTGAACCCATGCCCGACGCCCTGCCCCGGCACAGTGCCGCCCCCGACACCCGGCCGAGCACGGCCTATTTGTCCGGCATCCAAGCCCTGGTGCGGCTCCCGATGCTGCAACGGCAGCGGGACATGCAGGCCGGGCTGGACACCGCCGGCTTCATCTCGGGCTACCGCGGCTCGCCGCTGGGCGGCTACGACCAGGCGCTGTGGCGGGCCAAGGCGGCGTTGGCCGAGCACCACGTCCACTTCCAGCCGGGCGTGAACGAGGACCTTGCCGCCACCGCCGTCTGGGGCACGCAGCAGGTCGGCCTGTTCCCCGGCGCCAAGCACCAAGGGGTGTTTGCCCTTTGGTATGGCAAGGGACCCGGCGCGGACCGCAGCGTGGACGTGTTCAAACATGCCAACGCTGCCGGCACGGCGCCGCACGGGGGCGTGCTGGCGGTGGTCGGCGACGACCATGGCGCCAAGTCCTCCTCGCTGCCCCACCAGAGCGACCATGTGTTCAGCGCCGCCATGATCCCGGTGCTGAACCCCTCGAATGTGCAGGAATTCCTCGACTTCGGCCTGCACGGCTGGGCGATGAGCCGCTTCTCCGGCTGCTGGGTCGCCATGAAGGCCATCGCCGACACGGTTGAAACCAGCGCCGCCGTGGCGGTGGACCCGCACCGGGTCCTGACGCGCGTGCCGGGCGATTTCCCCCTGCCGCCCGGGGGCTTGAGCATACGCTGGCCGGACCAGCCGCTGGACCAGGAGCTGCGGCTGCAACGCTACAAGGTCTACGCCGCGATGGCCTATGCCCGGCTGAACGGCCTCAACCAAGTGGTGATCGGCGGCCCGCGCGCCCGCTTCGGCATCGTCACCACGGGCAAGAGCTACCTCGACGTGCGCCAGGCGCTCGACGCCTTGGGCATCGACGACGCGCTCGCCGCCGAGATCGGCCTTCGGCTGCTCAAGGTAGGGATGCCCTGGCCGCTCGACGCCGAGGGCGTCCGCCATTTCGCCGAAGGGCTGGAGGAGATCCTCGTCGTCGAGGAGAAGCGCCAGCTCATCGAGTATCAGCTCAAGGAACAGCTCTACAACTGGCGCGAGGACGTGCGCCCCCGCGTGGTGGGCAAATACGCCGAGACCGGGGAGTGGGAGCTGCCGATGACCGAGTGGCAGCTCCCCGCCGCGGGCGAGCTGACGCCCGCCACCATTGCCCGGGTCATTGCCCGGCGCATCGCGCCCTTCCACACCAGCGAGCGCATCCGCGAATGCCTGGACTTCCTGGAGGCCAAGGAACGGGCGCTGGCCGGGCCGCGCACGGGCGCGCTGCGAGTGCCGCACTACTGCTCCGGCTGCCCGCACAACACCAGCACCAAGGTGCCCGAGGGCAGCCGGGCGCTGGCCGGCATCGGCTGCCACTACATGGCGCTCTGGCTCAACCCCGCGCAAACCCAGACCTTCAGCCAGATGGGCGGCGAGGGCGTGCCTTGGGTGGGGCAGGCACCGTTCACGGAAACGAAGCACGTCTTCGCCAACCTGGGCGACGGCACCTACGAGCATTCCGGCCTGCTCGCCATCCGCCAGGCGGTCGCGGCGAAGGTGCCGATCACCTACAAGATCCTGTTCAACGACGCCGTCGCCATGACCGGCGGGCAGCCGGTCGAGGGCGGCCTCACCGTGCCCCAGGTGGTCCGCCAGGTCGTGGCCGAGGGCGTCGGGCGCATCGTCGTGGTGGCCGACGATCCCGGGCGTTACGGGCGTAAGCCCGACCTGCCCCCGGGCGTGCCCCTGCGGCACCGGCGGGACCTGGACGCGGTGCAACGCGAGCTGCGCGAACACCCCGGCGTTTCCGTGCTCGTGTATGACCAGGTGTGCGCCGCCGAGAAGCGGCGCCGGCGCAAGCGCGGCCGCATGCCCGACCCGGCGCGCCGCGTCGTCATCAACGACCGGGTTTGCGAGGGCTGCGGCGACTGCTCGCGCACGTCCAACTGCATGTCGGTGGTCCCGGTTGAGACCGAGTTCGGCCGCAAGCGCGAGATCGACCAAAGCTCGTGCAACAAGGACTTCACCTGCGTCGAGGGCTTCTGCCCGAGCTTCGTCACTGTGGAAGGCGGCCGGCTGCGCAAGGGGCGGACGCTCGAACCCGTGGGCGGGATGGGCGCCTCGGGCGGCCTCGCCTCCACGGGCGGCCTCGGCGTGGCGGAGGGGCCGCAGGCGCACGGGGCGGACATGGCCGGCTTCCCCGACCCGCCGGAGCCGGAGCTGCCGTCGTTGGACCGGTCCTACGGCATCCTGGTGACCGGGGTGGGCGGCACGGGCGTCGTCACCATCGGCGCCCTGCTCGGGACGGCGGCGGCGATGGAGGGCAAGGGCGCCACCGTGCTGGACATGGCCGGCCTTGCCCAGAAGGGCGGCCCCGTCACCTCGCACATCCGCCTCGCGGCCCGGCAGGATCAGCTCCACGCTTCGCGCATCGCCGCGGGCGAGGCGAACCTGGTGCTCGGCTGCGACCTGGTGGTGGCCGCCGGCGAGGACGCGCTGTCGAAGATGCGGGCCGGTGCGACCCGCGCCGTGGTCAACGACGACTTTTCCGTGACCAGCGACTTCGTGCGGACCTTCGCCGCCCAGGCCGGCACCGGCGACGTTGCCCACATCCGCGACCCCGAGTTCCCGGCTGGCGCCATGGCGGGGTCGATCGCGGACGCCGTGGGGCCCGGCAACCTGCACCGGGTCGCGGGCACGCGCATCGCCACGGCGCTGCTTGGCGACAGCATCGCCACCAACCTGTTCATGGTGGGCTACGCCTACCAGAAGGGCCTGATACCGCTCTCGGCCGCCTCCATCCTGGCGGCGGTCGAGAAGAACGGGGCGGCGGTCGAAATGAACAAGGGCGCCTTCCTGTGGGGCCGCCGTGCCGCCCTCGACCTGGCGGCCGTGGAGCGGGTCGCCACGCCCCCGGGGGCGCTGCCGGCGTCCCGCCGTTTGTCGGCGGGCCTGGACGAGATGATCGCCCGCCGGGTCGAGGACCTGACCTCCTACCAAGACGCCCGCTACGCCCGGCGCTACGCGGAGCTGGTGCGGCGCGTGCGCGAGGCCGAGGCGGGGCAGGCGCCGGGCCGCACCGAACTCGCGCAGGCGGTCGCGCGCTACTACCACAAGCTGCTGGCCTACAAGGACGAGTACGAGGTGGCGCGCCTGCACACCGAAACCGGGTTCCTGGAGCGCATCGGGACCATGTTCGAGGGCGACTACAAGGTGGTCTTCCACCTCGCCCCGCCGCTGCTCGCCAAGCGCGACCCGGTGACGGGCCAGCCGCGGAAACGGGCCTACGGCCCGTGGATGCTGCGCGCCTTCCGGCTGCTCGCGCGGTTGCGACCCCTGCGGGGCACCCCGCTGGACCCGTTCGCCTACAGCCGGGACCGCAAGCTGGACCGCGAGCTGCTGTGTGAATACGAGCGAACAATCGGGGAGCTGCTTTCGGTGCTGGACGCCGGCAATCACGCCGCGGTGGTGGAACTCGCCGCCCTCCCTGGGGCGGTGCGCGGCTTCGGGCCTGTCAAGGAGCGCCACGTCGAACACGCCGCCCGCCGCCGGGCCGAGCTGCTGGAAGCGATCAAGGGGGCGGGCCAGCTGACCCAGCGCGGCGACGGGGGCGTCAAGCAGAACCGCTCGCGCGTCGTCATGGCGGGGTGACGGCACCGGGCGGGTCCC
>CALMVT010000453.1 GCA_937873175.1 uncultured Acetobacteraceae bacterium | reverse complement strand
GGCTCGATGCGTGGTGCGCCAACTCGAATTCGAGGATGCCGCGCATGTTGATGTGTTTGTGCCCGATCGGCGCCAACCGGCTCAGCACCTCATCGGGATGGTTGGTCGGCACCTGATCGATCACGGCCTGCATGCGATGGGTGTTCCAGGCCATGATGATGTTCGCAAGCAGCGTGAGCGCCCCCGAGATGGCGGCGAGCTGCTCCGTCGTTCGGCCGTGCTTCGCGGTGATCCCCCCGTTGTGGATCGCCCGCTGCAGGCTGTGCACAGCCTCGCCCTGGTTGAGCAAGTCGAGAATGTCCCCGCGGAAGACCGAATTGCTGAGGAAATCGCAGAGGTAGAGGCTGCGAAGCAGCTTGCCCAAGGCGTGTGTTCGACCGGCAGTACTCCCCATTCATCTTCCATTTTGGTGGCCAAATCATCATCCCGGCCGAAAGCGTTTATGCCGTGTTCGAGGCCAAACAGGCGATCAATGCCAGCCAAGTAGCTTACGCGCAGCAGAAGGCGGCGAGCGTGCGCCGCCTGCATCGCACCAGCCTTCCGATCCCGCACGCGGGCGGCACTTACAGCGCGAAGCCGCTGACGCCCATCCTGGCTGGCCTGTTGACTTTCGAGAGCGACTGGAACCCCGGCCTTGGGCAACCGCTCAGGGACGCCCTGAGTGCCGAGAGCACAGACAACCGCCTTGATCTCGGCTGTGTCGCTGCGCACGGCGTATTCGGCTGCGATGCCGGCGACCGCTATATTATCACGCCGCAAGGCAAGCCGGCGACTGCCTTCCTGCTTGAACTGATCGCCCGCCTTCAGGGTATCGCTACGGTGCCGATGATCGATGTGCGGGCTTACGCGAAATGGCTTGCCGTTTGATTCAACCGAATGCTTTCAAACCCAGTGTTCCACGCCATGCGCTTTGCACATACCTACAGGTATTTCCTGTAAACCCCCGATTCCAGTTCCCCCGGAACCCTCTCCCGGAACACCGGCCATCGGCCTCCAGCAACCCCAACCCTTTCCGGGAGGCCGCGATCAGGCAGTTGGTTTTCGGGGTGGAGTTTCAGGAGGCGCGTGTCGGCTGGACAGGACCGGCAGCTCCGGCGACCATGGCCGCATCCCGGCGCGGGATCAGTGGCGTGGCCGTCCGCCGATCCGCCCGCGGCAAGGTGGCGTTCCCACTGCGGCCGAGACAGGACGGAGGAGCAGCAGGCGATGGCGGTTCCGATGACGCTTCGCGCGAAACCTGCCGCTGGGACGCAGCCCGGCCACGGCAAGCTGATTGCTTTGCTGCCGGACCGGCGCGCCATGGAGGCGTTCGCGGCCACACGCGGGGACGACGGGCGTGACGGTCCGCGCCGGCCGCAGCGCGGCAGCGATCCGACCGCCAGGGCGCAGCACGTGATCTACGACGCCTGGGAGCAGCGCCCGAAGCGCTCGCGGGTGGCGTTCGCCCGCAAGGCGCTGCGCCTGTCGCCACTCTGCGCCGACGCCTATGTGATCCTGGCCGAGGAGGCGGCCAGCTCGGAAGAGGAGCGGCGCGATGTGTTCACCCGTGGGGTCGCGGCCGGCGAACTCGCGCTCGGGCCAGATGAATTCGCGGCGTGCGCTGGCTCGTTCTGGGGCGCTCTGGAGACGCGCCCCTACATGCGGGCCAGGGCGGGGCTGGCCGGCGCGCTGCTGCGGCTCGGCGACCGGGAGGGCGCGGTCGCCCACTGGCGCGCAATGCTCAAGCTCAACCCCAACGACACCCAGGGGGTGCGGTACTTGCTCATCGCCGAGTTGCTCCGGCAGGGCGACATGCCCGCGCTCAAGCGGCTGCTCACCGCCTACAAGGACGAGTGGAGCGTTGTCTGGCTCTACACCCGCGCCCTCCTGGCCTTCCGCGAAGGCCAGGGCGGGATAGTGGGCACGGCCATGCTCGTCGCGGACGCGAGGGAGGCGAACCCGCACGTGCCCGACATCCTGTCCGGCGTGAGGCCGCCCGTCGGGTTGCGGGACGGCTACGTGACCTTGGGCGGCACGGACGAGGCGAGCTGGTACGTTGAAGAGCATGGGCCGGCGTGGCACGCCACCCCCGGCGCCGTCGTATGGCTGGCTGCCGCTTGCGGCGACGCGGTCGGGTCTGCCAAACGGTCGTGATTGCGGCGGCGGTCCTGGCAAGCGCCGCTCGGCCTCGATTGCGAGCAGGGCAGGAGCTGAGGCTGGGGCTGGGCAGGACATGACAGGGAGCGTCAGATAGGCTGCATCAACAGCACGCCGCGTCATGGACCGGGCATCAGCGCTGCCGGCAACGCTGGCAACACGGCAATGGAGCGGCAGGAGCTACGCAGCTTGAACATGGCTCGACATCCATTCGGAGGCGCCTGATCCCAGTTCTCCCGAAACATCGCCATCGGCCATCAGCAATCCCAACACCTTCCGGAAGGCCCTGATCAGACGGCTGGTTTTCCGGGCATGGTTTCAGGAGGTGCGCGGCCAGCCGGCCCGGCCCGGCCAATGCGCGCCAGGGTGTCGAGCAACGTCGAGCGCGGCACCTTGAAACTGCGCCACACGCTGGCCTTGCTGACGCCGCCGTCCAACGCCGAGACGATCTGCTCCACCTGCTCCGGGTCAAGCGCGGGTGGGCGCCCGCCCTTGCGGCCCCGGCGCTTGGCCGCGGCCAGGCCGGCGACGACGCGCTCGCGGGTGAGGGCGCGCTCGTATTGGGCCAGCGCGCCGAAGATGGAGAACAGCAGCTCGCCGTGCGGCGTGGTGGTGTCCATCTGCTCGGTCAACGACCGGAACGCGACGCCGCGCTGCTTCAAGTCCGTCACGATGGTCAGCAGATGCGGCAAGGAGCGGCCGAGCCGGTCGAGTTTCCAGACCACGAGCACGTCGCCTCTGCGCAGGTCGTCGAGGCAGGCTTTCAGCCCCTGCCGGTCGTCGCGGGCGCCGGATGCCTTGTCGTGGTGCAGATGGCGCTGGTCTACCCCGGCGGCGTGCAGGGCATCGCGCTGCAAGTCCACCGATTGTCGGTCGTCGGCGGATGAAACGCGCATGTAGCCGACGAGCATGTACGGTGTAAACGGTCACGGTAAGTGGCGGCGTTCTGATCGCGGTATTTGTCGCCGGGAGCGGCGATGATCGGCGTGGGGAATGGCTGTAGGTGGTGGACAGCAGACATAAGCTTCAAGGCGATTCCCCGCTGAATGCGTCGTCCCTGGCTCGCGTCCGTATTGATCAGTTAGCAAGCCGGGATGCGACCGCCTCTGACAGGGCGCGTGGGTCAAGGCGTGGGAGCTTTGCGCGGCAACGGGAACAGGCCTGCGAACCGCTCTATCAGCACTCTGTCGCCCTCCAAGGTCAGCGTGCCGGAGGCTTGCGCCTGCTTCAAAGGCAGACCGCCGTAAACGACCGCCGCGACGGTCGGCGGCGTGGCGGCGATCACCGCATCCGCGCCCACTGGATCGCCACGGACAGCGCGCAGGCCGTGCGCGTCGACGGTCACGCGGAAGCCGTCTGCCTCGAAGTGAAAGCCAACCGTCGCCTTCAGTCCGTTCGCGCGGCGCAGGTCGAACATTGTACGAAACGATAGCATCAGCGACGACGCCGAAAGCGGCAGCGAGGCATCGTGTGTGGGCGAGCGTGCCGCCCAACGACCAAGGGTGATGAAGATGGGTTCAGCCTCGTAGCCCCACGGCGTGAGCTCGTAGACCGGCGTCGAGGCGGGCGGCGGTAGCGTGTGCTGCCTAACGATGCCGGCCTGCTGCAGCCCATTCAGCCGCTCGGTCAGGACCTTGGCGCTGATCCCAGGTAGCCCTCCGCGGATGGCGCCGAACCGGCGTGGCCCGAACATCAGCTCCCGCAAGATCAAGAGGGCCCAGCGTTCGCCGAGCAACTCCAGGCCGTGCGCCGCCCCGCAAGCATCATCGTACCAGCGTGGCTTCGCAGCAGCAGAATCAGTTGCCTTTTGTAACTTCATGGTTGACTAAAGTAACCTAGACGACCATGGTGCGCAAGCCGATCCGGTGAGGAATCCAGAGGACATGATGGCCCAGTCAATTTACGTGAACCTGCCCGTCTCCGACGTCGAACGCTCTGTCGCCTTCTACGAATCGCTGGGCGCGACACGCGACTCACGCTTCTCGGTTCCGGGCACGGCGGCGGCGATGGTGTTCTCCGAGGCGATCACGGTCATGCTGCTGAGCCACGATCACTTCCGGAACTTTGCGCCCCGCGCGATCGCCGATGCGCACGCCGCCAACGAGGTTCTAATCTGCTTCTCGCGGGAAAGCCGCGCCGCCGTCGACGCCACCGTGGATCAGGTTGTGGCCGCAGGCGGGCGGGCCGACCTGCGCGCCAAACAGGAAATGGGCGACTGCATGTACGGCCGGAACGTCGAGGACCTCGACGGACACGTGATCGAGCTGATGTGGCTGGATGTCGCGGCCATGATGAGGGCCGGCGCGGCCGCGAGCACCGAAGTCGCTTGATACCCTGGGCCCGATACGGCGCGGCCGGCGCTCGAACCCGACCTGCCGGTTCCACCACGCAGGGGCGGACCCAGCGTGAGGCCGAAGGATTGAGGGGCGCGCGTGTGGCCCCATGCGGCGCGGGTCGCAAACAGGAACTTGGAAGGAGCCAGAAGAGCGATGATGCCCGATAAGCTGACTACCTGCTTGTGGTTCGATCGGGGGGAAGCCCGCAGGGCCGCGGAGTTCTATGCCGCAACCTTTCCCGACAGCCACGTCGGCGCTACCATGCATGCCCCGTCGCACTTCCCGGGCGGGGCGGAAAATTCCGAACTCACGGTCGCGTTCACCGTGCTCGGCCGCTCCTTCATCGGCCTGAACGGCGGGCCCGACTTCAAGGCCAACCAAGCGATCAGCTTCATGGTCCTGACCGACAATCAGCAGGAAACCGACCGTTACTGGCACGCCATCGTCGGCAACGGCGGGCAGGAAAGCGAGTGCGGCTGGTGCAAGGACCGCTGGGGTTTCTTCTGGCAGATTACTCCGCGCGTGCTGCTGCGGGCCAACAGCAATCCTGACCGGGCCGCGGCAAAGCGGGTCTTCGAGGCGATGATGACCATGCGCAAGATCGACATCGCCCGAATCGAGGCTGCGGAGCGCGGGGTTGCCGTCGGTGCGTAAGGTCATCAGCTCCCTTTTCCAATCCCTCGACGGCGTGATCCAGGCGCCGGGTGGACCGGAGGAGGATCAGGCCGGTTTTCCCCACGGCGGCTGGGCCTTCCCCGACTTCGACGATGCGCTGAACGGGCCGATGGAACGGCTGCTCGGGAACCGGTACGAGTTGCTGCTCGGCCGGCGAACCTACGAGATCTTCGCCGCGTATTGGCCGCACAACGGCGACCACCCGATCGGCGAGACGTTCAATGCCGTGCGCAAGCACGTAGTTACGTCGTCCGACCGGCCGCTCACCTGGAACAACAGCCGGCGCGTCGTCGGCGATCCTGCCGAGGCGGTCGCGCGCCTTAAGTCCATTGAGGGACCCGACCTGCTTATCCAGGGTAGCAGCGTTCTCTACCAGGCACTGCTTCCGGCAGGCCTCGTCGACCAGCTTGTGTTGATCACCTTTCCGGTCATGCTCGGCCGCGGCAAGCGCTGGTACTCGGGCGACCCGGCAACGGCCCGTTCATGGACGCTCGTCGAGCAGGCGCATTCGCCCAAGGGCGTCCACTTCGCATCGTTTGCCCGTGATGGAGCGGTTCGCACCGGTAGCTTTGCCACCAAACCCCCGAGCGATGACGAACTTGCGCTCCACCAGCGTCAAGCGGAGGGTCGCTGGTGAGCCTGCAACTCTTCACTCATCGCCTCAGCAGCTGGGGGTGGGATTAGGACGTTCGCGAACCCGAGCTTTGGCTGGACGGCTAGGATGCGGGGCTCGCGCTGTTTGCGGCGGTCCTTCATCGTCCTCATCCCGCTATTCGGCGGTCGCTTCGCATTCCGGCTCGGTTGGCGGCGGGTGTTCGCATCGGCACTGACATCGATTACAGCCGGTGGACGCGGCGTGCGTAGGAGTGGCCTACCTCCAACTCCCGGCTTCGGTGAAAACTGAACGGCATACATGGGGCCTACTTCCGCTTTGGGTCGAAAGCGGCCACTCGCGCAGATACGGGGGCCGAGGCGTGTCAGCCGCCTATCCGTGCGAACACCATCTGATCGCGGTTGTCC
>CALMVT010000452.1 GCA_937873175.1 uncultured Acetobacteraceae bacterium | reverse complement strand
CGCCCGCGCCGTCCGGCCAGGCCGCGCCGCGTCGCTGAGCCATGCAGCCGGCAAAGCCCGAAAGCGCCGCGGCTGATGACCGGTTCTTCGCCCGGACCGGTCCGCACCCGTTGGCCGCGGTTGCGGCCGCGGCGGGCGGGGTGGCGGGGCACAAGACGGGGGCGGACCGGCCGTTGCTGCTGCATGGGGTCGCGCCCCTGCAATCGGCGGGGCCGGCGCATGTCAGCTTCCTCGACAATCGCCGATACGTCGATGCGCTGACGGCCACCCGGGCGGGTGCGGTGATCGTGCACCCCGACCTCGCAAGCCGCGTGCCTTCCGGCACGGTGGCGATCGAGACAGCCGATCCTTATGCGGGTTGGGCGCGGGTCGCCGAGCTGTTCCACCCGCCGCCGCCGATCCGCCCGGGCGTGCATCGGTCCGCCGTCTTAGCGGAGGACGCGATCTGCGACGCTTCGGCCGAGATCGGCCCGCTGGCCGTCATCGGCGCGGGCGCGGTGGTCGGGCCGCGCTGCCGGATCGGTGCGGGCGCCGTGATCGGGGATGCCGTGTCGATGGGGACGGACTGCCGCGTCGGCCCGCTGGCCAGCATCAGCCACGCGATCCTGGGCGACCGGGTTTACGTCTACCCCGGGGCGCGTATCGGGCAGGACGGCTTCGGCTTCGCCACCACGCCACAGGGCTTCGTGACGGTGCCGCAGCTTGGCCGCGTGCTGCTGGAGAATGATGTGGAGGTGGGGGCGAACAGCACCATCGACCGCGGATCGGCCACCGACACCGTGATCGGCGCCGGGTCGCGTCTCGACAACCTGGTGCAGATTGGGCACAACGTGCGGCTGGGACGGTGCTGCGTGGTCGTGGCGCAGGCCGGCATATCCGGGTCAACCGTACTTGAGGATTTCGTGGTGATCGCGGCGCAGGCCGGCTTGACAGGACATTTGAGGATCGGGCGCAAGGCCAGGATCGGCGCGCAGGCCGGCGTGATGGCGGACGTGGGCGCCGGCCTCGACGTGATCGGCAGTCCGGCGCAGCCCAGCCGTGAGTTCTTCCGCGGCGTGGTGGCGTTGCGCAAGCTGGCGCGCCCGCAGCGCCGGGCCGGCAGTGAAGCAACGGGCGGGGAACCAACCGGAGAGGGGTCGAGTTAAATCCGAATGGACGGCACTTCCCCCTTGCCTGAAGAGGTCGCGCCCAAGCCCTCGCTGAAGGCGGCGCTGCTGCCTGTCGAGGTGCTGGACATCAAGCGGATCATGCACGCGATCCCGCACCGTTACCCGATGCTGATGATCGACAAGGTGGTCGATGTCGTGCCGGGCCACTCGGCGGTCGGCATCAAGAACGTGACCGTGAACGAGAACTTCTTTCAAGGCCACTTCCCCGACCACCCCGTGATGCCCGGCGTGCTGATCATCGAGAGCATGGCGCAGACCGCGGCGGTGCTGGTGGTCGAGTCGCTCGGGGCGGGCGCCGCCGGCAAGGTGGTGTATTTCATGACGATCGAGAACGCGAAGTTCCGCCGCCCTGTGGTGCCCGGCGACACGTTGCGTATCCACGTCACCAAGAACCGCCACCGCGGCAACGTGTGGAAATTCCGCGGCGTGGCCTTGGTGGACGGGGTTTCGGTGGCAGAGGCGACCTACGCCGCCATGATCATGGACAAGTAGCCGCAACGTCCGGCAATAAACCTTGAGTTGGTGCCTGCGCCGCTGTTCCGTAACGTGTAGCTCCTGGGGTCGGGCAACTGTTCGGCCGGAGCGAAAGCCGTTGCATGATCCTGATGCCTCAACCACTTGACACCGCCCCACCGCAGGCTGGGGTCGTGCACCCGACCGCGATCATCGAGCCGGGCGCTCAGTTGGGGGTGGGCGTGGAGATCGGGCCGTGGTGCCATGTCGGCCCGGCCGTGACCATCGGGGACGGCGCCCGGCTGGTTTCGCACGTCGTGGTGGACGGCGACACGCGGATCGGGGAGGGCGCGCTGCTTTACCCGTTCTGCACGGTCGGCCTGGCGCCGCAGGACCTCAAATACCGCAACGAGCCGACGCGATGCGAGATCGGCGCGCGCACCCAGGTACGGGAGCATTGCACGGTTCACCGCGGAACTGTCACTGGCAGCGGCGTGACCCGCGTGGGTGCCGACTGCCTGCTGATGGCGGTCGTGCACGTCGCGCATGATTGCGAGATCGGCGATGGCGTGGTGATCGCCAACAACGTCGTGATGGGCGGGCACGTGTCCATCGGCGCGGGCGCGGTTATCGGTGGCGCTGCGGCGCTGCACCAGTTCGTCCGCATCGGCCGCGGCGCCATGGTGGGGGGCGTGTCAGGGGTTGAGGCGGACGTGATCCCGTTCGGCAGCGTCATCGGCAACCGGGCGCGGCTTTCGGGCCTGAACGTCATCGGGCTGCGGCGGCGCGGCGCGGACCGCGCCGGGCTGCATCGGCTGCGGGCGGCGGTGCGCCTGATGTTTGGGTCGGACGGGGTGTTCAACGCGCGCTTGGCGGAAGCGCGGGCCGCTTACGGCGATGACCCCATGGTGGCCGAGGTGCTCGCTTTCATCGACGCGCCGAGCAAGCGCGGCCTGATCCGCACGGCGGCCACGGTGTTGGACGACGATGTGCCCTAGACAGCGACCGCCGGCCTTGCATCACGCAGGCTGGGCGTTGGGCTGACGCTTCAACATGTGCGCGCCATCCATGCATCGCAGCCAGCCGGGGCCGCCAGGTCTCCCCACGCCTGCCAGGGCGGCAATGCTCCGCACGCCCCACGCGCAAGGCAGTTGAGGTCAGTGGATGGCCAAACCCGCTGGCACGCGGTCGGCGAAGCTGTCGCTCCTGCCGGCGGACACCTCCAAATGGCAGGTATCGAGCGCCCGTTGCAACGCGGCCGAGGTTTGGTCCAGCCGTAGGATGGACGCTTCCTCCGCCAGCATGCGCAGGCACTGGATGAAACCGTTGGATGTTGCCAGAACCTCATCGTCACCCATGAAGCACCTCTGTTTAAGATCACGTCCCAGTGACTGATGCAGTAGTTGCGGGAAGGTCCGTAAAGCGCAATGAAAAAAGTTCGGATTGCGGCATATTTAACGACGCTTGATCCGCGTTTGACGGGCTTCTCGACGTTTGGCGCGGCGTTACCGCGGCTTTAGCTGGTGAGCATGGCAAGACTTGGCATCCTGGCCGGCGGCGGGCCGTTCCCCGGACGGGTGGCCGCCGCCGCGGTGGCCGCGGGGCGGGGCGTGTTCATCGTGGCCCTGCGGGGCTTCGCCGAGCCGTCCGTGGTCAGCGCCTTTCCCCATGCCTTCGCCCGGATGGGCGCGGCCGGCGAGATCCTGGCGTTGCTGCGCGCTGCCGAGTGCACGGAGCTTGTGCTGGTCGGGCCGGTCCGCCGCCCACCGCTCATGGACCTCCGCCCCGATGCGGAGGGCGCGCGGATCATGGCGCGGATCGGCCGGGCCGCTTTCGCCGGCGATGACGGGCTGCTCGCGGCGGTGGTGCGCGTGCTGGGCGAGGAGGGCTTCCGCGTCGTCGGCGCGCACGAAGTTTTGACCGAGGCCGTGGGGCCGCGCGGCCAGATGGGCCGGGTCGCGCCAGACGCCGCCGCCCTGGCCGACATCGAGCGCGGCGCCGCCGTGGTGCATGCCCTGGGGCGGGTCGATGTCGGCCAGGCTTGCGTGGTGCAGCAAGGCGTCGTGCTGGCCGTGGAAGCCATCGAGGGCACCGACGCCATGCTGGCCCGCGCGGCCGTGCTGGCCCGTCCCGGACCCGGCGGCGTCTTGGTCAAGCTGGTGAAGCCCGGCCAGGACCGCCGGGCGGACCTGCCGACGGTCGGCCCGGCCACCCTGCGGGCCGCCGCCGCCTCTGGGCTGCGCGGCGTGGCGTTCGAGGCGGGCGGAACCTTGTTGACCGATCGCGCTGCGTGCATCACCGAAGCGGACGCTGCCGGGCTTTTTCTGCTCGGCATCGATGCCACCTCAGCAACCCCAGAATTCTCAGACCAGGGATCAAGCCCATGACCAACCCACGCCTGCTGCACACCATGCTCCGCGTGAAGGACCTGGACGCGAGCGTCGCGTTCTACACCAAGCTCCTCGGCATGAAGGAGCTGCGCCGCAACGAAGTCCCCGGCGGGCGCTACACACTGGCCTTTGTCGGCTACGGCGACGAGAGCGACACCAGCGTGCTCGAACTCACCTACAACTGGGACCAGGAAGGGCCGTACGAGATCGGCAGCGCCTTTGGCCACCTCGCGGTGGGGTTGCCGGACGTGTATGCCGCATGCGACGAGCTGAAAAAGGCCGGCGCCAAGATCACCCGGGAAGCCGGGCCGGTAAAGCACGGCACCACGGTGATCGCCTTTGTCGAGGACCCCGACGGCTACAAGGTCGAGCTGGTGCAGCGCGCCTGACGCTGGACACCCCGCTCGCCCGCCTGACCCGGCGCACCGTCCGCATCGGCGTGACCGGGCTGGCGCGGGCCGGCAAGACGGCGTTCCTGACCTCGCTGGCGGCGAACCTGCTCGCCCTGGGCGCCGGGCAACCGGTGCTGCCCGGCTTCGCCCGGCGCCTCGGGGGGCGGCGGGTCCAGGTCGCCCTGGCGCCGTCCGGCGCGTCCGGGTTGCCGCGGTTCGACCACCCTCGGCATCTGGCCGCGCTCACGCGGGACCCGCCGGCCTGGCCGGAGCGCACGAGCGCGGCCTCCATGCTGGCGCTTGATCTGGTGATCGGGCGGGAAAGCCTGGGTTTCGCGCTGCCGTCGCAGCGGCTGCGGCTGGAACTGCTGGACTACCCCGGCGAGTGGCTGCTCGATCTGCCATTGCTGCGCACCGATTTTGCCGACTGGTCCGCCGCAGTGCTGCGCCGCCTGCAGGCGCCGGCCGTGGCCCCGCATGCGGCGGGGTTCATGGCATTCAACAGCGCGCTGCCGGCCGGCGCAACGGCGGACGAGTCCTTGGCAGCAACCGGCCACCGCCTGTATCGCGCCACCCTGCACCGCTTGCGGGACGCCGGGCTGTCCTTGCTGCAGCCGGGCCGCTTCCTCATGCCGGCGCCAGGTCCGGAGCCGGCCTGGACGCCGTTCTTCCCCAATCTGGGCACGGGCGGCCTGGAAAGCCTGTTAGCCCGGCGCTACGCTGCTTACGTGCAGGCGGTGCAGCGCGACCTCCAGGAACCGATGTTCGGCAACCTCGACCGGATCGTGGTCCTGGTCGATTTGCTTTCGGCGCTGCATGCGGGGCCGGACGCCTTTGGCGACGCGGCGGCGGCGGTTTCGGCGGCGGCGGGGGCGCTGCGCTGGCGGCGGTCCTGGATCGAGGCCGCCTGGGCGCTGGGCCAACTGCGCCTGCCGCCCCGGGTGGTGTCCCGGGTCGCCTTTGCGGCGACCAAGTCCGACCATGTGGCGGAACGGCAGCGCGGTAACCTGGCGGCGCTGCTGCGCAACGTTGCCGAAGGCGGCATCGGCGACGCGCCCGACTTCGGCTTCGCGGCCGCGGTGCCGACCAGCCATCTGGCCATCGCCGCGGTCCGCTGCACCGAGGATTTCGTTTGGACGCTGGACGGCCGCCCGGTGTCGGCGGTGCGCGGGCGGCGTATCGGCGACGAGCGGCTGCTGCGCTCCTACCCCGGCGAGGTGCCGGACCGCCCGCCCGACGATGCGTTCTGGGCGCATCCGTTCCTGCAACTGCCGGACTTCGAGCCGCTGCGCCCGCCGCAGGGCGGCCGTGGCGGCGTGCCCGAGCTGGGCCTGGACGCCCTGCTCTGCTTCCTGCTGGATGACGTGCTATGAGGGTTGAGCCTCGGATCGAGCTGGAGGAGGAGCCGGCGCCGCGTTTGGAGCCGCCGCTTCCCGCCGTGGTCGCGGCCGACACCTTCGCGCCGCCGCGGACCGGGACGGCCGCGCTCGCCTTGCTGGGCGCCGTCGTGCTGGCTTTGGGCCTGGCCGGGCTGTCGGTGGGCAACTTCGTGGCGGACCAGTTCGCCCGGGCGACCTGGCTGGGTTGGGCGACGCTGGGCGTCGCGGGCGCCGGGTTCGGTCTGATCGGCGCGGGCCTGCTGCGTGAGGTGCGGGCGCTGCTGGCGCTGCGGCACGTCGATGGGCTGCGCGACGCCTTTGCCTCGGGCAACGCCGGGCGGATGATGCGGGCGGCGGTGTCGTGGTCCCATACGGTCCCCGGCGGCGCGACGGTTGCGCCGGCGCTGCAGGCCGTGAACGATCCCGACGCGGCGCTCGCCTTGCTGCGCGCCGGACCCTGCCGGACGCTGCGGGAGGATGCGGACCGCCTGGGCCGCTCGGCGGCGGTGCAGGCGGTGGCGGGCATCGCGGCGATTCCGTCCCCGGCGCTCGACGTGCTGTTCGTGGGATGGCGCGGCGTGCGGCTGGTGCGAGAGGTGGCCGCGCTGTATGGCGTCCGGCCCGGCGTGCTGGGAACGCTTGGCCTGCTGCGCCGTGCGGCGACCGCGGCGACCCTTGTGGGGGCCGCCAGCCTGGCCGGCAACACCGCCGCGCAGGCTTTGCTGTCCAGCCCGTTGCTGGCGCACGCTTTGGGCGACGCCGCGGCGGCGGGCGTGGCGGCGCGGCGCTTGGTGGTGCTGGCCCGGGCAACGGCGCTGGCCTGCGACCCGGTGCCCCCGGGCTGAGTGGCCCGTCGTCCCGCGGATGGCGCTTCGCTTATACGCACGGCTTGGATGAGTAACCGTTATCCGTCGATGGGTTGCACCCATCCTACGATGTGGGTCGCGTGGGATGGGTGAAACCCATCAGCAACCCGAGCAGTTTAAGTGCGGCTTGCGTCGAGCGCAGCTTGCAGGATGTAGGCGGCGGCCATCCGATCGACCACGGCGGCGCGCTTGCGCCGGGTCATGTCGGCTTCGGCGATCAAATAACGGTTCACCGCGGCCGACGACAGGCGCTCGTCCCACAGCGCCACGGGTAGGCCGGCCGCGTCGGACAATGCGAGCGCCCAATCCCGCACCGCTTGTGCCGCCGGCCCCATCGTACCGTTCATCGAGAGCGGCCAGCCGACAACGAGGCCGCCCGCGCCTTCCTTACCCGCGATGGCAACAAGCTCGGCCGCCGCTTGGCCCAGCTTGCCCCGGCGCAGGCTGCCGTAGGGGCTGGCCAGCAGCAGGCTGACATCGGAAAGCGCCACGCCGATGATCTTGGCGCCGGGATCAAGGCCGATCAGCCGTTGGCCCCGAGCCAACCCGCCCCGCAAATCCGCGATGTTGAACAGAGGCATAGTGGTCGGTATGGTCCCGCGCTTCGGCAGCCCGGCGCGGGCTGCGCCACCACCTTACCATAGGACCCATCCATGTCGCTCGATCCCGCGACCGTCCGGCGCATCGCCCGGCTTGCCCGCATCCACGTCGAGAACGTGGAGGCGGAGCATTTGGCCCGCGAGTTGAACGGCATCCTGGGCTGGATCGAGCAGTTGAATGAGGTGGATGTGGAAGGGATCGACCCGCTGACCGGGGCGGCGCAGATGGCGATGCGGCTGCGGCCCGACACCGTGACCGATGGCGGCATTCCGGAGCTGGTGCTGGGCAACGCGCCCGACCGGGCAGGCACGTTCTACGCGGTTCCGAAGGTGGTCGAGTGATGCTGACCGATCTTTCCCTGGTGGAGGCGCGGGACGGGCTGCGCCGGCGGGACTTCTCGGCGGTGGAGTTGACGGAGGCGCACCTGGATGCCGTGGCGGCGCTGAACCCGCGGATCAACGCTTTCATCACCGTATCCGCCGACATGGCCCGCACGCAGGCCGCCGCGGCGGATGCGGCGCTTGCCGCCGGGGAGGACCGCCCGCTGCTCGGCCTGCCGCTGGCGATCAAGGACCTGTTCTGCACGGAGGGGGTGCGCACCACCGCCGGCAGCCGCATCTTGGAGCCGTTCGTGCCCCCATATGAGAGCACGGTCACGGCGAACCTGCTGCGGGACGGCGCGGTGTTCCTGGGCAAGGCGAACCTGGACGAGTTCGCGATGGGGTCATCCAACATGACCTCGGCCTTTGGTCCCGTGCGGAACCCTTGGACCCGGCGCGGCGACAACCGGCCCTTGGTGCCCGGCGGGTCGTCGGGCGGGTCCTGTGCTGCGGTCGCGGCGCGGATGGCGCTGGGGGCGACGGCGACCGACACCGGCGGGTCAATCCGGCAGCCGGCATCGTTCTGCGGCATCGCCGGGGTGAAGCCGACATACGGGCGCTGCTCCCGCTGGGGCATCGTGGCCTTCGCGTCGTCCCTGGACCAGGCTGGGCCGGTGGCGCGGACGGTGGAGGACTGCGCGGTGCTGCTGGGCAGCATGGCGGGGTTCGACCCGAAGGACAGCACCTCCGCGGACCGGGCGGTGCCGGACTTTGCCGCCGCCTGCCGCCGGGGCGTGCGCGGTTTGCGCATCGGCGTGCCGCGCGAGTATCGCAGCGACAGCATGCCCCCGGAGATCGAGGCGATGTGGCAGCAGGGCCTGGCCTGGCTGCGCGACGAGGGCGCGGAGATCGTGGACGTGTCGTTGCCGCACACCAAATATGGGTTGGCGACCTACTACATCGTGGCGCCGGCAGAGGCGTCCAGCAACCTGGCCCGCTACGACGGCGTGCGGTTTGGGCGCCGGGTGGAAGGCGAGGACCTGACGGACATGTATGAGCGGACCCGGGCGGAAGGGTTTGGCGCGGAGGTGCGGCGGCGGGTGATGATCGGCACCTACGTGCTTTCGGCCGGGTATTACGACGCGTATTACTTGCGGGCGCAGAAGGTGCGCGCGCTGATCCTGCGGGACTTCACGGACGCTTATGCCCAGGTGGATGCTTTGCTGACCCCGACCGCGCCCTCCGCCGCGTTCGCGCAGGGCGACAAGATGGATGATCCCGTGGCGATGTACTTGAACGACGTGTTCACCGTGCCGGCCAGCATGGCGGGCGTGCCGGGCTTGTCGGTGCCGGCCGGGCTGGACGGGCAGGGGCTGCCGCTCGGCCTGCAGGTGCTCGGCCGCCCGTTCGACGAGGAAACCGTGTTCGCCGTCGGCGCGGTGCTGGAGCGCGCGGCGGGCTTCCGCCACCTGCCGGCGATCTGGGCCGGGGCGCCGGCATGAGCGGGGTGATCGAGGGGCGCGATGGCCCGTGGGAGATGGTGATTGGGCTGGAGGTGCACGCCCAGGTCATCAGCCGATCCAAGCTGTTCAGCGGCTCCGCCACGGAGTTCGGGGCGGAGCCGAACACCCAGGTCAGCCTTGTCGATGCGGCGTTCCCCGGCATGCTGCCGGTGATCAACGGGGAATGCGTGGCGCAGGCGGTGCGGACCGGGCTGGGCCTGGACGCGCACATCAACATGGTCAGCCGGTTCGACCGCAAGAACTACTTCTACGCCGACCTGCCGGCGGGGTACCAGATCAGCCAGTATGCGCACCCCGTGGTGGGCGCGGGCAGCATCGAGATCGAGCTCGCCGACGGCAGCACCAAGCGCATCGGCGTGACCCGGCTGCACCTGGAGCAGGACGCTGGCAAGTCGCTGCACGACCAGCACCCGAGCAAGAGCTTCATCGACCTGAACCGCTCCGGCATCGCGCTGATGGAGGTCGTGAGCGAGCCGGATCTGCGCACGGCGGAGGAGGCCGGGGCTTACCTGCGCAAGCTGCGGACCATCCTGCGCTACCTCGGCACCTGCGACGGCAACATGGAGGAAGGGTCGATGCGCGCCGGCGTGAACGTGTCGGTGCGCCGGCACGGCGAGCCGTTCCGCACGCGCTGCGAGGTGAAAAATGTGAACTCGGTCCGCTTCGTCATGCAGGCCATCGAGGCGGAGGCGGCGCGGCAGGTGGAGGTCTGGGAGTCCGGCGGCACCGTGGAGCAGGAAACCCGGCTGTTCGACCCGGCCCGCGGCGTGACCCGCAGCATGCGGAGCAAGGAGGACGCGCACGACTACCGCTACTTCCCGGACCCCGACCTGCTGCCGCTGGTGCTGGATGAGGCGTGGGTCGCCGGGCTGCGCGCCGAATTGCCGGAATTGCCGGACGCCAAGCGCGCCCGGTTCGTGGCGGAGCATGGGCTGTCGGCCTATGACGCCGCCGTGCTGGTGGCGGATCAGGAAACGGCGGCGTTCTTTGAAACCGTGGCGGCCGGGCGGGACGCGAAGCTCGCGGCAAACTGGATCATGGGGGACTTCTTCGCGGCGCTGAACCGCACCGGGCGCGGTATCGGCGACAGCCCGGTATCGGCCGCGGCGTTGGGCCAACTACTCGACCTGCTGGCGAACCGGACGATCAACGGGCGCATCGCCAAGGAGGTGTTCGAGGCGATGGTGGACACCGGCGAGTCCCCGGCCAGCATCGTCGAAAGCCGCGGCCTGCGCCAAGTGACCGACACTGGCGCCATCGAGGGCGCAGTGGACCGCGTGCTGGCCGCGCACCCGGACAAGCTCGCGGAGTATCGCAGGGGCAAGGACAAGCTGTTCGGGTTCTTCGTGGGACAGGTGATGAAGGCCATGGCCGGGAAGGGCAACCCGGCGCTGGTCAACGAAACGCTGCGCCAGCGGCTTTCAGCATAAGGGGCCGGCATGATCGAACTGCACACTTACAACACCCCGAACGGGCGCAAGATCAGCGTGGCGCTGGAGGAGATGGGGCTGCCGTACTCGGTCCACGTGGTCGATATCACCAAGGACCAGCAGTTCAAGCCGGAGTTCCTGGCGATCAGCCCGAACAACCGCATCCCGGCCATCATCGACCCGGACGGCCCGGGCGGCACGCCGATTTCGGTGTTCGAGTCCGGCGCCATCCTGCTCTACCTTGCCGAGAAGACCGGGCAGTTCATGCCGCCCGATCTGCGCGGGCGGGTGCCGGTGCTGGAATGGCTGATGTGGCAGATGGGCGGGTTCGGGCCGATGCCGGGCCAGGTGCACCATTTCCTGACGGTGAACGGCGAGGACCAACGCTACGGGTTGGCACGCTACACCAAGGAAACGCTGCGGCTGTATGGCGTGCTGGACCGGCGCTTGGCGGAGGTCGAGTTCGTGGCCGGCGCGCTGTCCGTCGCCGATTTCGCGATCCTGGGCTGGGCCTGGCGGCATGAGCGCCACCGGGTCAACCTCGATGAGTTCCCGAACGTCAAGCGCTGGTTCGACACGCTGATGGCCCGGCCCGGCGTGCAGCGGGGCTTCGCCGTCGCCCTGTCCTGAGTGTCCGTGGCCGGACCGTTTGACGGCCCGGGTGGGAGCGCCTAGAACCGCGGGGCAAACGCTGTGTGACGACCCCGGCGGAGGGGTGGCCGAGTGGCTGAAGGCAGCGGTTTGCTAAACCGCCATACGGCGTCAAGCCGTATCGTGAGTTCGAATCTCATCCCCTCCGCCAACCCCCCATTCTGTTATTTGCCAGTAACCACATCATTTGTCAGGAAATGGCAAGTTGCATTGCGGACAATGAAGGCGTGATGCAATG
This sequence comes from uncultured Acetobacteraceae bacterium, assembly GCA_937873175.1. Lineage (GTDB taxonomy): Bacteria > Pseudomonadota > Alphaproteobacteria > Acetobacterales > Acetobacteraceae > CAHJXG01. Next base: position 18,413 of record CALMVT010000452.1, on the reverse strand, counting down.
ATCCATTCCGTTTTCGAGAATGACTCGGTTCAGCCGCAGGTTTTGGATCCTGATGGCCGGCCAATGGCGATCCAGTTGCCCGTGCTGCGTGCTTTCAAAAGAGAAAGGAATAGGGCGGGTGACGAATGATTCTGCTGGTTGATGACGACGAGGCGGTGCGTGAGACCTCGGCAGAGATGCTGCAGGAACTTGGCTATACCGTGGTCCAAGCTACCAGCGGCCACGCGGCGCTGGGCGTGCTGGACCGGCAGGACGGGGTGGAGGTGATGGTCACCGACGTCCGCATGCCCGGGATGTCCGGACTGGAGCTGTCGGACATCGCAGCCCGCCGTTTCCGGGATCTCCGCGTCATCCTTATTTCCGGCTATTTCCTGCCCCAGCCCATCAGCCGGCGATTTCTGCAGAAGCCGTTCCGCATCCGCGAACTGGACGAGGCCATCCGGGCCGAGCTGTCCTGCGCCGAGTAAACTTCGTGCGACGTTTCTCGATTTCAGCAACTTGCGACGGTTCCACGGTGTTTGACACGCCACGAAACATTTGTGGAACTGCGCGTGGACGCCTCCCTGTTGGCTGGACCAAACTTTCCGGTTGCTGTCGCCATCCCGGCACATAACGAGGCGGACTGGATCGCACGATGTCTGGGAGCACTGGATCAGCAGCTTGACGGGGTTGGATACCGCGTCGTCCTGCTGGTCAACAACTCGACGGACGCGACGGCGGCCATTGCCCGCAGCCTGCAGCCTAACTTGTCCCACATCCTGGACGTGGTTGAACACCATTTCCCGTCCAAGCAACAGACTGCGGGCCAAGCCCGGCGCTTGGCGATGGAGCTTGCGGCCGGCACGCTGCCGCCAAAGGGGGTGCTGCTCAGCACGGATGCGGACGGCCAGGTCGCGCCGGACTGGCTGGCTGCCAATTTGGCCCATATCCAACAGGGGGCGGACGCGGTGGCCGGACGGGCGGTCCTCGATCCCGCCGACGCCGCGGCGATCCCTGCCATTTTGCACGATGACGACGCGCGCGAGTGCGCCTACGGGGCGTTGCTGGACGAGATCGACCATCTGCTTGACCCCGATCCGGCCGACCCGTGGCCCCGGCATACCGAGCATTCGGGCGCCAGCATCTGCGTGACGCTGGGCGCGTTTCGCCGGGCGGGCGGCGTGCCGCCCATCGTGGTCGGAGAGGACCGGGCCTTTTTCGCCGCGCTGCGCCGGGCCGATGCCCGGATTCGCCATGCGCCGGATGTCTGCGTCACGGTGTCGGGCCGCATCGACGGGCGGGCCGTGGGCGGCATGGCGGATACCATCCGCCGCCGGCTTGTGGCCCCGGACGCCTTTCTGGACGACGCGCTTGAGCCTGCCGCGAACCGTGTCCGGCGTGCCCGGCTGCGCGCCGAGGTCCGCCGCTTGTTTGGGGGACAGGAGGACGCGCCGGCTTGGCTGTGCCTGGAACTCGGCTGCGATGCGGCGCTGCTGCATGCGGCGCTGAAGCAAGGTACGTTCGGCGTGGCCTGGGAGGTCATCGAGGGCATGGCGAACGGACTGGCGCCGGTTCGCGTTCCGATGGCCGACGTGGCCGAGGAGACCAGGAAAGCCCGGTGTGTCGTCGCCCGCCTACGCGGAAACCGTGCCGCCCGCGTGGCCCTGCAGGGCAGCACCCCTGACCGCGGGGCTATCGTGCTACCGGCTCATGCAGCGTCAGAAATGTTTCGTATGGCCGGCTGAAGATGTCCAGAAGGCTGGATGGCAGTTGGAAGCCGTCCGCGTCGTCCTGAATCAGCCCCCCGTATTGGCTGACATGGGCCGCGATGGCCCGGCGCTTTACCGCCAGGTGATCCGTGATGTCGAGCCGCACCCCGTGGGGCACCGGGCCGGGCAGCCGGGTGTCGGGGGGCAGCGTCCAGCCCCAGATGGGGTAGGCGAGATGGCGCACCCGGCATCGTGCGGCGGCTTCGCTAGCCATGAGGTGCGCCGCAAGGTGGTCGCAATGGGGATCATGCTGCCACGGTGACAGGATGCTCGCCGCCCCGGTCTGTTCGACAAAGGACAGGATCGCGGCGACTGCGGCATCGAACCCTTCGCCTTCAGTGGGCGCCGCGGTGTCGCGTAGCCCAAGGAAGCCGAGGCGATCGGGTGGGAGGCCGAGGATGCCAACCGCGTCGGACGCCTCCTGTTCCCGCACGCTTTTCAAGCGGGCAGGAGGGTAGGCGCGGGAGTTGGGATGCGACCCCGTGCCGTCAGTCAGGATCAGCACGAGGGGCGGATGCCCCGCAGCCGAGGCGGCGGCGATCAGGCCGCCGCAGCCCAGCGATTCGTCGTCCGCATGCGGCGCCAGGATCAGGGCCGGCTTGCCGCCCGTGACCGCATGGAGCGGCACCACCGGCAAGTCAGCCATGGCCTCGAACGCCTGCGCCGCGGAGATCATGCGGAAAAGGCGTGGTATGCGGCTTCGGTCAGGACGGAGTCGGGCGCGGGCTGGCGCAGGTAAACCGCGAGGTCGCGCAGCAGGCGCTCCACCGGGTTGGGCCGCAGAAAGGCCGTGAGGCCCAAGGCTCGCTGCGCCAGCCGCATGGCGTCCAGGCAGGCGGTCTCAACGGCGATCCGCGCAAGGTTGACGTAGGCCACCTGGTCGGCAACCGGCGCTTTGCTGGCCTCGGCGCGCTCTGCCGCGGCGGCGGTCCAGAGCCGGGCGGTTTCCTGCGCGATCAGCATGCGGCCAAATCGGTCCTGCTGCAGCGGCGCGGCCTGGTGGCCCCGGCGCGCAAGCTGGTCCCGGGTCGCCCAAACAAGCGCATCGAGGCCGCCCAGCGTCACCGCGATGGTGCGCCATGCGCCCGTGGACAGCAGCGGCTCGCGCAGGTAATCGCCGGGGCCGCCGATCAGCGCGTCTTCCGGCAGCGGCGTGCCCCGGAAATGCGCAACGCCGTTGACGGCGGCCCGCATCCCTTGCAGGGCGCCTCGCTTCGGCTCGATGAAAATGCTGCGGTCCACGGCGACGACCGCCATCCGCGACCCGGCCGCGGTGTCCACCGTCACCAGGGCGCGCGCGACGTGCCCGGCGCCCGAGCATGGCCCCTTGCTGCCATTCAGCGACCCGTCGCTGAGCTGCAAAGTTTGCCCCGGCGGGTCCGTGACCCAAAGGCCGAACAGGTGGCCGTCCCGCACCTCCGCCGCGGCGTGCCCGACCTGCGCGGGCGTGCCGTAGGCGGTGATCAGCTTGAGCGCGTTGACGTGAGCCTCGAACAGCCGGCCCACGGCCAGGTTGCCCTGTCCCAGGGTCGTCAGGATGCGGAGGATCAGGTCCATGCCGCCGGGTTCGGTGCCGGCGCCTTGTCCGCCCTGGCTGGTCGGCAGCGGCGCCTTGAGCACGCCAAGCTCGTGCAGCGCCTGGAAATCCTGCTCCGGAAACGCCTCCTCCGCGTCGAGTGCCGCCGCGCGGGCCTGCATGGCCGGCACCAGGCGGGCGAGTGCGGCTGGAATCGTGTCGGGGGGCATGTCAGTCAGCCGTGGCGCCGATCTTGCCGGCCAGTCTGGGCATCGTCCTGCGCCGGGTCGGCGACAGCCAACGCTGCATGCGGTCGAGGTAAAGGTAAACAACGGGGGTCGTGTAGAGCGTCAGAAGCTGGCTGAGCAGCAGGCCGCCCACCATGGCGTAGCCCAGGGGCTTCCGAATCTCCGACCCGGCGCCGCTCCCGAGCATCAGCGGCAAGCCGCCAAGCAGGGCCGCCATCGTCGTCATCAGGATGGGCCGAAAGCGTTTCAGGCACGCCTCGCGAATGGCATCGCGCGGGGTGGCGCCGCCCTGGCGCTCCGCGCTGATCGCGAAATCCACCATCATGATCCCGTTCTTCTTCACGATGCCGATCAGCAGGATGACGCCAATCAAGGCGATCACCGAAAGGTCGTAGCCCGCGGCCATCAGCATCAGCAACGCGCCCACGCCGGCGGAAGGAAGGGTCGAGAGGATCGCGATGGGCAGGATGAAGCTTTCATACAGCACGCCCAGGATGATGTACACGGCGATCAGGGCGGCAGCGATGAGATAGGGCTGGGTGCCGAGCGATGCCTGGAACGCCTGGGCGGTGCCTTGGAAGGTGCCGCGCAGGGTGGCGGGCGCGCCAAGCTCGGCCATGGCGGCGTTGATGGCATCCACCGCGTCGCCCAACGCCGCCCCGGGTTCCAGGTTGAACGACAGGGTCACGGCGGGAAATTGGCTTTGGTGCGAGATCGCGAGCGGCTTGACCGGCTTGGTGTCCAGCGTGGCAAAGGTGGACAGCGGCACGGTGGCGCCGTCCCGCGCCCGGACGTAGAGCTTGCCAAGCGTGTTGATGTCGCCCTGCATGTCGGGCGGCACCTCCAGGATGACCTTATACGTGTTGAGCTGAGTCGAGTATTGCGCGACCTGGCGCTGGCCGAAGGCGTCATACAGCGTGTCGTCGATCACCTGCGGCTGGATGCCGAAGCGCGCGGCGCGGTCGCGGTCGATGGTGAGCGTCGCGGTAGTCCCGGCAATCTGCTGGTCGGTCGCCAGGTCGCGCAGCATGGGAAGCTCCCGCAGCTTGGCCAGGATCTTGGGCGTCCACTCGTAAAGTTCGGCCAGGTCCGCATCCTGCAGCGTGTACTGGTATTGCGTCTTGGCGAGGCGCCCGCCGATGTTGATGTCCTGCGCCGCCTGGAAGAACACCTTGATGCCCTCGATCCCGGCAAGTTGGGGGCGCAGGCGCACGATCACCTGCTGCGCCGAAGCGTCGCGGTCCTTGAACGGCTTGAGGGTGGTCCAAATCCGGCCGTTGTTGCCGGTCTGCCCGCCAAGCCCGGCGCCGATGCTGGACGACACGGCGGCAACAGCCGGGTCGCTGGCGATCACCCGGGCGGCGGCGACCTGGCGGCGGGACATCTCGGCGAACGACACGTCCTGCGCGGCTTCCGTCAGCCCGACCAGCACGCCGGTGTCCTGGGTGGGGAAGAAGCCCTTCGGGATCTGGATATAAAGGAAAATTGTGCAGGCGAGGGTGGCGAAGAACGCCATCAGCGTCGTGAACTGGAAACGCAGGGCCACATCCAGGGTGCGCCGATAACCGGCCAGCAGCGCGTCGAAGAACCGCTCGACCATGCGATACAGCAAACCGTGCTGGTCCGAATGGTGCTTGAGGAAGCGCGAGCACATCATGGGCGTGAGCGTCAGCGACACCACGGCCGAGACCATCACGGCAATCGCGACCGTCATGGCGAATTCGCGGAACAACCGCCCAACGATGCCGCCCATCAGCAGCAGCGGGATGAACACCGCGATCAGCGAAAGGCTGATGGAGATGATGGTGAAGCCGATCTCCCCCGCGCCCTTCAGGGCGGCGTCGGCGGGCGACATGCCGTCCTCGATGTGGCGGTAGATGTTTTCCAGCATGACGATGGCGTCATCGACCACGAAGCCCACGGCGATGGTGAGCGCCATCAGGGTCAGGTTGTTGAGGCTGTAGCCGCATAGATACATGACGGCGAAGGTGCCGACGAGGGCGAGCGGCACGGTGACGCTGGGGATCACCGTTGCCCAAACGTTGCGGAGAAACAAGAAGATCACCATGACGACCAGGGCGACCGACAGCAGCAAGGTGAACTGCACTTCATGCAGCGACGCGCGGATGGTCACGGTACGGTCCACGATGGTTTCCACCGTGACGGAGGGTGGAATGGCGGCGCGCAGCTTGGGCAGCGACTCCTTGATCCGCTCCACCGTGTCGATCACGTTGGCGCCGGGCTGCTTGAAGATCAGGAGCTGGATGCCGCGCTTGCCGTTCTGCCAGCCGGCGAGGCGGGCGTTCTCCGGGCCGTCCACCGCCGTGCCGATGTCGCGCACCCGCACCGGGGCGCCGTTGCGCCAGGACAGGACGACGTTGTTCAGCTCATGCGCCTTGGTGAGCTGGTCATTGGCGTAGATCGCAAACGCCTGCCGCGCCCCGTCCAGCGTGCCTTTGGGCGCATCCACCGTCGTGGTGACCAGCAGTTGGCGCACGTCCTCCAAGGTCATGCCCATGGCGGCGAGGCGCCCCGGATCGACCTGCACGCGGATCGCCCGCTTCTGCTCGCCGCCGATGGTCACCTGGGACACCCCGGCGATCTGCGAGATCTGCTGGCTCAGGATATTGTCGGCGTAGTCGTCCACCTCGATCAGCGGCAGCACTTCCGACTGCACCGCCAGGATCAAGATGGGGCTGTCGGCCGGGTTCACCTTGCGGAAGGTGGGCGGGTTGGGGAGGTTGCGCGGGAGCTGCCCGCCGGCGTTGTTGATGGCGGCCTGGATGTCCAGCGCCGCGCCGTCGATGTTGCGATCAAGGTCGAACTGCACCACCACCTGCGTCGAGCCGTTGACGCTGACGGAGGTCATCTGCGCCACGCCCGCGATCTGCGCGAATTGCCGCTCCAACGGCTGGGCCACGGTGGAGGCCATGGTTTCCGGGCTGGCGCCGGGCAAGCTGGCCGTGACCTGGATGGTCGGGAACTCGACGCGGGGCAGGGGCGCCACCGGCAGCAGCGGGTAAGCGGCGATGCCGACCAGCAGGATGGCCGCCATCAGCAGCGTGGTCGCGACCGGGCGGCGGATGAACGGGGTTGAAATGCTCATGGCGGCGTCGTCCCTTTGCCCGGCCTAGCTGGCGGGTTTCGCCTCGGTCGCCACGACGTGCGCGCCGACCGACAGCCGGGACTGCCCGGCCAGCACGACCCGCTCGCCCCCGTTCAACCCCTTGGCAATAACGGCAACCCGTCCGTCATCTTGCGCCACTTCGACCGGCTGCAAGGCGGCGGTGTTGTCAGGCTTCACCACGAACACGTATAATCCGTCCTGGCCACGCTGCACGGCGGCGGAAGGAAGCGTCAGGGCGCCTCGCCGGGTATCGAGCCGGGTGCGGAGGTTCACGAACTGGCCCGGCCACAGGTTGTCATCCCCGTTCGCGAACACCGCCTTCAGCTTGATCGTGCCGGTTGTGGGATCGATCGTGCTGTCGATGGTCAGCAGCTCGCCCTCGCTCAGCTCCGTCCGATCGTCCGAGCTAAAGGCGGTCACCTGTAGCTTGCCCCCCCGCATCGCCTGCTGGAGCTGCGGCAGGATGTCCTGCGGCAAGGTGTAGAGCGCGGCAATGGGATGGATCTGCGTGATGGCAACGATGCCGCTGCTGGCCGGGTCGGCGGCGCGGATATAGTTGCCGGGGTCGATCTGGCGCAAACCGACGCGGCCTTCCAGCGGGGCGGTGATCTTGGTGAACTCAAGGTTGAGCTGGGCGGCGTTGACCGCGGCGTCGCCGCCCTGGACGTTGGCCTCGGCCTGGGCAACGTTGGCGCGCTGCAGGTCGAGCCGCTGGCGGGATGCGGTCTGGGTTTGCGCCAGGTCGGCGTAGCGGACCAGATCGCCGCGGGCATTGGCCAGCAGCGCCGCATCCGCCGCCCGCTTGGCGACTGCCTGGTCCAGCGCCGCCTGGTAGGGCCGGGGATCAAGCTGGGCCAGTAGGTCGCCGACCCGCACCTGCTGCCCTTCGGTGAACAGCACCTTGTCGAGGGTTCCATCCACGCGTGCCCGCACCAGGACGGACTGGAACGCCTGCACGGTCCCGATGGCGCGGGCGAGCACCGGCACGTCCTCCCGGACGGGCGACACAACCGTGACCGGCACGCCGGCCCCGCCCGGCGCCTGGGCCTGGACCGGCGCAATCGGCCCCAAGGCGATCAGCAGGGCGGCAGCGGCAAGCATGGAAGCAAATGAACGCATGGGTCCCGGCGTTGTTCGTCTTCGCAGTATGAGGGCATGGCTTCCGTTTGCGCCAGCATCCAAAGGTTGCCACCACGTCCCGCCGACGCCGCGGCTGCGCTTCAGCCGCCGCACATCATGAGTTCGTGTTGGGCCGTCCCGGTATCATCCGCGCCGCGAGCCGGGTGGGCGCGGCACGGTAGGCGTCAAGCCCGTGGCCGCCGCCCACGCCCGGTGCCGGCGCGATCGAGGGGGGCAGGGGGATGATCCGGGTGGTTGGCGCAAACGCGACGGCCGTGCTGGCGGGCGGAACGGGCACAGGGGCGTGCGTAGGTGCGGGAGGCGGAGGCTGCAGCAGGGCCTGCCGAATGGGGAAGTCCGCGCCGGGCGGCGGCCGGAAGTCCGGCTTGGCCCACAAAGCCAGCACTTTACGCCCGTAATCCGCGCCGACCTCGGGCGTCAAGGAATGGTACCCGGCCGCCGCGCCGGGCCAGGACCCGGTTTTCGCCTGCAGGCTTTGCAGGAAGCGGCCGGCGTAGCGGGCGTTGACGCCGGGGTCGAAGGCTTCCTCCAAGGAGGAGAACGCGCTGGCGTGATACATTAGGTTGACCTGCATGCAGCCCACGTCGATGGACCGCACGCCCCGCGCCCGCAGCACGGTGACGGCCGCCATCGCCTCTGCCTTGCTGTCGTAAAAGGAGCCGACGCCCTCCGCGTTGATGGTCCAGGGCCAGGCCGAGACGATGCCGCTGGCCTCGCGACGCCCGCTTTCCACGGCGCCGATGGCCTGCATCAAGCGGTCGGGAACGCCGGTCGAGCGTTCCGCCGCCGCGATGGCCGCACGGCATTGGGCAAAGGGCGCCGCGGGCAGGTCGGCAGCCCGGGCGAGACACGGCATGGCAAGCAGGACGGCCAGGAACAGCATACGCATGGCCAGAAGGATGCAGCATTCCGATGAACAATCCGTGAATGCGGCGGCGGATTCAGCCTGCCAGCAGCTCCGCCGCGGAGGACGCGAGTTCGGCGGCAAGTTGGCCCAGATGCTGCCGGATGGCGCCGAACGTGGCGGCCCGCTCGAAGCGGGCCTCGTCCATGTAGAGGCTGCGCGCAATCTCGATCTGCAAGGCGTGCACGCGCTCCCGCGGGCGGCCGTAGTGCCGGGTGACGTAGCCGCCGGCATAAGGGTCGTTGCGGCGCACGCGGTAGCCGAACCCGGTCAGCACGGCCTCCACCCGCCGGGTTACGCGGGGGGAGCAGGCGGTGCCGTGGGCGTCGCCAAGCACGAAGTCCGGCGCGTCCGGCAACGCGCTGCGCCCGCAGCCCTGGCCCGGCATGGAATGGCAGTCGATCAGCAGGCAGGCGCCGAACTCCTGCCGGGTCGCCTCGATCAGCGCGGCCAGGCCGAGATGGTAGGGTTCCCAGCAGGCATGAATCCGCTCCGCCGCGTCGCTGAACCGCAGCTTGCCGCGGTAGATGGCTTCCCCGCTTGCCACCACGCGGGCGATCGTTCCCAGCCCAGCGCCCACGCGGGCGCTGGTGGTGTTGACCCAATCCGGCAGCGCGTCGTCGAACATCGCGGGGTCGAGCTCCCACGCTTCCCGGTTCGGGTCGCAGTAGGCGCGCGGGAAGGTGGCGGCGATCAGCGGCGCGCCGTGGTTTGGTGCGAGGCCGAACAGCTCATCGACAAAGCTGTCCTCGCTGCGGCGCAGCCCGGCGGGGTCGAGCCGCGCCGCCTGCTGGAACTCCGGCAGGTAGTTCTGCCCGGAATGGGGCGACGCGAACACCAGCGGGGCGGTCTGCCGCGCGGGACGGATGATCAGATAGGGCGGCATCGTGATCTGAGAGTGCGGCGCGGCTGAAGTGTCCATATTCCTATTCAACCCACAGCCGCCGTGTCTGTCACGTTTCCGAAGCATATGGCTGGCGGGTCGCCTTGCGTCATCGGGTCCGTATGATCTAATCTGACTCGAGGGCGGTTAGCTCAGCGGTAGAGCATCGTGTTGACATCGCGAGGGTCACAGGTTCAATCCCTGTACCGCCCACCATCCCCGCAAATCCAGACTTCCTGCCGCTACATCGCCCGGCGCAGGCCGGCCAGGCGATCGGCCACCTGCGGGATGGTGTCCGTGTCCGTGTTGGCAAAGGCAATGCGCAGGTGCTGCTCCTGGCCGGGGCCGAACGCGCTGCCGGGCAGGCACAGCGCGCCGCGCTCCACCGCAAGCGCCTCGGCGACCCCCGCCGCGGGCGTGCCGGGAAACGGGTGGCGGATATAGGCGAAGTAGGCGCCGAGCGACTCCAGGCGCCATTCGGGCAGGCGCTGCAGGGCCTGCCGCATCGACGCGGCGCGGGCGTTGATCGTGCGGCGGTTGGCGTCGCGCCAGTCGGGAAGCGCGTCGATGGCCCAGCGTAGCGCCGCCTGGCCGGCCCGTTGCGGGCAGATGTGCATGCAGTCCAGCACCTTCATGAACTGCTGCACCAGCTCTGCCCCGGCGACCACCGCGCCGAGGCGATGGCCCGGCACGCAATACGCCTTGGAGAAGCTGTAAAGCTGGATGACGCTGCTCGCCCAACCGGGATCGGCAAACAGGCCGTGCGCGCGGTCCTGGCCGTCCGGCAGGAAGTCGCGATACGTCTCGTCAAGAATGAGCCAGATGCCCCGGCGCCGGCAAAGCGCGGCGAAACCCTCGATCACCGCAGGCGGATACACGGCGCCGGTCGGGTTGTTCGGTGTGATCAGCACGATGGCGCGGACGCTGGAATCGAGCAGCACCTCCGCTTGCTCCAGGTCGGGCACGAAGCCGGCATTGGCGGCGCAGGGCAAGGCCCGTGGGGTGATGCCCAGCATCGTGCAGGTCTGCTGATGGTTCCAGAACCACGGCGTCGGCAACAGCACCGTGTCGCCGGCACGGGCGATGGCCACCATGGCGAGGAAGAACGCCTGGTTGCACCCGGCGGTAATCGCAACCTGATCTGGGTGCACCGTCCCGCCGTAAAGACCGGACACCTGCGCGGCATAGGCGTCCCGCAACGGGGCGTCGCCGTTGATCAAGCCGTACTTGGCGGATGCCGGGTCACCGGCGGCATCGGCCAAGTGGCGGAGAATTTGCGGATGGGGCGGGTAGCCCGGCACGGCCTGGCACAGATCGAGCATCGGGCCGCACGACCCGCTATAGCGCGCAGCCCAGCCATGCGCAGCCGGGATCGGCGGCGCGGTCACATCGGCCAGCCAGGGGTTCAAGGTGGGCGCGGGTGAGCCAATCGTGTCGAGCATGCCCCGGATATGCCCTTTGCTGGCGGGGAACCAAGGCGCGCGCCGCCGCTTTGGCTGGCTTGTGATTTCGGCGCATGGTCGGAAAAACGGTCAGGGAGGCAAACATGGACTATCCAGACGTGCTGCTGCACATCGACGGGGCTTGGACGGGCGCCGCGTCCGGCAAGACGCTTCCGGTGATGAACCCGGCGACGGGTGACGAAAACGGCACCGTCGCGCATGCGGAGCAGGCCGACCTCGACCGGGCATTGGCCGCCACCGAGCGCGGGTTTGCCGCGTGGCGCCGCACCTCGGCGTTTGACCGGTCAAAGGCCATGCGCCGCGCCGCCGACCTGCTGCGCAGCCGGGCCGACACCATCGCGCCGCTGATGACCATGGAGCAGGGCAAGCCGCTGACGGAAGCCCGCATGGAAACGCTGGCCGGCGCCGACATCATCGACTGGTTCGCGGAGGAAGCGCGGCGCACCTACGGCCGGGTGATCCCGGCGCGGGCGGAGGGCGTTTACCAGCTTTCCCTGCGGGAGCCGGTCGGGCCGGTGGCGGCGTTCACGCCGTGGAACTTCCCGATCAACCAGGCCAACCGCAAGATCGCGATCTCGCTCGCGGCAGGCTGCTCGGTGATCGTGAAAGGGCCGGAGGAAACGCCGGCGTCGCTCGCGGCCTTGGTGCAGTGCTACGTGGACGCCGGGCTGCCGCCGGGGGTGGTGCAGTTGGTATTCGGGGTGCCGGCGGAGATTTCCGGATACCTGATCCCGCATCCGGTGATCCGCAAAATTTCGTTCACCGGGTCCACCGCGGTGGGCAAGCAGTTGTCCGCGCTGGCCGGCGCGCACATGAAGCGGGTGACGATGGAGCTTGGCGGCCACGCCCCGGCGATCGTGTTCGGGGACGCAGACGTAGCGGCGGCCACCAAGCAGCTCGCGGCGGCGAAGTTCCGCAACGCCGGGCAGGTCTGCGTCAGCCCGACGCGCTTCCTGGTGCAGGATTCCGTGTTCGATCAGTTCGTCGAGGGCTTCGCCACGGCGGCGGGGGCGATCAAGGTGGGAGACGGCATGGCGGAGGGCACGCAGATGGGGCCGCTCGCCAACCCGCGCCGGGTGCAGGCGATGGAGGGCTTCATCGCCGACGCCGTGCAGAAGGGTGCGGAGGTCCGCGCCGGCGGCAAGCGCATCGGCAACAAGGGCAACTTCTTCGAGCCAACGGTTCTGACGGGCGTGACGCCGGAGATGCGGGTGATGAACGAGGAGCCGTTCGGGCCGCTCGCCCTTGTTGCCCCGTTTTCCGGCATGGAGGACGTGGTGGCGGAGGCGAACCGGCTGCCGTTCGGGCTGGCGAGCTATGCGTTCACCCGGTCGGCCAAGACCGCCGCCTCCATCGGCGCGGCGCTTGAGGCCGGGATGGTGACGATCAACCACATCGGGCTGGCCTTGCCGGAGGTGCCGTTCGGCGGCGTGAAGGACAGCGGCTATGGCAGCGAGGGCGGGACGGAGGCGATCGAGGGTTACCTTAACATCAAGTTCGTGACCCAAGCTGGGCTTTAAGAGGGGCCGGGCTACAAGGCGTCGAGCGCCGGGCGCAGTTGGCCGCGATGTCGAGCCAGCAGCGCCTCCGCATCCGCCCGGCTGAGGCCGCGGAGGATCAGCATGGCGGTCTTGACGGTGCCGTCGGCCTCCGAGAGCGCGGCGACCGCGGCGTCCGGCGTGCAGCCTGACAGGGTCTGCAACATCCGGACGGCGCGGGCGCGCAGCTTGGCGTTGCGGGCGGCCATATCGACCATCTGGCCGCGATACACCCGGCCGAGCCGAACCATGAGCGCCGTGCTGAACAGGTTCAATGCCACCTTCTGCGCGGTGCCGGCCTTCATGCGGGTGGACCCAGCAATCGGCTCCGCCCCAGTTTCGATCAGGATCGGATGGTCGGCGGCGACGATCAGGGGCGCCCCCGGGCTGTGGGCGATGGCAACCGTAAGCGCCCCGGCGCCCCGGGCGGCTTGCAGGCAGGCCAGGGTGTAGGGCGTGGCACCGCTGGCGGCGAGGGCCAGCAAGACATCGGGCGGACCCAGCCCGGTCCGGGCCACGTCGCGCCGGGCCAGGTCGTCCCGGTCCTCAGCATTCTCCACCGCCTCGATCAGCGCGGAGTCGCCGCCGGCCATAAAGAACACCAGCCGGTCGCGGGGCCAGGCAAAGGTGGGTGTCAGCTCGGCGCCGTCCTGGACGGCGATCCGGCCAGATGTGCCGGCCCCGGCATAGGCGAGGCGTCCGCCATCCTGCAGTCGCCCGGCCGCGGCGTCCGCGGCGGCGGCCAGGGCGGGCAGGGCCGGGCGCACCGCGGCCACGGCCGCCATCTGGCCTTCCAGCAGCGCGTCCAGGATATCTGGAGACGCCCAAGCGTCCATGGCGGCGAAGCGCGCGCTTGTCGCCTCCGTCGCGGGCAGCGGCCTATCAGACATCGATCTCCTCGACGGTGCGGGCGCGCTCCTGGATGAACTGGTAGCGCAGCTCTGGGCGGCGGCCCATCAGGCTTTCAACGAGCGTGCTCGTGACGTGTCGGTTCTCGGGCGCGGCCACAACCTTGAGCAGAGTGCGCTTCGCCGGGTCCATGGTGGTTTCCTTGAGCGCCGCGGGCGGCATCTCGCCGAGGCCCTTGAAGCGGCTGACCTCGACCTTGCTGCCGGCCTTGAAGCCGCGCTTCATCTGCCGGTCCTTGTCGGCGTCGTCCATGGCGTAGATCGACTTGGCGCCCTGGGTCAGCCGGTAAAGCGGCGGCTGCGCCAGGTGGATGTGCCCATGCTGCACCAGCTCCGGCAATTCCCGGTAGAAGAAGGTCATCAGCAGGGAGGCGATGTGCGCGCCGTCCACGTCGGCGTCCGTCATGATGATCACCCGGCCGTAGCGCAGCTTGGCCCGGTCGAACCGATCGCCCACGCCGCAGCCCAGGGCTTCGATCAGGTCCTTCAGTTCCTGGTTCTGCCGCAGCTTGTCGGCGCTGGCGCTGGCGACGTTGAGGATCTTGCCCCGGAGCGGCAGCACCGCCTGGGTGTTCCGGTTGCGCGCCTGCTTGGCGGAGCCGCCGGCGCTGTCGCCCTCCACCAAGAAGATTTCCGTGGCGTCCCGGCTTTCCAGCGTGCAATCCGCAAGCTTGCCCGGCAGGCGCAGGCGCCGGGTCGCGGTCTTGCGGCTGACGTCCTTCACCTCGCGGCGGCGCAGGCGGTCCTCGGCGCGCTCGATCACGAAGGTCAGCAGGTTGTCGGCCTGGGCCGGGTTGCCGGCCAGCCAATGATCGAAGCGGTCGCGCAGCGCCGTTTCCATGAGGCGGGCGGCCTCGGGGCTGGTCAGCTTCTCTTTGGTCTGGCCCTGGAACTGCGGGTCGCGCACGAAGGCTGACAGCTTGCCGACCATCTGGCCCAGCAGGTCCTCCGCCGTCACCTGGGCGACCCGGCGGTTGCCGCGTTGCTCGCCCCAGGCGCGCAAGCCCTTCAGCAGCGCCGCGCGGCACCCGGCCTCGTGCGTGCCGCCTTGCGCCGTGGGCACGGTGTTGCAATAGGAGTGCAGGAAGCCGTCCGCGTTTTCGAGCCAGGCGACCGCCCACTCGACCCGGCCGCCGGTCCTACCGTCGGCGGCGGCAGGCAGGTCGGCCTCCCCGGCCCACACGTCCGGCACGGCGCGCGCCAGTTCGCCGATGTCTTCCTGCAAGCTGTCGCGCAGCCCGCCGGGGAAGTGCAGCACGGCTTCCGCGGGCACGTCGGCCGCGCCTGTCAGCAGGCGCGAGTCGCAGGTCCAGCGAATCCGCACGCCGCGGAACAGGTACGCCTTGGACCGGCACAGCCGGTAGAGCCGGGACGGGCTGAAGGCCAGCGGCCCGAAGATCTCAGGGTCTGGGTGGAAGCGGATGGTCGTGCCGCGCCGGTTCTGCGTCGCCCCGGCCTGGGTAAGCTTGGTCGCCGGCTTGCCGCGCCGATAGCTTTGCCGCCATAGCACGCGGTCCCGCGCGACCTCCACCTCCATCTCGTCCGACAAGGCGTTGACCACGGAACTGCCGACGCCGTGCAGTCCGCCGGACGTGGCATACGCCTTGCCGCCGAACTTGCCGCCCGAGTGCAGGGTGGTCAGGATCACTTCCAAGGCGCTCAGGTTCTTGAATTTCGGATGCGGATCGACCGGGATGCCACGGCCGTTGTCGCGGATCAGCAGCCAGTTTCCGGCCTCAAGCGACACGTCGATCGAACTTGCATGGCCGGCCACGGCCTCATCCATCGCGTTGTCCAGGATCTCGGCCGCGAGGTGATGCAGCGCGGCCTCGTCGGTGCCGCCGATATACATTCCGGGACGCCGGCGCACCGGCTCAAGCCCCTCAAGCACCTCGATGTCACGCGCGGAGTAGCTGTCGCTGGGTCGGCTGCTGTCCAGCGGCGAAAGCAGATCGTTCATGTTGTGTTCCCGAATCTGAGGCAAAGCTAATGCGTTGCACTCAGCCGGGCAAGGGTTTCGGCCGAAGGCGGGCCGCGTGGGACGCGGCCCGCGACATTTTAGTTACGGAACGTGCCCGACGGCTCCTGGGTATGCGCTTCCAGGAACCAAAGCTGCTTGTCCAACCCGCGGGATACCTCGGTGAACAGGTCGGCGGTGTCGGCATCGCCGGCCTCATCCGTGTCCTCGATGTTCTTGCGGATCGCGTTCGCGCAGGCGGCGTAGCGCTCGATCAATGCCTTGATGTGGTCGGCAATGGCGTAGATGTCCGTCGGATACGGCGGCAGGCTCGTTTCGCGGTTGACCTCTTGCACGGTGCCGCGGGCGGTGCCGCCGAGCTGGGTGATGCGCTCAGCCATCATGTCCGTCCACTCGTCCTGCTCTTCGCGGAACTTATCGAGCATCAGGTGCACGCCGATGAACTGCGGACCCTTGAGGTTCCAATGGGCCTGCTTAGTGATCAGGGCGAGGTCGATGCCGTCGGCCATGCGGGCCTGCAGCAGTTCCATCGACACCGCTTTGGCGTTGTTCTTCAGGTCGTTGTTGGTCTTGTGCAGGCGGGCGCCCTGGGTTTGGTCCTTGAGGTCGCTTGGCTGGTCAGCCATCGTTGTCTCCTGAATGGGGTAAGCCGGCTCAACGCGCGGAGCCGGCGTGCGTTGCCAGGCTGGCCGCACTGCTTGGAAGTTGGGATGCACGCGGTCCAGGCTCAACGGCGATGTAGCGGCATGGCAGCGGTGCCGCGGCATCATGGTAAGCGCTGACTCGGGCCAGCACCAGGCGGTCCCGGTCGGAAAGGCGGTGGGCCTCGTGCAGGTGGTCGGTCTAGCTCTCCACGGGCCAAGCCTCAAGCCAGCTCTCGGGATGGGCGATGTCCTCATACGGCCGCCAGTCGAGCGCCCCGGCACGCCCACGGGCGTGCTGCAACATGCAGCATGGCGTCCAGGAACTGCGCTTGGTCGGGGCGACCCGGTAGCGCATGGTTTCAAGCACCCGGCCGTGGGACTGCGGCAGCATGGAGCCGAGCAACACCCCGAAGCTGCCGGCGCCCAGGCCCAGTTGCGCCCGCACCACCAAGGGCAGCAGAGCCCAAGGCGCGGCGCAGGGCAGGAAAAACGCGACGGCGCAAAGCACGGCCGCCTGCATGGCGGGGTTGTGCCGGGTGAAGCGCATGCCGGCGCGCATGGCGCTGAGCAGGCGCTCCCGCGGCAAGCCGGTGGGCTGCGGCGTGCGCCGCCAGCCCAGCAGGGCAGCGATGCCGGCGAGAAAGGACACGGCATACAACGAGAACGCCAAGGCCGGGCCGCCAAACAGCACCAAGACGCCGCCCAGCGCCGCGCCAAGGGCGCGGGCCAGGTTGAAGCCGATGCGGTCGAGCGCGATGGCTTGTACCAGGCTCTGCCGCGGCACGACCTCGGGCACCGTGGCACCTCAGGCGGGCTGATACATCGTCGACCCGACACCGATGGCGAATGTCAGCGCGATCAGCCCGGCATAGGTCAGCCCGGCCAAGATGACCGCCGCGGCCATCGTCGCGGCCTGCGTGGCGATGAGGAACAAGCGGCGGTCCAACGTGTCGGCCAGCGCCCCGGCGGGCAAGGCCAGCAGCAGCGCGGGCGTGATGGTCGCCGCCTGGATCAGGCTGATGCTCAGCGCGTTGGGCGACAGGCTGGTCATCAGCCAGCCCGCGCCGGTGTTCTGCATCCAGGTGCCGAGCGCCGTGACGACGTTGGCGATCCACAGCGACCGGAACACGGCGTGGCGCAGCGGCGCCAAGGCGGGCAGGGTGGGCATGCCGGGCGTTGTCAGGGCGTTGCGGGGACGCTGACCGCCGAGGCGGCTGCGGCCATGGCGCCGTGAATCAGTCGTCCCACCCGCTTCCCCTTGGCCACCGGGTTCTCACATGCGCGCCCAGGCTCTTCACGCATAGGTTCGCTTCACGCATAGCTTGCCCCCGACGACAATAGGTGGAGAGTTTCATGGCTTCTGGCACGAAGAGCTTGTCCGGCAAGGTGGCGCTCGTCACCGGGTCCACGAGCGGCATCGGCCTGGGCATTGCCCGCTGCCTCGGTGAGCAAGGCGCCGACCTGATGCTGAACGGCTTCGGCGAGGCCGGAGCCATTGAGGCGCTCCGCGCGGAGTTGGCGCGGGACCTCGATGTGCGGGTGGAGTACGATAGCGCCGACCTGGCGCAGCCCACGCAAGTCTCCGGGCTGGTGCGGCGAACGGCGGCGGCGTTGGGTGGGCTGGATGTCTTGGTGAACAACGCTGGCATCCAGTATACGGCTGAGATCAAGGACTTCCCGGTCGAGCGTTGGGACGCGGTCATTGCGGTAAATCTGTCGGCCGCTTTCCATGCCATGCAGGCGGCGATCCCCGGCATGACCGGCAAGGGCTGGGGGCGCATCATCAACATCGCCTCAGCGCATGGGTTGGTCGGCAGTGCGCAAAAGTCCGCCTACGTCGCGGCGAAGCACGGCTTGGTTGGATTGACCAAGGTGGCGGCGATCGAGCTGGCGAACACGGGGGTCACGGTCAACGCGATTTGTCCCGGCTGGGTGCTAACGCCTTTGGTGCAGGCGCAGCTCGATGCGAGGGCGGCGCGTGAGGGGTCGGACATCGAGACGGTGAAGCGCGCGCTGCTTTCCGAGAAACAGCCGATGGTTGAGTTCACGGTTCCGGAGAGCATTGGTGGCTTGGTGGTGTTTTTATGCTCCGGGGCCTCTCGCACGTTGACGGGTTCTTCTTTATCGATGGATGGGGGTTGGACGGCTGGGTGACGGGTTGCGGCGTGAGGGGTGGGGCGGCCTTGTGGGCTGGCTTTGCTGGGTGGTGCGGGGCGTGGTTTTGGGGGTGCCTGAAGTTTCAGGGTGGGTCTTTTCATCTTCCCGCTTGACGCTTTGCGGATTGTCTCTTATGTCCCCGTGACCGGCGCGGGATTG
>CALMVT010000451.1 GCA_937873175.1 uncultured Acetobacteraceae bacterium | reverse complement strand
GCGCGGCGGCCCCCGGTGGCCGGCCTGAGCCGCGCCGGGTTGTAGGGCGCGCGCCGTGGCCGTGACCCTGTCGCTTTACATCGCCCGGCAGTTCCTACTGTCCGTGCTCGCCATGCTGGCGGCGCTGGCGGGCATCGTGTCGCTGTTCGACCTCATCGAGCTGCTGCGCCGCTCCGCCACCAAGCCCGACGCGACCTTTGGCCTGGTGACGGAGATCGCGGGCTTGCGGCTGCCGTTTGTCGCCATGCAGATCCTGCCGTTCGCGGTGCTGCTGGGCGGGATTCTCGCGTTCTGGCGGTTGACGCGCAGCAGCGAGCTGATCGTGGCGCGGGCGGCAGGGGTGTCGGCGTGGCAGTTCCTGGCGGCGCCCCTGCTGTGCGCCACCCTGCTGGGGGCGCTGGCGACGGCGGGGATCAGCCCGCTGGCTTCCGTGATGCTGGCGCGGGCGGAGGTGCTGGACAACGCCTACCTCCGCACCGGCGGCGGGCCGATGGCGTTGCAGGGCGGGCAGTTGTGGCTGCGGCAGTCGGACCGGGAGCTGGACCCGGCGGGCGTCGCGATCCTGCACGCGCGGGGGGTGACGCTCCGCGGCAAGGAGTTGGTGGGGCGGGAGGTCAGCGTGTTTCGCCTGGATGGCGCCGACCGGTTGCTGAGCCGGATCGAAAGCACGCGGGCGACGCTGGGGCGTGGCTACTGGGCGCTGGAGGATGCGCGGCGGATGACGGCGGACCACCTGCCGGAGCCGATCGGCGCGACGCGGCTGCCGACGGACTTGACGGTGGGCCGGGTGCAGGAGAGCTTCGCCAGCCCCGACACGCTTTCGGTGTGGACGCTGCCGAACTTCATCGGCTTGTTGGAGCGGTCGGGGTTCTCGGCGATCCGGCACCGGCTGCATTTCCAGGCGTTGCTGGCGCTGCCGCTGCTGTGCGGCACGATGGCGCTGGTGTCTGCCGGGTTCAGCATGCGGGCGACCCGGCGTGGCGGCGTGGCGCGGATGATCGGCAGCGGGGTTGCGGCGGGGTTCGCGCTGTTCGTGGTGAGCAAGGTGGCGGAGGAGTTCGGGCAGTCCGGGGCGCTGCCGGCGGAGCTGGCGGCGTGGGCGCCGGCGGGGGCTGGGCTGATGCTGGCGGTGGCGTTGCTGCTGCACCTGGAGGATGGGTAGGGGTCAGGCAGGAGGGACCGGGGATTACCCAGGGGCCCGGGTCATCGTCCTTCCCGGACCAGTTCCTTGATCGACAGTCCGGCGAGCGTCAGGCCCTTGCTGGCGCGCAAGAGGCCGTCCGCGGCGCGGCGTGCTTGCGCACGGTTGAACGCGACGGCCGGGGTTTCCTGACGGCCCGTGATGCCGTTGGGCAAGACGGTTGAACGCTTGTCGTTCATGGGTGCGCCATCACCTTGCATGTCGATGTCTTCCCTTGTAGCAGGCCGGCACGGAATCCAGCCTTGCACCACCATGCTAAACCGTGGCGGTTTGCAGTACTCGCCCCACGACTTCCGGCTCGCGCTCAATCACCAGCAAATAGGAGCGAGCCGCTTGGTCAGGCTGATAACGCCCTTGCTCCCAGTCCCGCATCGTGGCGATGCCGAATCCGAACCGCCGGGCGAACTCGGACTGGCTCAAGCCCAGCCCCTTACGTATGGCGCGCACATCCACGGCAGCGGGCGCCGGGTGAAAACGCGCCGGCTGAACCTCGCCGCGAAGGATCGCCATGCCTTCCGCGAGGGACGCCACCAACTCGTCGCCCAGGCTGGTGTCGGTGTCAGGCGACATTGTCTTAACCTCCATCAATCTCTCTTTGCGTTTACGCGACGCGACGCTCGGCTTCGTCTGCTGTAATCAAGGCCAGCAGGGCGTCGCGCTGTTTGGGTGTGATGTTCTCCTGTTCGTTCTTTGCGTAAATCAACAACGCCAGAATGGGCCGGTTGACCGCCGCCACGTAGTATATGACCCTGAAAGCACCTGACTTCCCCCGTCCGCTCGGAGCGAATCGCAGCTTGCGGATGCCGCCCAGACCGGGAACCAGGCTGCCCGCCAGAGGGTCGCTCGCCAGCGCGTTGATCAAAGCCGCCTGATCCTCACGTTCCAACAAAGCGTCAGCCCGCCGAGGAAAAATGGACGTCTCGGCCATCGCGTGCATGGAGGATGCATACGGGGTTCCCGTATAGATTTCAGGGCAAAATCTGGTGGGTAGCCCTCTGGTTTGAAGGCAAGCCGCCGCGTTACGCCGGCAACCCTGCCATCACCCGCGGCACCTCCGCCGCCAGTTCGCGCGCCAGGAAGCCGATCGGGCCGATGCGCTGCGCGAGGCGCAGGCCGGCCTCGCCGTGCAGCCACACGGCCCAGCACGCCGCTTCCGTGGGCGACGCGCCGCGGGCGAGCAGGCCGGCGAGGATTCCAGCCAGCACGTCGCCCGAGCCGCTGGTGGCCAAGCCCACGCCGCCGCCCGCATATTCCCAAGCCCGGCCATCCGGGCTGACCACCGTGGTGCGGGCGCCCTTCATGATGACAACCTGCTGCAGCGCCGCCGCGGCCCGGCGGCCGGCGCCGGGCGGGTCGGCCTCTACCTCCCCGCGCTCGATGTCCAGGATGGTCGCCATCTCCCCGGCGTGCGGCGTCAGCACGGCGCGGCCGGCATGGGGGCGCAGGGCGTCCCGCAGCGCCGCATGGCCGCACAAGGCGCCGGCGTCCAGCACCAGGGCCGGGGCGCTGCCCGGGTCCAGTTGACCGAGCACGGCCTGCACCAGCGCCATGGCCGATGCCCGGTCCATCATGCCGGGGCCGAGCAGCAGCGCGTCCGTCCGTCCAGCCGCCTTGACCAAGGCCGCCGCCGCATCCGGGCCGAGGTCGCCGTCCTCCGTTTCCGGGAGGCCCATCACCAAAGCCTCGGGAAGCAGCATCGCCATGCCGAGCGCGGCGCTGCGCCCGGTGGCGACCTGCAGCTTGCCCGCGCCGGCACGCAGCGCGGCTTCCGCGGACAGCAGGGCGGCGCCGGGCACCGCGCGGTTACCGCCAGCGACCAGCACGCGGCCGCGCTGGTCCTTGTCCTCGCCCGGCGCCGGCAGCGGCATCGCGCGCAGCAGGTCCGGGGTGATCGCGGTGCTCATCGTCCCGCCTTGATCATATATGCCTTCATCGTGCGGCCACGGGGCTGTCAGGCGCGTCCGTCACCTGCTCACCTTCCCGCTCCACGGGGATCGTATGGTTGTAGCGGAGAAGCTGCAGGCCCTCGCCGCCTGGCGCGTATTCAGTGACGCTGCAGTTGGCCACGTCGCCTTCGCGGTCCACGGCGAGGATCTGCGCCTCGTCCATGTTTTCCAACAGATAGCGCAGGCAGAGCACGACGACCTGGTGCGCGACGATCAGCACCCGCTGGCCCTCGTGATGCAGGAACAGGGTGTCCAGCAGGCTGCGCAGCCTGAGGATCACGTCGCACCAGCTTTCGCCGCCGGGCGGGCGGTGGTAGAACTTGCCGAGCAGGGTGCGGAAGCGGGCTTGGTCCGGGAACTCGGTCTCGATGCCCATGCGGGTGAGCAGGTCGAGCACGCCGAACTCCTTTTCCCGCAGGCGCTCGTCGACGGCGAAGCGGGCGGGCTGGACCGGGGTGCCGCCTTCCGCGTGGACGCGCGCCGCCGTGTCGCGGGCGCGGAGGTAGGGAGACACGAGCACCGCGTCCGGCCGCTGATCCTCGGGCAAGCCGGCGAACCAGCGGCCGAGCGCGTCGGCTTGGCGCTCGCCCAGCGGGCTGAGCAGCACGTCCACGTCGCGGATGCTGAGATCGATGCGCGGGAGGCCCGCCGTCATGGCCGCGTCGCGGGCGACGTTGCCGGCGCTCTCCCCGTGCCGCACGATCCACAGGTGGCCGGGCCATCGCTGCTGCATTGGGTTTTCCAGTGTCGAAAGGGGGTGCAACGGCCCCGAAGCGCGCGGGTTGCCCAGCCAATGCGATCAGGTGCGGCAAAGCCCGGGCATCCGCGCGCCGAGATGCGCTGCGATGCCGGCAAGACACAGCGGCGTTCGGGTTGGGGCGGCGCGGCGGGATCGGCTTTTGCCGGCACGGCCGGGGATGTATAGAGGCCCGATGCCCGCTTCCCGCCCCTGCCCCGCGCCGCCGCGCCCCATCATGCGCTGTTCTGGGCGCCGTTTCGGGCGACACCTGGCTCTGCTGGGGCTGGCCGCCGGCGTGCTCGCGGCGCCGAACGCGCAGGCGCAGTTCAGCGGGGTGCGCCGGGCACGGCCCACGGTGGCGCCGCAGCCCTTGACGCGGACCGACCCGGTGACGTTCACCGCGGACCGCGTGGAGTACGACCGCGACAACGCCGTCGTGTCCGCGTCCGGCAATGTGGAAGCGTGGCAGAACGACAACGTGCTGCGGGCGGACAAGATCACGTTTGACCGCAACACCAACGTGGCGGCCGCCTCCGGCAACGTGGTCATGGTGCAGCCGGACGGGCAGGTGCTGTTCAGCGATTACGCGGAGCTGACGGAAGGCTTGCGCGACGGCGTGCTGAAGGGGATGCGGGCGATCCTGGCCGAGAACGGCAAGCTGGTGGCCAACGGGGCGCGGCGGACGGAAGGGGCAATCAACGAGGTGTCGCGCGTGGTGTACTCCACGTGCAACCTGTGCGAAGCCGACCCGAGCAAGCCGCCGCTGTGGCAGATCCGCGCCCGCTCCGGCGTGCAGGACAGCCAGAACAAGAAGATCGAGTATCGCGACGCCGTGCTCGACATCTACGGGGTGCCGGTCGCGTATTTCCCGTATTTCTGGCACGCCGACCCTTCGGTGAAGCGCCAAAGCGGCCTCCTGGTGCCGGGGTTCGGGCAGGCGAGCCGGCTGGGCGCGTTCCTGACGCTGCCGTATTTCTGGGCCATCGACGACGTGTCGGACGCGACGATCACGCCGACGCTCAGCAGCCAGCAATACGGCAACCTCGGCGTCCAGTACCGCCGCCGCTTCAACGACGGCACCCTGGACATCGACGCGGGCGTGGGGCGCGACCTCGGCAAGGTCGAGGCCGACATCTTCGCCCGCGGGCGGTTCGCCTACGACGACACTTGGCGCTACGGCTTCGACATCGACCGGGCGACCAGCTCGCGCTACCTGCGGGATTACCGCATCAACAACCGGGCGGACGTGCTGACCAGCCGGGTGTTCATCGAGGGGTTCGGGACGGGGGCCTACACCAAGCTCGACAGCATCGCCTACCAGGGCCTGGTGGACAGCATCCGGCAGAACCGGCTGCCGTATGTGCTGCCGCGGTATGAGTACAGCTTTTTCGGGGAGCCGGACGCGCTGGGCGGGCGGCTGCGGTTCGACACGCAGAACTTCAACGTGCTCCGGCAGATCGGCACCAACACGCAGCGCGCGTCGGCAACGCTGAATTGGCAGCGCCCATTTGCCGGGGCGTTCGGGGAAGTGTACGGGCTGACGCTGCAGGTGGACAGCGCCGCTTACAACGCG
Source organism: uncultured Acetobacteraceae bacterium (assembly GCA_937873175.1). Taxonomy (GTDB): domain Bacteria; phylum Pseudomonadota; class Alphaproteobacteria; order Acetobacterales; family Acetobacteraceae; genus CAHJXG01. The sequence goes on along the minus strand of CALMVT010000451.1, from coordinate 5,033 downwards.
AGCAGCCTGGACCAGAACCCGAACTTCGCCCGGAACAGCAGCACGGAAACGGCGCGGGCGCAGCCGCAGGTGGCGCTGGACATGCGCTGGCCGTTCGTGCGCGACGGCTGGGGCACGCAGCTGATCGAGCCGCGGGTGCAGCTCGTCGCCGGCCCCAACACTGGGGGCGGGCGCAACCAAAGTATCCCGAACGAGGACAGCCTGGACTTCGAGTTCACGGACCAGAACCTGTTCAGCTTGAACCGCTTCCCGGGGCTGGACCGGCTGGAAGGCGGCTTGCGGGCCAACGTGGCGCTGCACCTCAACTGGTCGGTGGGGAACGCCCAGGTGGACGGGCTGGTGGGCCAAAGCTACCGCACCCGGCGGGACGACACGTTTCCCGTGGGGTCGGGACTGGAGCGCAAGGCGTCCGACATCGTGACACGCACCACGGTGTCGCCCGCGCCGTGGCTGGACCTCACGGGGCGGACGCGGATCGACAACCGCAACGGCAACATCCGCTTCGCCGATGCGATCGGCAGCGCGGGCGCGCCGCTGCTGCGGGTATCGGGCGGCTACATCTATTCTGCGGTGAACCCGTATTTCCTGTATGACACGCCGACCACGCCGGCGAGCTACTTCCAGCACCGGAACGAGGCCACGGTGTCGGCCAGCACGGCTTTCAGCAACTACCGGGCCTCCGCCTATGTCCGGCGCGACCTGGAGTTGGCGAAGTACAGCAGCGCCGGGGTGCGGGCGAGCTACGAGGACGAGTGCTTCATCTTCGACGTGAGCTACAACCGGCGCTACACGCCGCTGAACGGCGACAACGGCTCAACTTCGGTGCTGTTCCAGATCACCTTCAAGACGGTCGGCCAGTTCGGCGTGAACCGCATATGATGCCGGGGAGGATTGCGTATGTCCCATCGAAACACTTTGATCCTATTCGCTTTGCTGGCCGCCGCCGGAGGGGCCGTGGCGCAGCCGCGGCGGCTGGCCGCGCCCCCGGGAGCGCCCACCGCCGACGCCATGCAGATCATCGCGGTGGTGAACGGGGACGTGATCACCAACGACGACGTGTCCAACCGCGGCCGGCTGTTCGCGCTGAGCACCGGGCTGCCGGTCACGCCCGAAGTGCTGGCCCGGCTGCGCCCGCAGGTGCTGAAGCAGTTGGTCGATGAGCGGCTGCGGCTGCAGGAGGTGCAGCGCCGCCGCATCGGCGTGAGCGACCGGGAGATCGCCGAGGCCATCGGCGAGATCGAGCAGCGCAACGGCATGCCCAAGGGCGCGCTGGGCACCAGCCTGCGCGGCCAGGGGGTGGCGCTGCGCACGCTGATCGACCAGGTGCGGGTGCAACTCGGCTGGACGCGCGTGCTGCGGGAAGAGCTGGGCGCCAAGGCGGAGATCACCGACGCGGATGTGGCCGAGCAGCTGCGCATCTTCAAGGACCAGATCGGCAAGCCTGAGTTCCGGATTTCCGAAATCTTCATCCCGATCGACGACCTCTCGAAAACCGCCGACGCCCGGCGCTTCGCCGACACGGTGATCGCGCAGCTCCGCGCCGGCGCCCCGTTCCCGGTGGTCGCAGCGCAGTTCAGCCAGAGCCAGACGGCGCTGCAAGGCGGCGACCTCGGCTGGCTGCGGCGCAACCAGCTCGACCCCGCGGTGGCGGCGGTGGCGCAGGAGATGCCGCCGGGCGCGGTCAGCAACCCCATCGACGTGCCGGGCGGCATCAGCATCATCACGCTGCGCGCCAAGCGCGAGATCGGGCGCGACCAGGCGACGGTGATGAGCATCCGCCAGGTGTTCGTGCCGTTCGTCGGCGCGCTGAACCCGAATGCGCCGACCGAGCAGCAGCGCAAGGCGGTGGAGCAGGCGCAGGGCATCAGCCGCAGCGTCAAGAACTGCAAGGACATGGAGGAGGCGAACGGGCGCGTCGGCAACGTCCGCCCGTCCGACCCGGGCGAGGTGCGGCTGGAAACGGTGTCGTCGGGGCCGCTGCGCAGCCTGCTGTCCGGAATGAAGGAGGGTGTCGCCAGCAAGCCGGTGGTGGCCAACGAGGGCGCGGCCGTGCTGATGGTGTGCTCGCGCGAGCAGAAGAACGCGGCGGCGCCCAGCAAGGAGGAAGTGGGGCAGCAGCTTCTGCAGGAACGGGTGGAGCTGGCGTCGCGGCAGTTGCAGCGGGATTTGCGGCGCCGGGCGATGCTCGACGAGCGCGGGGGCGTCGGGGCTGGAGCCACCTAAGCCCGGAGGGCTGCCGCCGCTACGGGAGGTCATCGCGCGGCATGGGCTGGACGCGCGGCGCAAGCTCGGCCAGCATTTCCTGTTGGACGCGAACCTCACGGGGCGGATCGCACGTCTGCCCGGCGCCCTGGCCGGGCGGCATGTGGTCGAGGTGGGGCCGGGTCCGGGCGGCCTGACCCGCGCGCTCTTGGACACCGCGGCGGAAAGCGTGCTCGCGGTGGAAGTCGATGCCCGGGCGGTTGCGGCGCTGGCGGAGCTGGAAGCGGCGTATCCCGGGCGGCTCCGGGTGCTGGCCGCGGACGCGACACGGCTGGACCTCGTGCCGCTCGTGCCGGCGCCCCGGCAGTTGGTGGCGAACCTGCCGTATAACGTCGCGACCCCGTTGCTGATCGGTTGGCTGCGCCAGGCGCAGGTTTGGGAGCGCCTGACGCTGATGTTCCAGCAAGAGGTGGCGGAGCGCATCGCCGCCGCGCCGGACACCCCGGCCTACGGGCGCTTGTCGGTGCTGGCGCAGTGGACGTGCCGAACCGCGCTGCTGATGCGCCTGCCGCCCGCCGCCTTTGCGCCGCCGCCCAAGGTGTGGTCGGCCGTGGTGGGCCTGCTGCCGCACCCGGCGCAGCCGTCGCCCGAGCTTTTTGCCGCCATGGAGCGGGTGACGGCGGCGGCGTTCGGGCAGCGGCGCAAGATGCTGCGCGGCTCGCTCCGGGCATTAGGGGGTGAGGCGCTGCTGGAACGGGCGGGCATCGCGCCGGAGCGCCGGGCGGAAACGCTTGGCGTCGCGGAGTTCGACCGGCTGGCGCGGTTGGTGCACGCCGGGGCTGGATGACAGCCCGCTTTCGTTGCAAAACACGAATTATGACGGGACACGTTATTGTTATCCGGCTAAACTTCCCTTCGTAGCCTCGGCCGCTTCGGCGACCGCGCGGGCCGGACGGCGGATGGCGGGGACGACGAGCATGACCGGCGTGGATGGCGGGATTGCTAAGGATTGGCGGCTGCGTGTTCCGCGACCAGCCGCGGCGTGGCCCGGCGGCGCGCGGCTTGTGGCGGGCGCCGGGGCGTCCGGATTTGTTGTTGGGCTTGCGGCCCGGCTGCTGGCGCCGGCGTGGATGGCGCTCCCGGTCCCGTTCGCGCTGACCGCGGGCGTCGCAGGGGCAGGCACGGCGTTGGTAACGGCGGTTCTGGCGCAGGAGGTCCGGCGGCGCCGGGCCGCGCATCGGTCGATGCCAAAGGACGCGGTGCTCCCCGCCGGCCCGGCCGACCCGCCACCCCCCGCCGCGCCCCACAACGAGCCGGCGCCGCTGTTCAGCCAGGCCGACATGGCCGAACGGCTCCAGCGGTCGATCGAGCAGGCGCGGGCATCGGGCGGGTGCGCGCTGCTGCACCTGGGTCTCGACGGGTTCCAGGAGGTGCAGGACGCCCGCGGCCCGGCGGTCGGTGACCTGCTGCTGATGGAGGCGGGGCAGCGGCTGCGCAACGCGCTGCGCGGGACGGACGCGGTGGGGCGGGTGGGGGACAGCGCCTTTGCGGTAATACTGCCCGGCGTGTCCGGGGCGGAGCAGGCCCGGCGCTCGGCTGCGCGCCTCGCGACGGCGGTGCGGGAACCCTACGTGGTGGTGGGCGTGGCCAGCCGGATCGACGTGTCGGTGGGCGTGGCGCTGTTCCCGGCGGACGGGGACAGCGCCGCGGCGCTGATGCGCCGAGCGCGTGGCGCGCTGGAACGAGCCAAGGCCGGGGGCCGCGGCACCGTCGTGCTGTGCGAGTCCCCCGAAGCGGCGGCGGACGCGCGGCGGATGAACGAGGAGCTGCAGCACGCGCTGGAACTGGAACAGTTCGAGATGACCTATCAGCCGGTGTTCGCCGCGCGGAGCGGCGTGCCGGTGGCGTATGAGGCGCAGGTCGGCTGGCGGCACCCGGCGCGCGGGCTGGTGCCCGCTTCGGTGTTCATGCCGCTGTGCGAGCGGTCCGGGATGATGGAGAAGCTCGGCCGCTGGATGCTGCACGCCGCCTGCACGGAAGCGGCGACCTGGGCAGTGCCGGTACGGCTGTCGATCAACATTGAGGGCGCGCAGTTCCGCCGGGGCGACCTGGAGCATCTGGTGATTGAAACGCTGCACCGATCGGGCTTGGCGGCGGACCGCCTGGATTTGGAGGTGACGGAGGCGGTGCTGCTGGAGCATTCGCAGCAGGTGCTGGCGGCGATGCTGCCGCTGCGCGCGCTCGGGGTGCGGCTGGTGGTGGACGACTTCTGCCAGGCGGCGGCGCTGCAGCGGTTCCGCGACGCGGCGGTGCAGCAGGTGAAGCTCGGCCGGGACGCCGTGCGGACCATGCTCACCGACCCCGGCGCCATGGCCGTGGTGCGCTCGGTGCTGGGCATGGCGGCGGAGATGGGGATCGAGGCGGCGGCGGAGGGCGTGGAGCAGACGGCGCAGCGCGACCTGCTGGCGCATCTGGGATGCGGGCCGATGCAGGGCGGGCTGCTGGGTCCGCCGCAATCGCCGGAGCGGACGCGGCAGTATCTTTGGCAGGCGACGCGGCGGGTGGAGGGCGGTGCGGTGCTGATCGGGGCGGGGTAGGCTCGGCGATGCCCGTAGCGGCGTTCAGGACCTACGCCCGTTTCCAGCCCGCCTCGCCCCGGCCTGTGCCGCATGGCGGCGTGAAGCGGGATCACGCCAGAGTGTCACCCCGCTACTCCGCCCCCCGCTGCGCCAGCCGCGCGTCCTTGCGCGCCGACCCGGCGCTGCTGCCGACCCAGTAGCCGACCACATTGGTCGCCATCGCGGCCAAGGTGCCGAGCAGGACGTTCAACA
>CALMVT010000450.1 GCA_937873175.1 uncultured Acetobacteraceae bacterium | reverse complement strand
GGTTCTGTTGCAAACGCTGGATCGGGGCAAGCAAGGTGCTGAGGAGCGTGGTTTTTACGCAGCGACGTCGAACAGCCCGGCGATGAAAGCTGCTTGCGCCTGCATGTCGCGACCGTCAACGTTGTGAACCTGCCCCTTTCTGATCATCGCCATCGCTTCGTAGCCCGCCAGTGTCTGGTCGGCGCTTCCCAAGCCACCAAACCCCAGCCCCGGCCGGACCAGCCGTTTGATGCGCCGGTGGTCCTGCTCCACGATGTTGTTCAGGTATTTGCGCTGCCGCAGCTTTGAGAAGCGCCATAGCTCGCCTGCCTGCTTCATGTCTGCCACGGCACGCGGGTAGGCCGGGTTCTTGTCCACGGTGATCGTGCGCGGATTGACCGTGTGCGGTTGGGCCAGCGCCTTGCGGAAGAAGCGCTTGGCTGCTGCGGCGTCGCGCTGCGCCGACAGCAGGAAGTCGATGGTCTGCCCGAGGCTGTCGACCGCCCGATACAGGTAGGTCCAGGCGCCCTTGACCTTGATATACGTCTCGTCCACCCGCCAGGATCCAGTGCACGGCCGCAGATGCGGGCGGACCCGTTGCTCCAGCTCGGCGGCATAGGCCTGCACCCAGCGGAACAGGGTGGTGTGGTCCACGGTGACGCCGCGATCCGACAGCATGGCGGCGAGGTCGCGGTAGCTGATCGGGAAAGCCAGATACCAGCGCAGCGCCCACAGGATCACCTCGGACGTGAAGTGCCGCCTCTTGAAGAACCCGTCCTGCGCCGCCGCCGTCATGCCGATCCCATCGCATTGCCCAGCGGCGTTCTACCCCATCGCGGCCCGTCTTGTGGTTTGCAACAGAACCCCGCTCGCGCATCCGCACCAACCCCGGCGTGTTCGCCCGCCTGCGCAGCTTCGCCTTCAACATCCTCAAGGGAAACCGCACCGACACGCTTGGCCAGGACCGCTACCGTGCCGCCCCCGCAGGCATCGGAATACTACTCAGAATGCTCGCTGTCCCACAGCGTTGAACAGCCCTGGCCAGGCAGGTGATGTCCTCATGCAGCTTCACGTCGAAAAAGCGGCGGCCCTGAGCGCTGCCGGGTCACGTCAGCGGCCGCCCGTATGGATGCAGGAAACGTCGAACCCGAGGTGCATGAGCGGCTTGCGCGGCATCGCCCGACGGGTGCGGTATCAGGCGGGCATAACCGCGCCGAAGCGCGCCAGGCTGAACTCGGGTGCCAGCGCGTGGGCCGGAGCCAGGGCGGCGGCGGCTACCGCCTCACCCAACGCCGGGGAGTGCTTGAAGCCGTGGCCGGAGCAGCACGACGCCGCGAGAACGGTGCCGTCTTCCCGCAGCCGGTCGATAATGAACCCGGCATCAGGCGTTACGGCGTAGAGGCAGGTCGCCGACTTGCCGAGCCGCCGGCTCAGCCCGAGCAGCCGGCCTTCGACGTGGCCGTCGTACAGCGTGCGTACCTCCTCCTTCCCGATCGTCCGGTCGATGCGGTCGGGTTCGGCGTGACCGGCATAGTGCTCGGTGCCCACCTTCACGCCGGGTTCGCCGTGCAGGAGCGGGAAGCCGTAAAGATAGTCGGCTTCCGTGGCGCCATGCATCCAGATGAACGCCGGGCAGGCGACCGGATCGTAGAGCTTCGGCTGATCGGGTTCAAACCAGAACAGGGCTTGGCGGTGGACATGCACCTTGTCAGCCATGATCCCGCCGGCCAAACCCGGCAACCAGGCGCCAGCGGTCAACACCACCCGGCCAGCCGCGATGTTCCCCTTGTCCGTCGTCACCAGCACCCCGTCACCATGTGGTTCGATGGACAGGACCGCCTCGTTCGGCCGCACCACGGCACCATGGCTGCGTGCCAGGCGAAGCTGCGCGGCGACGCCGGCCTCGGGAAAGACGACGCCGGCCGTGGGTTCGAAGAAGCCTCGATCCGCGTCGCGCACGCAGAACTGCGGGAAGCGGCGGCGGAGTTCGGCACTGTCCAGGATCTCGTGCGCGATTGCGTGGCGGCGCGCGACATCGATCGTGGCGCCCAAGAAGCCCGGGCGACCGTGGCTGGGCGCGCCGTCGCCCTCGCCGATCATGAGCAAGCCGATCTCCCGCAGCAGGGTTTCGCCGGTTTCTTCCTCCAGCTCCCGCCAAATCTCGTGGGAGCGACGGACCAGCGGCACGTAGGCATCACCCTCGGCAACGGCGAGCCGGGTGATCCGACTGCCGCCATGGGTGGAGCCGTGCGCGTGCGGCGGGTTGAACCGGTCGAGGCCGACGGCGCGCACGCCCTTCAAGGCCAGGCGGTGCAGCGTGGCGCTGCCCACCGCCCCCAGGCCGACGACGACGACGTCCGCAGTGTCCATCAAGCTTCATCTTCCTGAGTCTCCGGCTCCACCCTGAACCGATTGCGTCGTTCCAGACAGGCTTTCCGCATTGCGTCGCTGCCCAGCCTGGATGCAGGCCGTCCTTCGCAGATTGCTCAACAAACATGACTGCTCTCTGACCGCCAGTCGAGATCTCCAAACGCCCTGGAACGGGACCGGGATCGGGTCCAAGGTCCATGTCGGCCGCAGCGCGGCGGCAAACGGCGGCCGGGGAGGGTGCAATGGACCACTACGAGGTTTTCGAGGTGCCGAACGTGCTGCTCCAGAAAGGCGGTACGTTGCCGGTGGCCCGGATCGCCTACAAGACGCTGGGCACGCTCAACGCCGCGCGCGACAATGCCGTGCTGGTGCCGAGCTGGTATACCGGGACGCATAACGAGACGGAAACGTTCATGGTCGGGCCGGACCGCGCGCTCGACCCGCGGCGCTACTTCATCATCCTGACGGACCTGCTCGGCAACAGCCTGTCCTCCTCGCCGAGCAACACTCCGGCGCCGTTCGAGCGCAGCCGGTTTCCAAAAGTCACCATCCACGACAACGTCCGCCTGCAGCAGATGCTGGTGCATGGGACGCTGGGCGTGGATCGGCTGCGCCTGGTCACAGGCTGGTCCATGGGCGCTTGCCAAACCTTCCAGTGGGCGGCGCAGTTCCCGGACATGGTGCGTGCCGCCTGTCCGATTGCCGGCTCGGCCCGGACAGGGTCCTACAACAAGGTGTTCCTCCTGGCGCTCCAGCGCACGCTGGAGCTGGACCCGGCGTTCGCCGAAGGCTTCTACGCCCGCCCACCGGTGGCGGGGCTGAAGGCGTTCGCGGCGATCTACGCCGGCTGGGGCACGTCCGAGCCGTTCTTCCGGACCCAGGGCTTCCGCGGGCTGGGCGCACGCACCATGGAGGAGCACGTCGCCACCTTCT
>CALMVT010000449.1:1758-27013 GCA_937873175.1 uncultured Acetobacteraceae bacterium | reverse complement strand
CGACCCGCCCGACATCGCGAGCCTGGCTGCTGGCATCCCGGCCGCAAGCGGCCGCCCCGCCCATGAACCAACCACCAAGAGGAGGAAGACCGACGTGGACCTGCACCAGAACTTCGTTGACGGTCGGTTAGCGGACGCGGGCGGGGGGAACACATCCCGGTCCTAAACCCGGCGCGCAACACCGTGATCTCGGAAATCCCCGACTCACCCGCGGCTGCCGTGGACGAGGCCATCGTGGCGGCCAAGCGCGCGCAGGCGGGTTGGGAACGGCTGCCGGCGATCAAGCGCGCGGGCTTCCTGCGCCAGATCTCGGCCAAGATCCGCGACAACGTCGAGCCGATCGCGCGCGTTATCGCTGAGGAGCAGGGCAAGATCCTCGACCTCGCCCGCGTGGAAGCCGCCTTCACCGCCGACTACATCGACTACATGGCCGAATGGGCGCGGCGGATCGAGGGCGAGATCATCCTGAGCGACCGCGAAGGCGAGAACATCTTCCTGTTCCGCCAGCCCATGGGCGTGATCGCCGGCATCCTGCCGTGGAACTTCCCGTTCTTCCTGATCGCGCGCAAGATGGCGCCCGCGCTGATGACCGGCAACACCATCGTCATCAAGCCGAGCGAGGAAACGCCCAACAACGCCGCGCTGTTCGCCAGGCTGGTGACGGAGACCGACCTTCCGAAAGGGGTATTCAACATGGTCTATGGCCGCGGCGGCATCACCGGCCGCGCCCTGACCCGGCACGCGGACGTGCGCATGGTGAGCTTCACCGGCAGCGTCGAGACCGGCTCCAAGATCATGGCCGAGGACGCCGCCAACATCACCAAGGTCAACCTGGAACTGGGCGGCAAGGCACCCGCGATCGTGGTGGCCGACGCCGACCTCGACCTCGCCGCCAAGATGATCAAGCAGGGGCGCATCCTCAACACCGGCCAGGTTTGCAACGCGCCCGAGCGCGTCTACGTGGACCGCCGGGTCAGCGACCAGTTCGTCGAGAAGCTGGCAGCCGAGATGCGCGCCACCCGCTACGGCGACCCGCTGATCGACATGGGGCCGATCATCAACAAGGCCGGCGTGGCCAAGATCACGGAGCTGGTCGAGGGTGCGCAGGCCGTGGCGGGCAGCAAGGTCGCCGACCTCGGCCAGAGCAATCATTTCGAGCCCACCGTGCTCGTCAACTGCCGTCAGGACATGGACGTGATCCGCAAGGAGGTGTTCGGCCCGGTGCTGCCGGTGGTGACGTTCGACGACCTGGACCAGGCGATAGCCTACGCCAACGACACGACCTTCGGGCTGACCTCGTCCATCTACACGCGCACTACACGCGCAACATCGGGACGGCGCTGCGCGCCTGCAACGAGCTGCACTTCGGCGAAACTTACGTCAACCGCGAGAACTTCGAGGCGATGCAGGGCTACCACGCCGGCCACGGCCACGGCCGCTCCGGGATCGGGGGCGCCGACGGCAAGCACGGCGTGTGCGAGTACACGCAAACGCACGTGGCCTATATCCAGTACCGCGACCTGTAGGGCAAGGAAGACGTGGAAACGCTCGGTATCGAGGCCTAAGCCGCCCGTGCCCGGCGCCGGACTCTAAGCATGGCTTGCGACGGAGTGCGCGTGGCTGCCGGATCGATGCCGGTGCCGGGCAGGGAATGTGGGGCGCATCAGCCGGGAACGCCCGTGATGGGGTGGGAGCAGGTCATCGGCGACGAGCCGCGCGCGCACCCGGCGTGAGCGCCGGGCGACCGAGGTGGCGGTCGTTGTCCACGCGCTCAACCGCACGCTCAAACCGGGATGCGCGAACCATGTCCGCGTCGCTTGAACCCGAACGGGGCTGGGGTCGGTGCATCCATGCTCCTGATCCCTGCACCATGCTGGCGCAGGCGATCACCACGCCCCTCCGCCATCGCGAGGGCGCGTCATCATACGTCAGGGCGCAGCAGGCAAGGGAAATCCTATGCGTAGCCCCTGGCCTCCGACGCCAGAACTTCTTCCGATCGACGTGGATCGGAAGAAATCTCCAGCTCTTTGGTTTGACGAGCAACTTCATCTGACCAAAAGAGCAGATTGGTTGGATGTCGCTCTAATGCCCAGTCATCGTCTTGACCACCTCCGCCAATTCCGCCAAAGCCGCCGTTTCTTCCTCGTTCAGCGAAGGGGCGTCCTTGCAGCGGGGGTCGGAGCGCTGCAACGCGGTGAACATCGGTCGCGTGATCGGGATCGGGGCGCAGCCGTGGTCCTGCTCGCAAATGAAGTCGAACCCGGTCTGCGCCTGCGAGTGGCAGGCGAAGCAGTTCAAACCGAGCCGGTTGTTCACCTCGGCGACGCCTTGGCTCACAATTTTCGAGCCGTCCTTGTCGACGTCGAGGTAGTAGAATTCCCAGTCGTTTGTTTGCGGGCTGTAGCCCTTCTGCTGCTTGATCATCACCTCGTTGGGGATGAGCTGCAGCACCGTGCCTTCCGGATACTCGCCCTTGCCGGTGGTCGCGGTCCTCACTGTCCTGTCCAGGTTGCCGGCCAGGTTGTCGATGTAGAAGTGCCGCACCTTCGTCATGTCGGTGATGCACATGAACGATTTGCTGTCGGGCTTGAACTTCGCCTCTTGATCGGCCGCCTGGGCCGAGGCGGTGAACAGTGTCAGCGCCACAGGCAGGACGGCGCGGAGCGAGCGAGCTGCTTTCATCAACTCTCCCTCCCATCTATCGGACCCGGTAGTGTCAGCGCCGCGCCGGGCCGATGCGCGGTTTTCGAGCGGGCGGCGACACTGGCGCATTTTCATGCGCGAACTGAACCTTTGTCGGCTTCGACGGAGACGTAGTTCAGAACTCGCCCGATGCCATTGGCGAAAACAAGCATGCACAAGAACAGTTCAAAATGCATACGTTTAGGTTAGTTGAATCAAGAATGTTTACTAGTTTTTCTGATCCTGTACTATGGTGTTAGCCTAAGTTCCCGTGACAGTTTATATGATCAGGCAGTTCGGCGACTTCGCCAACGGTATTCCGCCCTTTCGAAGTTACGCAAGGCGTGCGGAAATCACCGGCCTGTGAAGGACGGATTTCGGTTGAAAGCGGAGCGGGTGCGGGAGGCGGCGAACCGCCCGCCGGTGAGGCTCGAACAATTCCTTATTGTCGGGCGCGGCCGGCGAGAAGGCATCAGCCTATGCTGTGCGGGCTTTGCGTGTCTACTTCAGAGACCGCTGACGAGATGGCCGCCGTCCACCGTGACCACGCTGCCGGTCATGAACGAGCCAGCGTCGGAGGCAAGCAGCAGCAGCGGGCCGTCCAACTCGCGCAACTCGCCCAGCCGGCGCTGCGGGATCCGGCGGATCAAGGCTTTCCCGGCATCGCTGGCGAAGAACGCGTCGTTCAGCTCCGTTTCGATGTAGCCCGGCGCCAACGCGTTCACCCGGATGCGATGCCGCGCCCATTCCAGCGCCAGCGCCTTGGTCATCTGCACCACGCCCGCCTTTGACACGGCATAGGGCGCGACGCCCCCTGTCACGCGCAGGCCAAGGATGGACGCGATGTTGACGATGCTGCCGCCGCCACGCGGAGCCATGCCGCGCGCGGCCTGCTGCGCAACGAGCCAACTGCCGCGCAGGTTGGTGTCGATGACGGAGGACCAGTCCTCCTCTCCCATGTCGAGCGCCGCGCCGGCCGAGGTGATGCCGGCGTTGTTGATCACCACCGTGACCGGGCCGAACCGCGCCTCCGCCGCCGCGAACGCCGCGGCCACGCTGCCGGGGTCAGTTACGTCCAGCGGGACGGCTTGCGCCGTGCGGCCGTCGCCTCCTAGCCGCGCCACGGTGTCGGCCAGCGCGCTTTCCCGCCGGGCGGCGACCGTCACCGCGGCGCCGGAGGCGGACAGCACGCCGGCGAAATGCCGGCCGAGGCCGCTGGAAGCGCCGGTCACCAGCGCGTGGTGGCCGGCCAGGCTGAAGCGGTCCGTCATGTCGCAAGCTCCCGTTGCTGGTTTGCTAGGGCCAGAAAGTCGCCAATCAGCTCGGCCATTTCCTCCGGCGCTTCCCAAATGGCGCGGTGGCCCAGGTCGTTGAGGAGCTCCAGCCGTGCGCCCCGGATGCGAGCGGCCAGTGTGGCAGCATTGCGCGGGGGCACCAGCACGTCTGCGGCGCCGGTGGTGACCAGCGTGGGCGACCGCACCCTCGGCAGCGCGTAGTACGCGTCGAAACGGCGGATCGCTTCCATTTGCTGCGAGGCGACGAAGCCGGGCGTGGGATGCACCAGCTCCCGCCGCATTTGTTGCTCGACCGCCTCCAGGTTGGCAGCGAGGTAGTCCGGAGAGTAGGTGACCGGCCAAGCCTCTCGCGCCGCCTGCTCCGGCGTCAGTTCCTCAGCGGCGAACAAGCGACGAAGCACCGACCACGGCGCCGGCGTCGACCAGGGGCCGCCGCAGAACGTGCCGAACAGGACTAGCCGGTCGACCCGGTCCGGGTACCCGGTCGCCACCTCTTGCGCGATGGCGCCGCCCATGGAAAAGCCGAGCAGGTGCACGCGGCCCATCCCGAGCGCATCGAGCAAGCCCGTGACGTCGCGCGCCTGGTTGTCCAGCGCGTAGCCGCCGACCGTCGGCGGGCTTCGGCCGGTGCCGCGGTTGTCGAAGCTGATCACCTGATGCCGCCGCGCCAGCCGGTCCAGGAATGCGGGCGGCCAAGCGGCGCTGCTCTGGCGGAACCCCGCGATCAGGCACAGCGCCGGGCCTTCGCCGACGACTTCATAGTGGATGGCGGTCGCATTGGCCGGCGCGAGCGGCATGATCAGCCCGCATTGTCGTGGCGGCCGATGAACTGGGCCACGGCGGGCGCGAACAGTTTCTGCGACTTGCCGCCAACGAACACGCCGACATGGCCGCCCGGCAGGGCCAGCTCCTCGTATTGGCCTTCCGGCAGCATCGGCCCGAGCGCGCGGCTGGTGGCCGGCGGGATGATGTGGTCGTCCTTCGCATAAACGTTCAGCACGGGCATGGCCAGCTTGCTTAAGTCGACCTGGTTGCCGTTCAGGACCAGCTCGCTCTTCACCAACTTGTTCTGCTGATACAGGTCCTTCATCCACTGCTTCGCCGCCTCGCCCGGGTGATCCGGGCGGTCGGCAATCCACTTCTCCATGCGGAGCCAGTTCAGCAGCTTGGCTTCATCGTCCATGACGTCGAGCAGATCGAAGTTGTACTTCAGCATCGAGCGGATCGGCGTCATCATGTTGAACACGGCGCCGATCAGCTCGCCCGGCAAGTTGCCGTATGCGTCGATCAGGCGGTCGATGTCCGCGGGCTCAAGGCTGCGGGTCCACACGTTGATGAAGCCGTGGCCGGCGCGCTGCTGCTCCACGGCGTCCGCGTGGAAGTCGATGGGCGTGATGGTGAGGGTCATGGTGTTGACGCGCGCCGGTTGCAGCGCCGCGTAGCAGGTGGTGAACACCCCGCCCTCGCACACGCCGAGCAGGTTGATGCGCGGCACCCGCGCCTGCCGGGCCACCTCGCGCACGCAGTCCCCGAGGTAGCCGCATATGTAGTCGTCAAGGGTCAGGTACCGGTCGGCGCGGGTGGGATTGCCCCAGTCCACGACGTAAAGGTCCACGCCGAGGTTGAGCAGGTTGCGAACGAGCGAGCGGTCCTCCTGCAGGTCCGTCATCGTCCAGCGGCCGACCAGCCCGTAGGTGATTAAGACCGGCACCCGCACCTGCCGCTCGACCAGGGGGCGGAAGCGGTAAAGGCTAACCTTGTCCTGCTGCCATACCAGGTCTTTCGGACTGGTGGCGATCTTCACGTCCTGGTCGCGGATGCGGCCGAACAATTCCGTCCCGGCCAGCATCCGCGCGCCGATCTGGGCCGCCTCGGTCACCGGGTCTGCGCTTGCCTGTGTCATGGCACCTGCTCCTCCGCCTGGCGGCGGACCAGGCGCAGCTCACGCCGCAGTTCCGTCACGGTGCGCAGCAGGTCGTCCATCTCGGTCCGCGTCGGCATGTCGAACTCCGCGGCCATCCGTTCGGCCAGGCCGCGCCGCGCGAGCCGCAGCTCGGACCCGGCGCGGATCATCGCTGCCTGGCTTCTCAGGAACGCCTCGGACCGCTGCGTTTCAAGCAGCACGCCGTTCGCGGCTGTCGTCCAAAGGTCGAGCAGCGCGCGGCCGGAGGGTGCCACTCCGTCCGTACCGGTGCGCTTGGCAAGCGCCTGGTTGAATGCGTTGCCGGCCCGGACCCACGCTTCCAGCATCACCGTCTGATGCTCCAGCGACCGCCGGCGCCACTCCAGCCAGGTCTTGGCCAATTGCGCCTGTTCACGCTCGGTGCGCCACAGGTCGGCAAGCTGCGCACCCTCCGTCATGCGCGAAATGACGGAGTCCAGCCCGCCGGCCTGGGCGAACCAGACGCGCGGGTCGGCAATGGCACGGAACGTCGCCTCGACCGTCGAGTCGCCACCCGCCGCCTCGCCGCCCGGCGCAAGCAGCGATTGCAGCGAGCCGGATATGGCAGCGGCCGTGGACCAGAGGCTGGCCACCGTGCGTGCGGCCTGAGTCAGGTCAGGACCATCCGCCGCGGGTGGCGGGAAGGGGAAGCCCGGCATCTTGCCGACCATGCTGGCGAGGTTGGCGCTGGCACCCTGGTGCAAGTCGAGCGCCGCTTTCCCCGCCTGGGTCCAGAAGTCGAACAGGGCTTTGACGCCGTAATCGGGTGGAGTGCTCACGCGCAGCTCCCGGCTCGGACCGCTCCCGTTGGACGCTGCCGCATCGCCTACCTCCCCCATGCCTCGACGGTAACCGCCTTGTTCGGTTCTATCCTCACGCTGGCGAGAGAGTTTGCAAAGGTCAAAGTTTTCGAGGCTGGAGAAATCGTGATGAAAGGACCCGCTGGGTGCTGCAGCGGGACTGTGCGCCAACAGCCAGTCCGCCTGTCCCCATTTGGTCAACCCGGCGCAGACCAGATGAGGTCAACTGCCGCGGAAACCTGCGCCGGGTCCGGAAGCGTGATTTGGCGCGACTAATGCTTTCGGCACTGGGCTGCGCAGGGCATCGACTTGGCAATGCCGGTCATCGAAATGGCCATGCCCCGCCCCGCGGTGACGAGCGCCACCCCCAGTTCCCCCGTCAGATCGGCACGATGTGGCCGCCGCACAGCGCGAACACGCCCGTGACGCCGCGCGCCCGGAGCGATCCCGCGATGAGGTCGGCGACACTGTCAGGAGATGCCCTCGTGGGTGCGTTCCCCCTTTTTGTTTACGCGAGAAGGGCGACAAGGACTGACACGGTCACCACCGAGACCACGTGCGAGATCAGGATCGCACCGGAGGTGACGCCGGGCCGCAATCCATACAGCTTGGCGATCGTGAACGGTCCGGTCCCGATCGGCAGCGCGCTCAGCAACACGGCGGGGCGCGACCAGGCGGACGGGACGTGGAACACGTAGAACACGAGCAGCGCCGTCACCGCGGGCTGGACCAGCAGCTTCAGCCCGACCAACGTGCCGATCGAGGGCGCATCGCTTGCGGCCACGCTCTCCTGGGCCAGGAAAAGGCCGATGCAGACGAGCGCGCACGGCGAGGCGGCGCCGCCGAGCAAGCTCACAAAGCGCTCGACTGGATCGAGCAACCCGAGTCCTGACAGGCCCACCGCAAACCCGGCAAGCGGAGCCAGCAGCAGCGGGTTCCGGATCAGTGCGCGTCCGACCTTGCGCGCCGTCAGCCAGGAACTGACGCCGCGATGCAGATCGACCTCGATGATGGTGATCGCGGCCAGGAACAGCACGGACGCCGTGAACAAGGTGGCGATCACCGCGGCCGGCAGGCTGTCCGCTCCGAACACCAGCAGGCACAGCGGAATTCCCATGAAGCCGACATTGCTGTAGCTCGCGTCCAGCGCCTCGATGCTGGCCGTGGCGACGCGGTGTCCGCGCCACCGGCTCAATGCGAAGCCGAGCGCAAAGGTGATCGCGATCCCGCCGGCAAAGGCAAGCGCGAACCCGACCTGGGCGGCCTCGCCGGGCGTGATCCGGGACATGGCCAAGAACATCAGCGCCGGCAGCGCGAGGTAGACCGCGAAACGGTTGAGGCTGTCCGTGGCG
The DNA here is from genome assembly GCA_937873175.1 of uncultured Acetobacteraceae bacterium. Taxonomy (GTDB): domain Bacteria; phylum Pseudomonadota; class Alphaproteobacteria; order Acetobacterales; family Acetobacteraceae; genus CAHJXG01. The sequence goes on along the minus strand of CALMVT010000449.1, from coordinate 18,942 downwards.
GCCGGCGACAAGACGCCGGCGCGGCCGCACAGGTAGCCCGTGAGGATCAAGGCAAAGATCGGCACCGCCGCATTCAGGACCGCGTGCACGGTGTTCCCCGCTCGGCACCCTTGATCGCCACGCTGTTCCAAACCGTCACGGCTGGAGCTTCGTCTTCAGTGCGCGATGGAGAACTTTGCCCGTGGCGTTGCGCGGCATCTCGTCCTCTTGCAGGAACGAGTAGGCCCGTGGACACTTGAACCCAGCCAGCCGGGCCTTGCACCAAGCCAGCAGTTCGGCCTCGCTTGCGCTCGCGCCCTCGTGCAGCACGACGGCCGCATGGACGCGCTCGCCCCATTTCTCGTCCGCCAGCCCGATGACGGCCACGTCCTTGACCACCGGATGCGCGCCGATCACCGCCTCGACCTCGGACGGGTAGACGTTCTCGCCGCCGGAGATGATCATGTTGCTCTTGCGGTCGACCAGGTGGATGTAGCCCTCCTCGTCGCGACGGGCCATGTCGCCGACGGTGCAGTGCTCGCCGTTGAACGCCGCCGCGGTCTTCTCCGGTAGGTTCCAGTACCGCTCGAACATGTAGGGAGTGCAGCAATACAGCTCGCCGGCCTCGCCGTCGGGGACCTCGTTTCCGGCCTCGTCGAGGATCTTGATCGGCGCCGAGCCGACGCATTCGCGCCCAACTGATCCCAGCTTCGTGTATTGCTCGTGCGGGCGCAGCATGGTGGCCCATCCGACTTCGGTCGCGCCGTAGAGTTCGTAGAGGCCGGAGTTGGGGAACATCGTCATGATTTGGCGCTTGGTGTCCTGGCGCGCCGGGGCTGACGAGATCATGAGCTTGGTGACGTTGCTCACGTTGTATTTCTCGCGCACCGAGGCGGACAAGGCGTTCATCATGATGTAATGGGTCGGCACCAGTGAGCTGAAGCTTGAGCCGCCCTCCGCAAGCGTGCGGACGCAGTGCTCCGGGTCGAAGTTCTTGCGTGAATAGATCGAGGTCACGCCGCCGCAATAAGCGAAAGCGCCGTAAAAATTGAGCGAGTTCGCGTGGCACATCGGCATGACGAGCAAGGCCCCGTCTTCGCGGTGCAGCCCGAGCTCGATCTCGGTGACCATCGACAGCAGCGCCCCGCTCCGGTTGTCGCGCAGGACGCCTTTCGGCTTGCCGGTCGTGCCCGAGGTATACATCAACGTCCACGGGTCGGACGGGCGTACGTGTTGCTGGGGCTCGCTGCCGCTTGCGTCCGCGAGAAGTGCCTCGTAGTCACGGAAGCCCGCCGGGCACGGCTGCTCGCCGAGATGGATGTAGCTGCTTGCCGGGACGGGCAAGTCCGCACGGATCTCCTCGACCACGCCGATCAGTTCATCTTGCACGATGATCGCGCTGACGCCGGCGTTCTCCACGATGAAGCGGACCTCAGGGCCGACCAGTCGGAAGTTGATCGGAACGATGACCAATCCGGCTTTCGCCGCCGCAGCATAGAATTCCAGCCATTCGACCCGGTTGTAGGCAAGGACGGCGAACCGGTCGCCTTTCGACAGGCCAAGGCCGAGCAGGGCATTGGCCAGGCGGCAGGCTCGCTCATTCCACAGGGCGAAGCTCATCTCGCGGCTGAGATCACGCGCGCCCACGCGATGGGGGGACAATCTGGCGTGCACCGACAGCATCTGTCCAAGGGTAAGTGGTTCTTTCATCGTCTCACCTTCCAGGCACGGTAACCCCCTTTGATGCTTGCCTGAGATCATGAGCAAAGCAATCGGCAAACCGCGGTTTGATATTGTTCGGCATCGCGACGCGATCATTCAAACTGGCAGGGTATCGGTCCTTCGGAGGGGGGTTGCTATCCAGTGAACCGCTCCGGGTTTCCCGGAAGCTTCAACCTGTGAGGGGACAGAGCCATGACGCAGAAGGCAGGCAAGCCGTTTTCGCCCGAGCTGCGCGAGCGCGCGGTGCGGACGGTGCAGGACCGGAAACGCGAGGGTGGGACGCAGTGGGAGTCAGTTGGCTCGGGCGACTTCGCTATGCGAAGCGCCGACATCGCTGCCAAGATCGGCTGTTCGCGTGAAACGCTCAGGCGCCGGGCGCGGCGGGGCGAGCGGGATGCCGCCGAAACGCGCAGCGTTTGCGACTGGTTTGCGCGAGGTCGCCCCGTCGACCTGCCGCGCCCATGCCGCGCGGCGTGCCGCCCCCGGCAGGTTGCCGGCGCGGGCCAGGCGCGATGCGGCGCTGGCAGTCGAGATTTGGCGCGTGTTTGAGACGAACTTCCAAATCTACGGCATGCGCAAGGCTTGGCGGCAGCTCGCCCGCGAGGGGATCGTGGCTGCCCGCTGCACGATGGCCAAGCTGATGCGGGCGATGGGCCTGCAAGGGGCGGTGCGGGGCAGGAAGGTCCGCACCACCGTCCCCGACCCGGCGCTTTCGCTGTGCGAAACGCTGAGGCCGTGGCCTGCCCGCTCGATCTCGCCGAAACGCGAAGCGTTTGCGGCGGGAAGGCCACGCCACGTTGCCGCGCGTACGGCGGAGGCACTGCTATGAAGCGCTCGGCCCGGCGCTCGCCGGCGTCACCGCCCAGGACGCCGCAGGGTTCTTCCGACATTGCGGCTACACCCGTCCCAAGCGATGCGCAAAATGCTCTAGAAAACCACCCGGACGCCAGCAAAGCCCGCGACCGGCGCCCCTGGACCGAGGCTACGCGTGTTGCTCGCGTTCGGCACCTGCAGGATCGGCGTGTTCGCGGTCACCGGCGCGAACGTGCCGTAGGTCTCGTAACGGGCGTTGAAGGCGTTCTCAACGAGTCCGAACACCTGGAAGTTCTTGGTCACCTGGTATTGCGTGTGCACGTTCACCACGCCGTAGGCGCCGGTCTGCGGGTTCTGGTTCGACTCGTCGCCGAACAGGTACTGCCCGCTGGCGACCTTGCCGGAAAAGCCCACCGTCCAAGCCTCCGTCACGCCGTAGTCGGCGCCGAACTTGAAAAGGTGCTGCGGGATGCCGGGCAGGCGGTTGCCCCGCTTGGCCTGGATGGTGCCGCTGCTGTCGGTAAAGGGATTCTGCTCGCTGCTGAGCGTCAGCCCGGTTCGGAACGTCGCGTCGGTGAACGCGTAATCGGCGTAGATCCGCAGGCGTCCGGCCCGGAAATCGGCGCCGGCTTCCACGCCCTGGCGCCGCGTCGCGCCGACGTTGCGGAAGTAGGCGCGGCCGACCGTGGGGCTGGACACGAACAGGATGTCGTCGTCGCTTTCGGTGCGGAACACCCCGGCGTGCCAGCCGATCCGGGCATCCGGATACGGCACGATCCGGCCGCGCAGGCCCGCCTCGAAGGTGTGGGCCACGACCTGCTTCAGGTTCGGGTCGCCGACGAAGAAGTTGGTCAGGCTGCACGGCGCCAGCGGGTCGGCGCAGGACAGCTCCGCGGGCGTGGGCGCACGGTTCGCTTCCGCGTAACCGAAGTAGGCGGTCAGCTCCGGCAGGATCTTGTAGGTGAAGCCAGCAGCCGGGTTGAACCGGTTGAAGCTGTGCTCGCCGTTCAAGCTGGTTCCGATCTGATCGCGCAAGGTGATCTGCGCCGAGTTAAAGCGGCCGGACACGGTGGCCGACAGGCGCGGCGTGACATCGAGCGTGTCCGTCACGAACAGCCCGTAATAGTTGTTGGTCGTGTGCGCCCGAACGGGGGTGATGGAGCCGTCCGCCTGGTCCACCACAAACCCCGGCCCGAAAAAGCCGCGGTCGAGTCCCAGGCCGCCCAGCAGGGTGTTCGCCGTGAACTGGGTCGAGCCGCCGTCGTAGCTGCCGCCGACCACGAGGTGGTTCGGCCGGCCAAACACCTCGCTGGTGTTGGTCGCCTGCAGTTGCACCCCGTAGCCGTTGGTGTTGGTCGCTGTTTGGTTCAGGAAGGAATAGGGGCCGCCGCCGCTGAACTTCTGCAGGCCGTACTGGGTGAAGTAGGGGCTGTTCTGGATGAAGTTGGGGAGCGGGCTACCGGTGCGGCCGGTCAGCGGCCCGCCATTTTCGATGCACACGAGGCCCGGGTCGTCGTCGCAGCTTTCCACTTCCGTGGCGTCGCCGTTGCGGGTGCGCTGCGACAAGTTGCTGTAATAGGCGTTCGCCTGCAGGGAGGTGGTATCGGTCACGGCGTAGGTGCCGGAAAGGCCCACGCGCACATACTTGTTGCGCGTTTCGTCGGGGTAGGTGAACACCGCCGACCGGCGGACGCTCAGAAGTTCAACCGGGGTCGTGCCGTTGCCGACCAGGTTGTTGATGGCGCCCGTGACGTTCAGGTGCGCCTCGGCGCGCTCGCTGCGCCAGCCGAGATCGGCATAAACCTGGCGGAGCTGCGACGGCGAGTTGTCGCGCCAGCCATTCTCGTTCAGCCCGGTCGCCGCGATGTAGGCGGAAGTGTTTCCGGCCTCGACGCCGTATTGCAAAGAACCCTGGATGCGGCCGAACGAGCCGCCCAGGATCTCAAGCGAGCCGCCATGGTAGGTGAACCCGTTCTTCAGCTTGACCGATATGGCGCCGCCCAGCGCATTGAGCCCAAATGCCGGGTTGGAGCCGACAAGGTCGATGCTGTCGATCGCGATGTCCGGGATGAGGTCCCAGTTCGTGGTGTCCCCGAACGGTTGGTTGAAGCGCGACCCGTTGACATACACGGCCAACCCTTGCGCGTTGCCGACCAGCGGCGAAGCCTCGAAGCCGCGGAAGATCAGGTTGGGCTGGAACGGGTTGCCCTGGGCCTGATCAAGTGTCACGCCGCCGACATTCTCGTCCAATGACCGCAGCGCGTTGGGAAAGCCGTCGCGCAGCAGCGTGCTGTTTGTCAGGACGTTGGTCTGCGCCGGAACCTTGTCGCGGTCCACCCCGGCCCCTTGCAGCGGCGTGGTCGCGATCACCTCGACGTTCGGCAGGGACAGCTCCTCGCCGCCGGGTGCGTTTTCGGTTGAAGCAGGCGGGTTGGCGGGCAAGGGCGCCGAGGCCGGCTGGGCGGCGACGACCATCGGCACGAAGCCTATCCCGATCGCGGCGGCCCGGACCCATTGCCTTCCGCCGGCCCGCGCATCAGCGGCACGGCCACCCGGTCGCGCAAGATCAGTCACACTGCCACCCCTTGTTCGTTCTCCCCGATGTTTAAACGGCAACCGCGCGGGCCTGGCTAGGGCAGCCATTCCCGACTTTCCCGGGAAAACTTCCCGATCTTCGCGCCCGTGCGGCGCGCAGCTACCATCAGCGCATAAGGAGTTCGCCCATGTTGCTGCGTGTGTCGCTGCGCGCCCGGCTGATCGCGTCAATCCTCCTCGTGCTGCTCCTCAGCCTGGGCGCCGGCTGCGCGTCCGCGGGTTGGAACGCCGCCCGGTCGGTGCGCGCCGAGATGCAGGCAGCCCTCGTTGTGGGCGAGCAGGCGGTCCGCCATGGGCTTGAGGACCTCCCGGGGTCGCAGGATACGCTGGCCGACCTTCAGCAACTGGTGCAGGCGTTCGACGGCGACCGCCACGTGCGGGCCGCGCTGCTCGACGCCGCCGGGCGCGTGCTTGCCGCCTCCGCGCTGCCGCATCCGGCGCAGCCCGCGCCGGGCTGGTTCGTGCGCCTGGTTGCCCCTGTCCTGACGCCCGAGCGCCTGCCGGTCGAGACGGAGGCCGGACGCCGGGTGGTCGTGCTGGAAGCCGAACCGCTGAACGAGGCCGGCGAGGTTTGGACCCAGCTCCGGGACAGCCTAGCCATTCTGGCCTTGTCCTGCACGCTGAGCGCCGCGCTGGTCAGCCTGGTGGTGGGCCGTGCCTTGCGGCCGCTGCAGCGGGTTTCGACGGCGCTCGCCGCGGTCGGCGCCGGCGAATACGCCGTGCGCCTGCCGCAGACGGGCCCGTCGGAATTGGCCGGGCTAACCCAGGGCTTCAACGCGATGGCGGCCCGCCTGAGCCTGGCCGAAGCGCAGAACCGCCGCCTGCACGAGCAGCTTGTCACGCTGCAGGAGGAGGAACGGGCCGACCTCGCCCGCGACCTGCATGACGAGGTTGGCCCGTTCCTGTTCACCGCGGCCCTTGATGCCGCGGCCATCGAGCAGGCGGCGGCGACCGGCCAGCACGCCGCCATTCCGGAGCGCGCGCTGGCCATACGCGAGGCGGTCGGCCACATGCAGCGCCACGTCCGGGCCATGCTGAAGCGCCTGCGCCTGGCAAGCCCGGTCGAGGTTGGCCTCGCGCCCGCGCTCGGCAACATCGTCGCGTTCTGGCAAGCGCACCGGCCCACGATCGCCTTCACGCTGGAAATTTCGGCAGATGAGGATGAACTCGACGAGGCCACCAAGGCGGTGATCTACCGGGTCGCCCAGGAAGCACTAAGCAACGCCGTCCGGCACGGACGCCCCGGCAGAGTCGAGGTTGCCGTGGCGCCGGGGGACGACGGCAGCGTGGTCGTGCGCGTGTCCGATGACGGCATCGGGATGACGGACGTGACCGAGCCGGGCCTCGGTCTGGCCGGCATGCGCGAGCGCGTTTCGGCGCTCGGTGGCGCCTTGCAGGTCGTGGGCGCGCCGGGCGGGCGGGGCCTGGCGGTGACGGCACGCCTGCCTTGCGGGGCGGAGGGCGGCGCCCGGCCCGCGACGGCAGCGGCGGCATGAAGTTCCTGCTGGTTGACGACCATGCCGTGGTGCGCTCCGGGCTGCGGCGCCTGCTCGCTGCCCTGCCCGGGGTGCAGATCAGCGAGGCGGCCGAGGGGCGCGCCGCCCTGGCGGCCGTACGGGCTGAGCAGCCCGACGTGGTGCTGCTCGACCTCAACCTGCCGGGCCTGGGCGGGCTGGAGCTGCTGCGCCGCGTGCTGCTGGAGCACCCGGCGGCGCGGGTGATGGTGCTCAGCATGCACGCCGAAGCGCTGTACGCCGCCCGGGCGTTGGGAGCCGGCGCGGTCGGCTACCTCAGCAAGAACGCCTCGCCGGAGGAGCTGCTGGACGCGATCCGCCGGGTGGCAGCCGGCGGCCGATACATCGAGAACGAGATTGCGCAGGAGCTGGCCCTGCAAGCCGCCGCCACCGGCAGCCCGGCGGAACGGCTGACCAGCCGGGACCTGGAAATCCTCCGCCTGCTCGGCAGCAGCCAAAGCCTGGCGCAGATCGCGGACGCACTGGGGGTAAGCTACAAGACGGTGGCGAACGCTTGCAGCGGAATCAAGGCCAAGCTCGGCGTTTCCCGGACCGGCGACCTGGTGCGCTTATCGATCGAGATGGGCATTGTCTAGGGTCTCCATGTGCGGCAAGTGCACAAAACAACCAAGGCCTTGAGGTCGGTGACGGCGGACAGGGGCACGACCGGCCCGATCCGCCCGGACTCAACACATTCCGGACAGGTTACAGGGAGAGGAACATGACCGGGATCGTGAAACTGGGCCTCGTGGCCGCGTGCGCGCTGGCGCCGTGGCAGGCCGGGGCGCAGACGGCGGTTAACATGGCGGTCCTGAAAGGACTGGCGCCGGTGGCCGTGCTGTCGAAAACGTATGACGGCCGGGCGGCGCTGGCCGCGAACCTGACCGTGACCGGCGCCATCCAAACCGGCGCGATCCGGCAGCCGACCCTCCTGCCCTTCGCCGACCAGCAGCAGCAGGCGCTCAAGGACGCCTTTATCACGGATGGCGACCTGTCCCAGCTCGCCGACGGGCTTGGGACGACGCTTGGCGGCGCGTATCATGCGCGCGCCCATTACAACGACCGCGAGCGCTACACCAACGTGTCGCAAACTGTCGCCGGCCTCATTGCCTACACCAACGCGACGACCGGGTCAGACTCGAACGCCGGCAAGTATTTCTTCGCCAACCTCACCACCGACGGGAAAACGCCCGTTTCGGAGGAAGCGGCCGACATCCTGAAACGCAACGGCGGCGTGCCCGACATCTTCGGCCGCAGCTACGGCCGCCCGGCGGGCAGCCCGGGGGCCGACGCTTTTGGCAACTCGCGCCCGTTCCAAACCGAGCCGAGCGTCCTGCCCATCATCGGGCCGGACTACTTCAACGTGCCCGCGGACAACAACGCCTACAACAAGGGGCCGATCACCAACCTGATCGACAGCCCCTCCTACCCGAGCGGCCATACCACCTACGGCTACATGGGGTCCCTGGTCCTGGCCGTCCTGGTGCCGGAACGCTACCAGCAGATGATCGCGCGCGGGGCCGAGTACGGCAATGACCGTATCCTCATGGGCGCCCATTACGCGATGGACGTGCTCGGCGGGCGGGCGCTGGCCACGCACGACCTCGCGCACCTGCTCGCCAACGACCCGGCCTACCTGGGCCGCCGCCTGACCAGCATCGCGGCGCCGACCGGCATGGGCCAGGGGCGGCCGGGCACCGACGCGATCACCGACTCCCGGGCGACCGTGGAGGCGGCCCGCGCCGACCTGAAGGCCGCCCTGCAAGCCGGATGCGGCAACCCGGTCGAGGTTTGCGCGCGCGAGGACATCGGCCGGTTCAGCGACCCCGCCGCCAACAACGCGTTCTACGCCGTCACCCAAACCTACGGCCTGCCGGTGGTTTATCCGGAGATGGCGGGCAAAGTGGAGGATGTCGGCCAGGTCGCCCCCGAAGCCGGCTACCTCCTGACCGTGGCCTTCCCGTACCTGACGCTGGAGCAGGCCAACCGGATTCTTACCGAAACCGAGGGACCCGGCGGCGGGTTCCTGAACGACGGCTCCCCGTTCGGGGTTTATTCCCGCCTGAACCTTTACGCGGCGGCCGGACGGGCGGCGGCCCTCGCGTCCAAGTGAACCGGCCAAGGTTCCCGCCGGCTCACGCACCACGACGGAGGAACGGGGCCGGCGCCGATGCGTTCGGTCGGTCTCTGTGGGGAAATTGCCGATGGTGGGCTGGGTCACGACGCTGCGTTTCGCTCTCACCTCCGGGTCCATGGCCAGCGCGACATCGACGGCCGCCTTGGCGCTTCTCGCGCGGGCGGAGGGCAAGGGCGCCCTGCAGCCCGTCAACTCCACGAGCCATTGGCGGAATGGAAAGCAAGCCGCCTCCTTCAGGAAAGCCGACTTTGCCCACACGGCGGTCGGGTATGCGACGCACCACGCGGCGACCGTATTCTGGGCAGTCCTTTTCGAGTGGTGGATCGGCATGCGCCGTCCGGTCGCGGCCTTGCCCCTGGTGCGGGACGCGCTGGCGGTCTCCGCCTTTGCCGCGGTTGTTGACTACGGGGCAACCCCCAAACGGTTCACCCCGGGATGGGAGTTCGTGCTGTCCAAGCGGTCCATGGCGGTGGCCTACGCCGCGATGGCGCTCGGGCTGGCCGTGGGGGCCTTGATCAACCGGCGGACCCATCGGTGAACCGCGCCGGGTTCTATCATACGGGTGGCACCATTGATCGACCTGTGTGCGGTTGCTGATGGGTTTTACCCATCCTACGCGGCCCCTGCCGTAGGATGGGTGAAACCCATCGACGGATGACGGCCGTTCAACGGAGCCGTCCGTATTACACGGCCGGGTCGGCATCCGACCCAAACGTCACGTGATGGTTGGGCGTACTGAACCGTCATGAAGCAAACGCCGGCGCTGAAGCCTGCGTCCCTCAGTCCGCGACGAGCAGAACGTGTAGGAAGCGCGGGCCGTGGGCGCCGCGGACATAGCTGCCCTCGATGTCGGTGGTGCCGCTCGCGCCGGTGATGAGGTTGGCGTTGCGCGGCGCGGCCCCGCAAACGGCGGCGTAGTCCTCCAGGTGTGGCAGGATGGTGCTGGCCCGCACGGCGGCGATGTGGTGCAGCGGGAGAAAGTGTCCCAGCACCGCCGTGTCCGGCCCGGAGTGGAACACCAGCGAGCCGGTTTCCGCGATCCCCCAGCGGGCCAGGCCGAACGCCGCGGCCTCGTCCGGCAGCGCCGCGTCGCGCAGCTCGAAGCCGGCCCAGTCCAAGCCCTGCAACGCCGGGTCGGGCTGCAGGGCCAGCAGGTGCGGCAAGCCCTGGCCGTCCAGGTAGCGGCGCACCGCCCCGGGCAGATCCGCCAACGCTTCGACGCGGTCCAGCGTCGCGCCTACCTTTGGCGACACGACCCGCGCCGCAAAGGCCACCGCCGCGTCCGTGCCGGGCAGGGCGGGACGGACGGCATCCGGGTCGGCGAGCAGCGCCAGGGCTTCCGCGGCGACGGCCGCAGGGTCCGCAGGGTCCGCAGGGCGGGAACGCCCGAGGGCGGCCTTGACGGCGCCGAGCACGGCGTCGCGCGCGCTCACCGGCCCCGCTCCCGGTCGCGCAACTGCTCCATGAAGGTGCGGCCGGCCGGCGCGGGGAAATCGCGGTAGCGGGTCCAAGCGCCGGCCAAGGGCATGCGGCCGATCCAGCCGCCCCGGCGGAACAGCCGCATGGCCCGCACCGCCGCCGCGGTGCCCAGATGGTAAAGCCGGGGCCGCTCGGCCGCGAAGCGCCACAGCCACAGGCCGGACCGCACGCTTTGCGGCACCAGCCCGTCCTTCCAGCTCCGGTCGCGCCAGCCGCGCAGCAGGGCAGGCAGCGGGATGCCCACCGGGCACACCTCCTGGCAACGGCCATTCAGCGTGCAGGCATGAGGCAGGTCGCGCGCCTTTTCGGCCCCCTGCAGCGCGGGCGTCAGCACGGCGCCCATGGGGCCGGGATAGGTCGCGCCGTAGGCGTGGCCGCCAATCTGCCGATACACGACGCAATGGTTCATGCAGGCGCCGCAGCGGATGCAGCGCAGCATCTCCCGCAGCCCCGCGTCGGCCAGCATCCGGCTGCGGCCGTTGTCCACCAGCACGATGTGGAACTCCTGTGGCCCGTCCAGGTCGCCGGGCCGCTTCGGGCCGCAGTGGAAGGTGGTGTACTGCGTCAGGTCCGCCCCCGTGGCCGAGCGCACGAGCAGGCGCAGCAGCACAAAGGCGTGGGCGAGCGAGGGCACCAGCTTCTCGATGCCCGCGGTGACGATATGCACCCGGGGCGGCGTGGTGGTCAGCTCGGCGTTGCCCTCGTTGGTCACGGTGCAGACCGCGCCGCTGTCGGCGACCAGGAAGTTGGCGCCGGAAATGCCCACCTCGGCCGAAAGGAAGCGGTCCCGCAGCTCCCGCCGCGCGCTTTCCACCATGGCCTCCACGTCCTCGGTCTTGTGCGGGTCGCGGTGGGACGCCTTGAACAAGGCGGACACCTGCTCGCGCGTCTTGTGCAGGGCCGGCCAGATGATGTGGGACGGCGTTTCGCCCGCGAGCTGGACGATGTGCTCGGCCAGGTCGGTTTCCACCCGCTCGATCCCGGCGGCCTCCAGCGCGTGCGGCAGGCCGATTTCCTCGCCCAGCATAGATTTGGACCGCGTGACCCGGCGCGCGCCGGCGCCCCGGCAGATGCCCAGCACGATCCGGCACGCTTCCTCGGAATCCGCGGCCCAGTGCACGGTGGCGCCGCTGGCCGTCGCGTTGCGCTCGAACTCAAGGAGGTAGTGGTCGAGGTGGGCGACCACGTGGTCCTTGATGCGCGTCCCGCGCTCCCGCGCCGCAGCGAACTGGGGGTAGTCGGTCAGCGCCGCCGCCCGCTTGCGCTCGGCGGTGACGGTGGTGCGGTCGATGGCGGTTTTCAGCGTGGCGTCGGACAGGGCCCGCGCCACGTCGCGCTTGAACACGGTTCCCATGGCCTATTCCTCCTCGCCGATGGCCGGGCCGTTGCCCATGCCGGCCAGCACCTCGGCCGCGTGAAAGGCGCGCACCGCGCTGCCCCGGCGGTGCAGGGCGCCTGCCATGTTCATCAGGCAGCCCAGGTCGCCCCCCAGCAGCAACTGCGCGCCCGACGCCTCGATCAGCACCGCCTTTTCCTTGACGATAGCGTCGGAGATGGCCGGGTACTTGACGCAGAACGTGCCGCCAAAGCCGCAGCACACGTCGTTGCCCGTCAACGGCCGCAGTTCCAGCCCGTCCACCTCCCGCAGCAGGGCGCGGGGCTGGTCGAGGATGCCCAGCTCCCGCAGGCCGGAGCACGAATCATGGTAGGTCGCGCTGGCCGCGAGCGCCACGCCCTGCGGCCGCCAGCCCCTGTAGTCCGCAAGAAAGCTCAGCAGCTCGTGGGTCTTGGCGGCAAGCGCCTCCGCCCGGGGCAGCCAGGCCGGGTCGTCGGCGAGCGCTTCGCGGTAATGGGCGCGGATCATGCCGGCGCAGGAGCCGGACGGGACGACGACGTGATCGCAGCCCTCGAAGGCCGCGATGGTCCGGCGCGCGAGGGCCGCCCCGCCCTGTGTGTCGCCGGAATTGAAGGCCGGCTGCCCGCAGCAGGTTTGGGCGCGGGGCACCTCCACGTCGCAACCCGCGGCTTCGAGCAGGCTCAGGGCGGCAAAGCCCAGGCGTGGGCGGATGGCGTCGGCAAGGCAAGTGACGAACAGGCCGACGCGGGGCCTGCTGCGCGGCTCCGGGGCCGGGGTGGCGTGGGGCATGGCAGGGCCTTCCGGGTTGGATCAGGACGCGCCGGTTCAACGCGGGCATGGGCGTTGGAGTTTGCCCCCAGGTTCAGCAGGACGCCGAAGCCAGGCTTGTTGAGCGCGGACGGCTTCAAGCGCCCGTTTTCCAAGGCCGGCTCGTTCGGCAGCAGCGAGTAGAGAACCAGCAGGCCAGAGTTGACACTGTTCAGGCAACAGGGAACGGATGCTTCTTCGTGCGGCGGCCATCGACCACGAAAAACCTGGCCGGTCACGAATGCGCTCTCGCCGGAGGCCAGGAACACCGCGGGATGCGCGATGTCGGCGGGTTCACCCAGGCGGCCGACAGGGTGCATGACCATCATGCTCCCGCCGCACACGGGCGCGTCCGGCATCGAACCGATGGTGGACTTGCCGAGGTCCGAGTTGATCCAGCCCGGCGCGACGGCGTTGCAGCGGATGCCGTCCGTCCCGTGGTCAACCGTGATCGCGGCCGCAAGCCCATGGAAACCGGCCTTGGAAGCCGAATAGGCGGCGTGCTTTGCCCGAGCAGAAGGCGGAGGTTGCGGGTTTGATACGCACCGGGCCCGACGTCGCGGCGAACGGCATTATGCGCTGGCGGTGCGTGGACATCCAGGCGCGGATCGCGCGTGAGTGGGGCATCGCCTTGCACATGCGCAGCTGTGTCCGCGCGGGTCAGGTCGCCGGTCACCACCTTCGCGGCGGGCGGGAGCTGTCCGGCTTGGCTGGCGTCCTGCACCAGCGCGCGCACGGCATGTCCTTGGCGCAGGGCTTCCGCGACGACGTGCCGGCCGATGCTGCCGGTCGTGCCCACAGCCAGCACCGTGATGGCCGGCTTATTGATCATCCCTCGTCGTCGTCGCTGTCGTGAACTGCCGGCCTTCATGGATGCTTCCCAGAAGCGGATGGCGTCGCCTATCCATCCTGCCGCGCCCGTGCCGGTGCCCGGCCCGAAGCCGTGACCGAGATCCCTGTACTGGTGATACTCGACCCGTGTGCCGGCGCTGCGCAGGGCCATGACCCGGCGCTCCATCACAGACGGAGGAGCAATCCCGTCGCGCTCGCCGACAACAACAAAGGTGGAAGGCTCGTCGAGCGAGTGGTCCTGGTGTGCCGTATAGGCCATCACGACGGTTGACGGCCTGAAAACGTCGTCGCCCCCATACTCCGCGGCTCCGTGCGAGCCGATGGCGGCCGCCGTCCTGGCTCCGGCCGAACTGCCCCACAACGAATACCCGTCCGTGCCGATGCCGAGCGCCGCCGCGTGACGGAAGACGTAGGAGATCGCGGCAGCCAGGTCCTCCGTGGCAACCCTCCCGCCATACCCCGCCCGGTATTTCAGGACGAAGGCGTTGTATCCCTTGCTGCTGATCTCAACGGCGTGCGGGAAGCTTTCGTGGACGGAACCGACATAGGAGAAGCCGCCGCCGGGCGCGATGACGGCGAAGGGCGCGCCGGGCTTCCCGCGGAAGAAGAACAGACCCGTGTTCGCCCTTGCCGGCTGCTTCCGTTTCTGCGTTTCCGTGTAGAAGTCATGGAAGACGGTCTTGCCGGCGTCCGCATCGTCGATCATGCGGTTGAGGGCGGCGACCGTCACCGCAGGGTCGACATGGCTATGATACGGCAGGAGCGAGCCGATCTCGCTCAACCGCATGCCCTCGTCGTAGCGCCGATCGTCCCAAGGCAGCATCAACCGAGCGAAACCCCGGAATGCCGGGTGGCCGAGAAGGTCTCCTACGCTGCTCTTGGTGTTGAGATGGCCTGTTGCCTTCGCCGTTGCGGGCACTTGGGCGAGTTCCGGACCTTGTGCTTGAGCCATGGTGGACGTCTCCCCGGCAAAAAGCAGGCTTGCCGTGACGAGGATATTTCTGGCGAGCTGGGTTCCACCGGAGCGGCGGCGACGCCCGGCGTGTCGCGGCCATCGAGGCGCCCACGTCGGCGTCGCCGGCATCACCCGGGCCGCTTCTCGAACACCGCCTTGGCGACCGAGGCGGCCGACATGGCATTCGGCCAGCCGGCGTAGAATGCGAGGGGCGTGATCGCCGCAGAGATGTCCGCCTTGGTCAGCCCGTTGTCCAAGCCCTTGTTCAGATGGCCCACCAACTGGGCGGCCTTTCCTCCGGCGATCAGCGCGCCGATCGTCACAAGGCTGCGGTCGCGTGGGGCCAAGCCCGGCCGCCGCCAAACCTCGTCGAACAGCACGCGGTTCGTGTAGTCCCTCAGACCCGGCGCCATCCCGTCGAGGTTCTGGGCGACGGTGGCCGCACGCTCCTTCTCGGCGGCCTCATCGACTTCCAAGAGACCTGGTGGACCCGCGAGCTGGTCGGCGCCGATGCTGCGCTCGGCAAAGGCGGATTTGGCCACTGAAGCGGCGGACATCGCGCTGGGCCAGCCGGCATAGAACGCCAGGTAGGTGATGATCTCGCTCAGCTCCACCGGCGTCACCCCGCTGTCCAGGGCAAGACGGAGGTATGCCGGCATGGACGCGGTGTGGCCGCCGGCGATGAGCGCCGCCGCCGTCACGATGCTTCGGTCGCGGAGGGGCAGGTCGGTGCGCCGCCAGAGATCGCCGGCCAGCACCCGCTCCGTGTAGCCGCCGAGAGCCGGCGCGGCGACGTCGACCTCGCGAGAGGAGAACGCCGTGGCATCGCTGCGCCCCATCGTTCCGCCCTGGGTCGGGACCTCCTGAGCGGAGGCCAGTCCTGCCGCGCTAACGGCTAGGAACGTTGCAAAAAGTGATCTCATCCGCGTCCTCCCTGATCCGGTCCGCCGCTCAGTCCAGCTGCTTTTCGTGCAGGAACGCCGCCATCAGCCCGGCGACCTGCCCGTTGTTCGTGTCCGAAAACGGGAAATGGGTGTTGCCCGTGACGTCGACCTCCGGCAGGTGCACCAGCGTGGCGTCGCCGCCGTGGCGGTTCACGGCATCCCGCCACAGGCGCCCCATCGCCAGGCGCACGCGCCAGTTGTCCCTGCCGAGGCTAGGGGTCGGCGCCTCGGGGATGTTGTCGCCGTAGTAGATGACGATCGGCAGCCTGGTCAGCCGCATGAACTCCGCCATCGGAATGCCGGACGCTTCCAACGGCCCGGCGGCGCTCGGCATCGGGGGAGGCACTTCGCCCTCCGGGAACACGAAGCCGCTGCCCGGCTCATAGGCGACGACCGCACGGACGTTTCCGTTCTTGATCGCCGTCAGCCAACCCGGGCCACCGCTCTGGGAATGGGTGACGAGGATCCCCGGCCCGATCTTGTCGAACAGCGCCGAAACCGCGTCGGACACCACCCCCGCGTCGAACGGCCCGGTGTTGGGCGTCATGGAGCGGAAGAACTGGTTCAGCGCCTCGGGGTCGCGCGAAACCTGCACGCCGGGGAAGTAGTCCGGCCATTCCCCCAGGCGGAAGGTGTTGAACCACGTCTGTTCGTCGGCCGCCGGCGTGATCGTCGCGGGCACAGTGCTGCGTCCGGCGTTGCCGCGCCGAGGCTGGTCGATGAGGTATACGCCGTAGCCGCGGCGCAGGAACAGCATCTGAAATCCCTCGCGACCGTCGGCGGTGGTTTCCCATGACTTCGAGAACTGGGCGGCGCCGTGCCACATCACCAACGGCAGCGGGCGGGCGTTCACCGACTTCTGGTAGAACACGTAGGCATGGTCACCACGGAAGGTTTGACCGGCTGGGGACGCCTTGGCGGGGTCGAAAGTGCCAGGCTCGGTCCGCACCGTACCGCCAACGGCGAAGCTGCCCTGCTCCTGGATGACCAGCGGCCCGGGGGCGCGGGCCTCGGCCGCCGACGCACCCATCGAAGCGAGGGCGATGCCGGTCGAGGCGAGGCAGGCGGTGATCAGGGTTCGCAGCAAATTAGCCTTCACGATCTGTCTTGGGTCGAATGGTTGATCGGTGTCCAAAGAGTGGAGCGCTAGTTCGCCCGGTACTGCGCGTCGCTGACCTGCTCCATCCAGTCCACGCTTTTGCCGTCGAGCCGCTCCGAGATGGCGACGTGCGTTATGCCCGTGGTGGCCGTGGCGCCGTGCCAGTGCTTCACGCCCGGCGGGACCCACACCATGTCGCCGGGCCGGATCTCCTGGACCGGGCCGCCCCATTGCTGGACCCAACCGACCCCGGCGGTGACGATCAGGGTCTGGCCGAGCGGGTGGGTGTGCCACGCCGTGCGCGCGCCCGGCCCGAAGGTGACGGTGCCGCCGGACACGCGCGCCGGGGCATCGGCCCGGAACGGCATGTCGATCCGGACGGTTCCCGTGAAGTTGGCCTTGGAGCCTCGTGCCGACGGCGCCGAGCCGTTCCGCTGGACCACGACGGCCGGCGCTCCAGCAGCGTCCAAGGCCGCATCTCGGCCCGGCGCCCCGGCGTCCGTTGCCGGGTCCGCCGCACCGGATGCCGGGCCGACAAGCGCGAGCGACACGACGGCCGCGGCGAGCGGCCTCAAGCCTCGTCGGAACTCCTGCCGTATCGGCTTGAGGGCGCGGGCCGGCACGGGCAATGGCCGCTCAGCGCCCGACCATGGCGAGCGCACTCTCGGGCAGGCGGGCGCCCTGCAGCGGGATCTTCGACGCTGCCGTATCGATCTCCCGGAGGTCGTCGGCGGTGAGGTCGATGGCGGCTGCCCCGACGTTCTTCTCCAGGCGATGCAGCTTGGTGGTGCCGGGAATCGGCACGATCCAGGGCTTCTGCGCCAGCAACCAGGCGAGCGCGACCTGGGCGGGCGTGGCGCCCTTGCGTCCCGCCACCGCGCGGAGCAGGTCGACAAGGGCCAGGTTCGCCTTGAGCGCGTCGGGGGCGAAG
>CALMVT010000449.1:0-1658 GCA_937873175.1 uncultured Acetobacteraceae bacterium | reverse complement strand
ATCCAACCGGTGTCAATGACCGGCACCTTTGCTGCGCCCCTCTCGCTGGTCGGAAGCCCGAGCGGTCGCGCGGCCGTGGCGCCGTGTCGGTAGGCAGGTAGCCGGAACGGGTGCCAAGGATTAGGGGAGGGTTCCCGCATGAACTTGTGAAGCAGGCTCAACAATGCCCCGAGCGAACGTCAACGACCTCCTCGCCTTCCTCGCCGTGGCGCGGGAGCGCAGCTTCACTCGGGCCGCGGCGCAGCTCGGCGTGTCCCCGTCGGCGCTGAGCCACGCCATGCGCGGGCTGGAGGAGCGGCTCGGGCTGCGGCTGCTGACCCGCACCACCCGCAGCGTCGCCCCGACCGAGGCTGGCGAGCGGCTGGCGCGCGGCGTGGGGCCGCGCTTCGACGAGATCGACGCCGCGCTCGCCGCGCTCAGCGACATGCGCGACAAGCCCGCCGGCACGATCCGGATCACGACCGGCGAGCACGCGGCCGGCACGGTGCTCTGGCCCGCGTTGGCGCGGCTGCTGCCGGACTGCCCGGACGTGAAGGTAGAGATCAACGTGGACAACGGCCTGACCGACATCGTTGCCGGCCGCTACGACGCCGGCGTGCGCCTGGGCGAGCAGGTGGCCAAGGACATGGTGGCCGTCCGCGTCGGGCCGGACCTGCGCATGGCGGTCGTGGGCGCTCCGGCCTACTTCGAGCGCAGGCCACGGCCGAAGGTGCCGGGGGACCTGACCGCGCACGACTGCATCAATACCCGCCTGCCCACCTTGGGCGGTCTCTCCGCGTGGGAGTTCGAGCGCGGCCGGCGCGAGCTGAAGGTGCGGGTGGAAGGGCGGCTCGTGTTCAACAGCTCCTCCCTGAGCCTCAAGGCGGCGCTGGACGGGCTGGGCCTGGCCTACTTGCTGGAGGACCGGGCAGCGGCGCACCTCGCCGACGGGCGCCTGGTCCGCGCGCTCGCCGACTGGTGCCCGTCCTTCCCGGGCTATCACCTCTACTACCCGAGCCGCCGCCAGCCCACCCCTGCCTTCTCCGTTCTGGTCGAAGCGCTGCGCTACCGGGGCTGACCGGACGAGATCACCGGTGCCGGCCGGAACAGAGCAGGTCAGGCCAGGCCGCAGCGTCCCGTGATGGGAACGCGCGATGCGAACCAGTCCCCACGCCGCAACCTGGCGGTCCCCGTATGAGGTTTTGACCGGGATCGTCGCCATGGGCCAGGCTGTTGCTGCAGGGCCGGTTTGAAGCGGTCCGGTCGCGCGAGATGACGGAGCAGATGCTGGCGGCGGGGCTGCCGGCCTGATCCGTCTCATCCAATGTGGGCAGGGACGGATGATCTCGCGCCCGTTTCACCCGAGCGTGGGTCCAGTCTCGCGCGATGCGGGCCGGGCGCACCCGATGGTCTCACGGGTTGTGGGCGCGAAGCGCCGATGATCTCAGGCCGCTATAGCCAGGCCGGTCAGGACATCCAGCGTTGCAAATCGTCAAGCGCAGGCAGCCGGTCATGCGACAGCGACGGAAGCCCCGGTGCTTAAATGCACATAACCAGGACAACCTGCCAAAGCAGCCAGCCGCTCGTCGCGATCAGACCTGACCTTTCTCCTACTGCACCGTCACGCTGTCCTTGGGCACGATGTCGGACGCGCCGCAGTGCGGGTGCTGGAACCCGGT
>CALMVT010000448.1 GCA_937873175.1 uncultured Acetobacteraceae bacterium | reverse complement strand
TTGCAGGCCGACCTGGTCGCCGAGAAGCGCGTCACGGTGTCCAAGTCGCTCGCCGTGGACAAGGATCGCGCCAGCCTGACCACCCTCATCACCGCGCTGTTCTACGACTTGTCGCCGGAGAAGGACCCGCGCATCCCCGCCCAGAGCGAGTATCGCGAGCGGGCATTGCGCGACCTGGTGCGCAAGACCAAACGCCCCGTCGTGCTGTTCGTGGACGAGGCCCACGACCTCCATCACAAGACGCTCTCCGGGCTGAAACGCCTGCGCGAGGTGGTGGCAGACGGCGACGGCGTGCTGTCCATCGTGCTGGCCGGGCACCCGCGGCTGCGCAACGCGCTGATGCGGCCCAACATGGAGGAGGTCGGGTTCCGCTTCGCCGTGTTTCCGTTCGAGGGTATGGCCGGCCATCATGCCGGCTACATCGCCTGGCTGCTCGGTCGCTGTCTACGCGACGGTGCCGATCCGACCAGCGTCATCGAGCCGGACGCGGTGGACCTGCTCGCCACGCGCCTGCGCACCCCCTTGCAGGTCGAGCGCTACCTGGCGATGGCGTTCGAAGAAACGCACCGCATCGGCGAGCGCACCGTCACCGCGGCCGTGGTGAAAGCGGTGTTGTCGCGCCAAATCGACGATCTGGAACCTCGGCTGACCCGGCACGGCTACGACGTGCGCAGCATCGCCGACGAGTTCCGGGTCAAGCCGGCCGACGTAAGGCTATTCCTGCAAGGCCAACTCGATCCCGCCCGCACCCGCGAACTCACCGAGCAGATGCTGGTCGCCGGGCTGCCGGTGTGAGTTATGACGACCGCTGCGGAGAGCCGGCTCTGTCAAAAAACGCGGCAGAGCGTCTCGATGCGGCACAGGTAGCGTCGTCTAAGCGGTGACTTCAAACAGGAGAGATAGGATGGGTATTCTGCTCGCATTCGCTCCCTTCATCGCATTTGCCCTTCTGGACCGCATCGTCGGCCCCACGGAGGCACTCGCAGCAGGTGCGACCGTTTCTGCCGTATTGATCGTGCGCGACCTGGTCGGTCCTCGACGTAGCGTGAAAGTCCTGGAAATCGGCACCTTCGTGCTGTTCGCAGGGCTTGCGCTCTACACAGTGCTGAGCGGGGCGACCTGGTCGGTCATTGGCGTGAGGCTCTGCGTGGACGCCGGGTTACTGCTGGTCGTGCTTGCGTCCATGGCGGCGGGACGACCATTCACGCTGCAATACGCCCGCGACCAGGTGGCGCCGGAGTTCTGGAATCGACCCGAGTTCATCCGGACAAACTACATCGTCACCGGCGCCTGGGCGCTCGCCTTTGCCGTGATGGTGCTTGCGGAGCTGGCGTTGCTCTACGTGCCAGGCTTGCCACCGCGTGCCGGCATAGTGGCCATCATTCTGGCTTTGGTAGGCGCAGTGAAGTTCACCGGCTGGTATCCCGAACGAGAGAAGCGGTACATCGCCGGCTGACGTGTAAACCGCGGCCTGAGTCCCACCCAGCGTGCGCCAAGGCCGATGAGTGCAAGCCTGTCGCACCAAGCCTGCGCCCAGGATCACGCAGCGTGGGCTCTTAGCTTGGCTTTGGCCATCATGCGGCATTGCAGAGCGCGTAGGTGATGCCTTC
>CALMVT010000447.1 GCA_937873175.1 uncultured Acetobacteraceae bacterium | reverse complement strand
CCTCCGCCCCTGGCCACACCAAGGCGCGGTCCGGGCGGGCCTCCGGCAGCAGCGCCGCGAGCGCCGCCGCGAGCGGCCGGTTGTCGAAGCGCCACGGGTAGCTCAAGCCCGGCCCGTCCAGCGCCAGCCGCACGTGCCGCGCCACCCCGGGCGGCGGCGCATGACCCGGTGCCAGCAGCGTGACCTCCCACCGCCGCCCCAGCCGCCGCAGCAGGTTCGCGACCCGCAGCGAGTAGCCGTCGCGGATCGGCCAAGGCGGCAGCGTGCAAACGGCGAGCAGGCGGGGCATTAACACCGTTTCTACTCCGCAACGGCGAGCGGGGCAAAGTCCTGTAGCGTCCCGCCCCGCGTCCGCGCATACTGCGTTTCAACAAAAGCGACGGGGAGCGAATGAGCGAGAACGCGGTCCTGCCGGGCGCCGGCCTGGCATCGGCGAGCGCGCAGGCGGGGGCGCACCCGTGGCGATGGTCACCGCCGCGCGACACCTGGCTGATCCGGCTGTTCGACCATCGGGGGTTCCTGGCGGCGCTGTGCCTGTTCCCGGCCGTGGCGCTGCTGCTGGTGTTCCTGACCTACCCGCTGGGCCTCGGCATGTGGCTCGCCTTCACCGACACGCGGATCGGGCGGAGCGGCGTGTTCATCGGCCTGGAGAACTTCGAAAGCCTGTGGCACGACCGCATCTTCTGGCTCAGCGTCACCAACACGCTGCTTTACACGGGCGTCGCCACGGTGGGGAAGTTCGGGCTGGGGCTGTGGCTGGCCCTGCTGCTCAACGACCGCATCCCGTTCAAGTCGCTGATCCGCGCGATCGTGCTGGTGCCGTGGATCGTGCCCACGGTGCTGTCGGCCATCGCCTTCTGGTGGATCTACGACCCGCAGTTCTCGATCATCTCCTTTATGCTGCGCGGCGCCGGGCTGATCGATGGGAACATCGACTTCCTCGGCACCCCCTGGGCCGCCCGGTTCAGCCTGATCGCCGCCAACATCTGGCGCGGCATCCCGTTCGTCGCCATCAGCCTGCTGGCGGGCCTGCAGACCATCTCGCCGTCGCTTTACGAGGCCGCGATGCTGGACGGGGCGACGCCGTGGCAGCGGTTCATCCACGTGACGCTGCCGATGCTGATGCCGGTGCTGTCGGTGGTGCTGACGTTCTCCGTGCTGTTCACCTTCACCGATTTCCAGTTGGTGTATGCCATCACCCGCGGCGGGCCCGTGAACTCCACGCACTTGATGGCGACGCTCGCCTTCCAGCGCGGCATCCCCGGCGGGCAACTGGGCGAGGGCGCGGCCATCGCCGTGGCCATGATCCCCTTCCTGGTGGCCGCCACGCTGATCAGCTACTTCGGCCTCGCCCGGCGCAAGTGGCAGCAGGGGGAAAGCAATGACTGAGGCGAAGGAACGCCAAGGCGCGCTGTCCTGGGACAGCATTCCGCGCCGGGTGGTGACGGTCTATGTGCCGCTGGTGCTGTTCATCGTGGTGCTGCTGTTCCCGTTCTACTGGATGGCGGTGACGACGTTCAAGCCGAACAACGAGCTTTACAACTACAAGGACTTCAACCCGTTCTGGGTGCACTCGCCCACGCTGCAGAACGTCAAGAAGCTGCTGTGGGACACGGATTACCCGCAATGGCTCCTGACCACCATGGGCATCGCGACCGCGGCCACCGCCATCAGCATCGCGGCCAGCGTGCTCGCCGCCTACGCCATCCAGCGCCTGCGCTTCCGCGGCAGCAACTGGGTGGGGCTGTCGATCTACCTGGCCTACCTGGTGCCGCCGTCCATCCTGTTCATCCCGCTGGCGGCCATGGTGTTCAAGCTTGGCCTGTTCGACAGCCCGATGGCGTTGATCCTGACCTACCCCACCTTTTTGATCCCGTTCTGCACCTGGCTCCTGATCGGCTATTTCAAGTCGATCCCGTACGAGTTGGAGGAATGCGCGCTGATCGACGGCGCGACCCGGCTGCAGATCCTCCGCCGCATCACCCTGCCGCTGGCCGTGCCCGGCCTGATCAGCGCCGGCATCTTCGCCTTCACGCTGAGCTGGAACGAGTTCATCTACGCCCTGGCCTTTATCCAGTCGTCCGAGAAGAAGACGGTGCCCGTGGCGGTGCTGACGCAGTTGGTGCAGGGGGACGATTACCAATGGGGGGCGCTGATGGCCGGCGCCTTGTTCGGGTCGATCCCGGTGGCGCTGCTGTATTCGTTCTTCGTGGAGTATTACGTGAGTTCACTGACCGGGGCGGTGAAGGAGTAGGGGCGGTAGTTCAGTCGTTGCGATCCTTCAGGGCAACGTGGGCGCAGAACGCGCGGCGGGTATCGCGGACAGGGCGCGGCGCCCACACGCCCAGCACGGCAAGCCGCCGGCGCAACGGCCCGCAATGCCGTTTGCTGGCGAACGCAGGTTGGAACGCCTTTTTCGACATGCCCGGCGCCCCCATCAGGCACAGCGGGCCTTCGGCGCAGAAGCGCGAAGCATCCTGACGGCGCGGCCCGCGCCCGCCTTACCCTTCCGCGGTCCGCCGCCCATCTCCTCCGCCACCCTTGGCCGAGACGCCCTTCGCCTCCTTGTAGGCCCGCAGGATGGCGTTGACCCGGGTTTGCCAGCCCCGCCCGGTGCCGCGGAAACACTCGATCAGGTCCGCGTCGAGACGCATGCTGACCGGCACCTTCGGCTTCGGCACCACCAGTTCCACCTGCTCGTACCAGTTCTCCGGGATGTCCGCCCAATCGGGATCGCTGGCGATGGCCTGCTTCAGCTCCTCCCCGGTCATGGCATCGATGCAGGCCCAGTCGGTGCGGCTTTCACCGCGCTGGACCATTTCGCGAAGTTCATCAGCCGTCTAACGCCTGATGTCTTCGGTGCTCATTCTTTCTTCCTTCCCTTTTTCCAATCCGGGATCATGCGCATAGCGCCACCGCGCCCCATGCTGATGCCCCCACCCCGCCTTGAGTTCCCCCCGCCCCCGCGCCACATCTGACCCCTCCCTGCAAAGGACCCTCACACCCATGACAACCGAAATCGCAACCCTCGGCGGCGGATGCTTCTGGTGCCTGGAACCGGTGTTTCTGGCGCTGCGCGGCGTGCACCGCTCCGTGTCCGGCTATGCCGGCGGCACCGTGCCCAACCCCACCTATGAGCAGGTCTGCGGCATGCGCACCGGCCATGCCGAAGTGGTCCAGATCACCTTCGACCCGGCCGAAATCAGCTACGCCGACCTGCTCCGCGTGTTCTTCACCCTGCACGACCCGACCACGCCGAACCGCCAGGGCGCGGACGCCGGGCCGCAGTACCGGTCCATCATCCTGACCCACTCGGACGCCCAGGCGGAGACCGCCCGCACTGTCCTAGCGGAGATCGACGCCGCCCACGTGTGGGACAACCCCATCGTCACCGAGATCGTGCCGCTGACCATCTTCTACCCGGCTGAGGAGTACCACCAGGACTACTACGCCCGGAACCCCGGCAACGGCTATTGCCGCGCGGTGATCAACCCCAAGGTGGCCAAACTCCGCAAGCTGTTCAGCGACCGCCTGAAGCAGCAAGCCGCCGCGTGACGAGGATCGCGTGACGGCGGAAGCCGCCCGCGCCGCGCTCACGGAGGCGGCCCGCGCCGCGCTTTGCGACGCTTACCGCACCCTCGGCCGCCGCGGCCTGATGGGGGGCAGCAGCGGCAACGTCAGCATGCGGCACGAGGACGGCATGCTGATCTCGCCCTCCGGCATCACGCCGGAGCGGATCGAGCCGGGGCACCTCGTTGCCACCGGCTTCGACGCCCCGGCGCCCGGCGCCAGCAGCGAGTGGGCGCTGCACGCCGCCCTGTATCGCGCCGACCCGGCCCGCGGTGCCGTGGTGCACACCCATGCCGACGCCTGCACCGCGCTCGCCTGCTTGAACGAGCCGCTGCCGGCGTTCCATTACATGGTCGCGGGCTTCGGCGGCGACGACGTGCGCTGCGCCCCCTACGCCACCTTCGGCACGGCGGCGCTGGCGGAAACCGCGGTTGCGGCCATGCGGAACCGCACCGCCTGCCTGCTTGCCAACCATGGCATGGTCGCCGCCGGGCCGACGCTGGAGGCGGCGATGGCGGCGGCGCTCGATCTGGAGATGCTGGCCGGGCAGTATCTGCTGGCGCGCTCCGCCGGGCAGCCCCGGCTGCTTTCCCCGGCGCAGATGGGGGCGGCGCGCAAGCGGTTCCGCACCTACGGGGCCAACGCGCCGGCCTGACCTCCGGCGCCGCGCCTATCCCGACGGCCGCCGGCGCCAGCTTCGCCCTCCCTTGGCGAGCCAGGCTGCCTCGGGCCGCGGCGCCGCGGGCGCGCCGCCGGGAATGACGCCATGACCGACAGCTTCCCCATCGTCGGGATCGGCGCGTCCGCCGGTGGCATCGAGGCGCTGGAAGGTTTCTTCGGGGGGCCTGCCGGGCAACCCCGGCCTTGCCTTGGTGATCGTGACGCACCTCAACCCCGAGCGCGAAAGCGTGCTGCACCAGATCGTCGCCCGCCACACGCGCCTGCCGGTGCAGGTCGCGCAGGACGGCATGGCCGTCGAGGCGAACCGCGTCTACGTCATGCCGGCCGACGCGATCCTCGGCGTCGGGCAGCGGCGGCGGCTGATCCGCCGAACTGGCCCCGGCCGCCGCGAGCGCAATCCGATCGACATCGTCTTCAGCGCCCTGGCGGTTGACGTGGGCGAGCTGGCGGCCGGCGTCGTGCTGTCCGGCGGCGACGGAGACGGCTCGCTCGGCATCAAGGCGATCAAGGAGCGCGGCGGCCTCACGCTGGCGCAGGTGGCGGACGGGCACGGGCCGCAGCACCCGGAAATGCCGAACAGCGCGATTGCCCTCGGCCTGGTGGACCTTGCGGTGCCGGCGGACGCCACGGGCGGCAAGCTGGCCAAGCATGCCCGCTCGCTGCGTCGCCTCGACGGCATGGCCGAGGGCGCGGAAGCGGACGGCGAGCATCGGCGGCAGATCTGCGCAAGGAGGTCGGCCACGACTTCGGCCGCTACAAGAGCAAGACCTTCGTGCGCCGGGTGCGGCGGCGCATGCAGGTCAACCAGCTCGACACGATGGAGGGCTACGTCGGGCTGCTGCGGCGCGATCCGCAGGAAGCGGCGGCGCTGTTCCGCGACCTGCTGATCAACGTCACCACCTTTTTCCGGGACGCCGACGCCTTCCAGGCCCTGGCCGACCTCGCGGTGCCCAAGCTGTTCGGGAAGCGCGGCGCCGAGAACACGGTGCGCGTTTGGGTGCCGGGCTGCGCCATCGGCGAGGAGGTGTTCTCCATCGCCATCCTGCTGCGCGAGCACATGGACACCCTGCAGGCCGCGCCGCGGGTGCAGCTTTTCGCCACCGACATCGACGAGGGGGCGCTGACGGTGGCGCGCGCCGCGCGCTACCCCGCCACCCTGCTCGACGGCGTCATGCCGGAACGGCGCCGCCGCTTCTTCGTGCCCGACGGCGGCAGCTACGTGATCAGCAAGGAGGTGCGCGAGCTTTGCATCTTCTCGCCGCACAGCGTGCTCAGCGACCCGCCGTTCTCCCGCATCGACCTCGTGTCCTGCCGCAACCTGCTGATCTACTTTGACCGCGACGCGCAGGGCCAGGTCATCCCCACCTTCCACTACGCGCTGCGCCCCGGCGGCTACCTGTTCCTCGGCACCTCGGAGAACGTCGGCCAGTCCGAGGAGATGTTCGAGCCGATCGAGAAGAAGCACCGCATCTTCCGCAGCCGGTCGGACGTGGCTGCCAGCTTCCAACTGCCGCTCTCGGTCAGCGGCCTGCGCTCCGGCAACACGGCCACCGTGCCGCGCAGGCCCGGCATGGGCGGCATCCTGCTGCGGCAAGCCGTTGAAGCGCAGGTGCTAGCGCGCTTCGCGCCGGCCCACTTGCTGGTGAACCGCGACGGCGACATGGTGTTCTACTCGGCGCGCACCGGCAAGTATCTGGAAGCGGCGGCCGGCGCCCTGTCCCGGCAGCTCATGGCCATCGCCCGCAAGGGGCTTCACCTTGACCTGCGCACCGTGCTCCGCGGCGCCGTGGACACCGCGCGCACCGCCCGCTGCGAGAACGTCGCCCTGGAAGGCGAGGACGGGCGGGTGCAGTTCATCACGCTCACGGCCGAGCCGCTGCGGGGCGGCAGCGAGGGCGAGCCGTTGTTCCTTGTGCTGTTCACTGACGAGGGGCCGCCCCTCAGCCCCGAGGAGGCGGCCGGGCAGCTGCATGCCTTGCAGGACGGCGCCCTCCAGGGACGCCGGGTCCTTATGGTGGAGGACGACTACTTCGTCGCGCAGATCCTGTGCGACGCCCTTGAGGACGCCGAGGCCACCGTGGTGGGACCGATCGGCTGGGCCGGCGAGGCGGCGGCGTTCGTGCGGCGCGGCGGTGCCGAGTTCGACAGCGCCCTGCTCGACGTGAACCTGCACGGCGAGCCGTCCTACCCGGTCGCCAACGCGCTGGCGGAGCGGCATGTCCGTTTCGTGTTCATAACGGTCTACGGGGCCGAGGCCATCGACGAGGCTTACCGCCACCACCCGCGCTGCGAAAAGCCGGTCAGGGTGCAGGCGCTGTTCGACGCGCTGTGCCCCGCGGAGGCCTGACCGGGGCCGCCGCCAGCCGCCGCGGGGCGGCCTAGACCGCTATCGCCCTCACCGTGTCAGGGCGCGGCCTGGGTTCGCTGGCCGACACGCCGCGCCCGGCTCCCCCGCAGCCGGGCGAGGGCCAGCAGCGCCATCGCCACGCCGGCCGGCAGCGCCGCCCAGG
>CALMVT010000446.1 GCA_937873175.1 uncultured Acetobacteraceae bacterium | reverse complement strand
GGGTTTCCGCGGGCGCCGCGCCGGGCTGGCCGGGCGGCGCCGGGTCCGCCGGGTCCTCGCGGAACGGCATCCCGCCCGCGACCAGCAGCAGCATGACCACGGAAAAGAACACCCAGCCGTAGATGACGTGGTCGGCCGCCGCGGCGTTGGCGCTGCCGAGGATGGCCCCGAGCATCACGATGCCCAGCGCGCGGACCCCGTTGGCGACGACCGGCACCACGACCGACGCGGCCACGAACAGCAAGCGGCGGCCCGGGCTTTGGTAGTTCAGTAAGGCGTAGAACACGCCGAACGCCACCGCCGCGATCAGGAAGCGCAGGCCGGCGCAGGCTTCCGCCACGTAGAACACGCCCGCGGAAATCTCGATGGTGAGGTCGGTGGCATAATTCGCGACGCCGAGGACGTTCAGCCCCCGGACGATGAACCCCGCGGTGAACTGCTGCAGCGCCGGCGTGACGAACGCGCCGAACGGCACAAGGAACACCAGAAACAGCAGGGGCGCCCGCAGGGCACGGAACAGGCGCCAGCCCAGCACCGCCAGGACCAGCAGTTCCAACCCCGCAAGGGCGGCCAGTTGCCGCCCCTCCATGACGCCCAGCCGCTCCGCCAGGAACCAGGCGGCCGCGAGCGGCAGCGCGAGCGGCGCCAGGGCGGGCAGGGGCCGGGGCACCAAGCCGGCCAAGGCGGCCCGGCGGTCCCAAGCAAGATAAGCCGCCATGGGAAGGATGAGGAAGCAGTGCCCGTAGGTGTCCGAAGCCTGCCAAACCCCGACCGCCGCCACGCATTCCGGCAGGAACAGCAGCACCCAGCCGGCCAGGCCCAGCGACAGCGCGGCGGCGGCGGGGGCAAGCGCCGGCCGCAGGCTGGTCAGGGAGGTGGCGCTCATGCCGGGGACGCCGTCAGGTGCGTTGCGGGAACGGTGGAAAGGAGCGCGTCCAGCTTGGCCAGGGTCTTAGGCCAGGCATAGGATTGCAGCATGGCCGTCCGCGCCGCGGCGCCCAGGCCCGGATGCGCGCCGGCCAGCACCTCGGTGATCCCGCCACACATCGCCTCCACGCCGTCCGCGACTAGCAGGTCCCGCCCCGCCGCGGCGCGCACGCCCTCGAACGCCTGGGGCGAGGCGACTACCGGGCGGCCCATCGCCATGGCTTCCAGCACCTTGTTCTGAATGCCCCGAGCGATTCGGAGCGGCGCCACGCAGGCATCGGCGTGGGCGAGATACGGCCGCACATCCGGCACCCGGCCGGTAACGCGCACGCCGGGCCGGTCGGCCAGGCGCAGCACCGCCGGGCCTGGGTTGGCGCCGACGACGTGGAACTCGATGGCCGGGTGCTGTTGCCGGAGCGGCGGCACGACTTCGGCCGCGAACCAGCGGACCGCGTCGGCATTGGGCCAGTAGTCCATGTTGCCGGTGAACACCAGATGCGGCCCGGCGGTGCGGAACGGCGTTGCAAACGCCTGCCCCGGCGCGAAGCGTTGGAGGTCCACGCCGTTCTCCACCGCATGCACGCGGGCCGCGGTTTCCGGCGCCAGCGCGACGAAGCGGTCGCATTCCTGCTGGGACACGAACAGAGTATGGTCGCAGCGCATCGCCGCCCGGCGCTCATACGCCAGCAGCGTCCGGCCTTCCCGCGACCACACGGCGCGCATGGGGAGCCGCGCTTCACCGGCGTAGGTGGCCCATTTCTCCGAGTCGATGTCCTGCGCATCGAGGATCAGGCCGGGGCGCTGCACGTCCTCGACGTAGGAGGCCATGGCGACGGAGTAGATGTAAACAATGTCCATGTGCCGCCGGGCCATGCTGTACCGCACCCAGCGCCGCAGGCCCGGATGCCCGTAATAGTCGAGCATCAAGGGCCGCCCCGGCCGCAGCATGGCCAGCGCCCGGAGCTTCTGCCGCCGCTTGTCGATGGGGAAGCCCGCGACCTCCGCGCACCATTCGCGCAGCCTCGGCAAGTGCTGCATGTCGCCGGGTTCATCGACCAGGCAGCCGAGGTGGATGCGGAACGACCGCGACAGGTG
Source organism: uncultured Acetobacteraceae bacterium (assembly GCA_937873175.1). GTDB lineage: Bacteria > Pseudomonadota > Alphaproteobacteria > Acetobacterales > Acetobacteraceae > CAHJXG01. The sequence continues at coordinate 33,586 of CALMVT010000446.1, read as the reverse complement.
CCGCAGCAGGTGGAGGCCGCGGATCTTCTCGCCCTTGTCGGGCGGATACGGGATGCGGTGCGAAATGAACAGGAGGTCGCGCATCAGCCGACGCCGCGGACGATGTGCGGGCCGAGCAGGTTAGCGACCGGCACCGGCAGGCGCTTCCAGGCGGCGATGAACAGCCGGTATTTCGGGTTGAGCGGGTTGTGGTCAGGAATGGAGGCGCCCGGGGCGAGGCGGTAGCGGTAACGCAGCGGCGCCGGGTCGAAGCCCCAATTCTTTTTGAAAGCAAAGGCTCCCGTACCGGCCTTGCTGCGGCCGAAATCGAACAAGCGGCAGCCCCGCGCCGCCGCCCGGCGCATCACCTCCCAGTACATGAAATCGTTGGCGTGGCTGGTCCGCGCCGCCGCGGTGCCGCCGCCGTAGTAGGGCAGCACCTCGTCCCGGTCGTAGAAATTCAGCACCGCGCTGACCGGCTGGCCCTCGTCCAGCACCGTGACCACGTCCATGCGTCCACGGAACGCTTCCGCCAGGATGCGGAAATAGCGGCGGCTGAACACGGGGGTGCCCAGGTTACGCACGCTTTCCGCGTAGATGGCGTGCAGCCCGTTCACCCCGTCGGACACGGTGGACGCCAGCCCGCGCTCGATCCCCTTGCGCACCACCGCGCGCTGCTTGCGGGGGATCGCCTTCATGTTGGCCTCGTCATCCACCGCGATCGGCTTGCGGAAGGTGGCATACAGGTCGGACCGGGTGGGCCACTCGGCGTCCGCAAGCCAGCCCTCCGGCAGCGGGTGCAGGAAGCGGAATTCCGTGGTCTTGGCGCCCACCCGCCGCATCAGCCCGGCGGCATGGGCGTCGAGCGCCGCCGCAGCCTCCGCATCCGCGGCGAGCGGGCCGCCATACACGCAGAATGGGCTGGACATCAGGCTGTTGCCGAACAGCATGGAGTTGACGTGCACGAGCGGCAGCACGCCGACGATTGCGCCGTCCCGCTCAGCCAACGCGTAGTGCGGCACGTGACCGAAGGCGCGGGCGAACACGTCCGCCCAGGCCGCTCGGTGAAAGAACGTGCCGGTCGGTGCTGCGTCCACAAAGGTGTCCCAAGCGGTCGCGGTTGCGGCGTCGAGTGGTCGGCAGCGGATCGGCATGGGTTAGACGGTGGATACGGCCAAAGCGTCCGCGAACACGCGGTCCACCCGGTCCCACGCGAAATCGCGCAGCAGGCGATCCAGCCGGCCCTCCATGGCTGACAGGTTCACGCGGTGGCGGAAGCGGGACAGCCAGGGCGCGGCGGACACGCGGGGCTGGCCGGGGTCGATCTCCCAGGGATGGAAATAGAATACGCCCGGCGCCCCCTCCATCCGGTTGAAGCGGCGCAGCAGGGCGCGGAACAAGGGATAGGGCGTCAGCCGGAACCAGCCGCCGCCCGCGCAGGGCAGGTTGCGCCCACCGAGCCGCACGGTTGTCATCGGGATCTCTACCAACGAGCCGCCCATCGGATGGTGCGGAAAGCGGGGCGCGTTCGGCGTGCCGTACAGGTCATGCCGCACGGGGAACACGCTAGAACTATAGGAATAACCCTCTTCCGCCAGCACGTCGAACGCCCACTCATTGCGCGGCCCGATCGAGAAGGTGGGCGCGCGGTAGCCCATGACCGGCACGCCGCCCAGGTCCTGCAAGACGCCGCGCGCCCGGCGTATGTCCTCCCGGAACTCGTCCCTGGTTTGGCTGTCGACCCGGGCGTGGCCGTAGCCGTGGCTCGCCAGCTCGTGCCCGGCCGCCACGATGCGGCGCACGATCGCCGGGTAGCGGTCGGCAACCCAGCCCAGGGTGAAAAAGGTGGCAGCCACCCCCACCGCATCGAACTGCTGCAGGATGCGGTCGGTGTTCGCCTCGACCCGGCAGGGCATCGTGTCCCAGCTTGCCCGGTCGATCACGCCGGCAAAGGCCTGCACCTGGAAGTAATCCTCGACATCGACCGTCATGGCGTTGGCCGGCGAAAGCGCGGGGGCGATCAATTGTCCGCTCCGAATATCCGGGTCAGCCGGCGGAACATCTGCTCGCGCGTCGCCATCTGCTGCTCCAATGCCTCGATGCGGTTCAGCAGGTCGGCGTAGGACGGGGCCACGCCCGGCCGCGCCGCCGCGCCGTTCGCAAGGCTTGGCGGCACCGGGCCGCCCGCTGCCACGCCTTCCAGGTCGTGCGCCAGCTCGGAGGCCGTCGCGTCCACCACCTCGCTGGTGATGTCGTGCGCTTCTTCCAGCACGCCGTACAGCAGCACGCGAGAGCACAGGCGGTTGATGCGGCGCGGGATGCCGCCGGTATGGGTGAACACCGCCTCGAACGCCTCCTCGTCCCAATGCGGATCGCCGGCCCAGCCGACGGCGCGGAGGCGGTGCTCGATGTAAGCCCGGGTTTCCGCCTGGCTGAGCGGCCCCAGGTGGTAGGAGGTCAGCACCCTCTGGCGAAGCTGGTCGAGGTCGGGGCTGGCCAGCAGCCGGCGGAACTGCGGCTGGCCCAGCAGCACGGTTTGCAGCGGCGTGCGGCCTTCCACCGTGAGATTGGACAGCATGCGTAGCTCCTCCAGCGCCGGGAAGGACAGGTTCTGCGCCTCGTCCACGATCAGCAGGCAGCGCCGGCCGGTCGTCTGGTGCTCCCGCAGCACGTCCTCGAACCGCTGCAGCAGCGCCGCCTTGTTCCCTTCTCCCGTGAGGCCGAACCCGGCCATCGCCAGGCGGAACAGGTCAGTCTCCGACACCTGCGTGGTGTTGACGCGGGCGATGGTGAAGGCGGCCGGGTCCATCTGCGAGCGCAGCCATTCCACCAGCGTGGTCTTGCCGGCGCCAACCTCGCCGGTGATCACGATGAAGCCCTCGCTTTGCGCCAGGCCGTAGTTCAGGTGGGCAATGGCCTTGCTGTGGCCGGTGCTGCCGAAAAAGAAGCGGCTGTCCGGCGTGAGCTGGAACGGCGTTGCAGACAGGTTGTAGAATGTTTCGTACATGGCACCGCGCCCTAAAAACTTTTCCGCAGGCCAACAAGCAGCAGGTTCTCGGTCAGGTTCTGCCCGACCCGGCCGTAGCCGAACGGGCCGGCGTTCGCCTGCCCCGTCCCCCCGGAACGGTCGGTGAACAGGTAGCGCGCGTTTCCGGTCAGGGTCTCCGTGAACACGTAGTTGAGCCCAAGGATGGTCTGCACCGTCCGCTGCGATCCCGAGGCGCCCGTGCCCACCAAGTTGCCGTTGTCGTCCACGCCGTAGGACAAGGACGCCGAGCCGGTCATGGCCGGCGACAGCTCATGCTCCCACGACAGCGTCCCGTACACGCCGCTGGTGCTCGCCGCCGTCGCCGCGGCGGCCGTGCCGCCGATGCCGGCCGGCACCGTGTTGACGCTTTGGCGGTCCTCCTGCTGCAGGCTGACGCTCACCGCATCGCGGTTCAGCAGCAGCAGCCCGGTGATCGAGAAGCGGCGCAGGCGATACAGCCCGTTCTGCGTGCCGAAGGCGCCGCTGCTGGACGACACCGGCGCCCCGGTCACGCTGTCCACCAGCAGGCCGGTCGGGCCGACGTTGGTGGTTGCCAGCAGGTTCTGCTGTTCCTCCGCGTCCGTTGTCAGGCCCGTGGCGTAGCGCACGAACACCCGGGTGCGCGCGGTGGGCGAGTAGGCCCCGTCCACCGCGGCGGCGTTGAACCCGTCGCGCCGGCCATAGGTGATCGTGACCGAGCTGTCCTGGTTCGGCGTGAAGCGCCCGCCCAGCCTCCAGATCGGTTCGTTGATCCGCACCCCCGGCACGCCGCTGAACCGCAGGTCCTGATAGCCGAAGCCGGCCAGCGCGGTGATCGTGCGGGTGACGGCATAGCCCACGTCGTTGGTGACCTGGTTGCGGTGCGCCCCGCGGTAAGCGCCGGCGCCGCTGTACTGCACGGCCTCCCCCACCACGATGTCGTTGATGCGGCCCAGGTCCTCCCCGGTGACGAACGACGCGCGCTCGCGCTGCGTGGTGAGGTCGCCGGTGGCGCCGAAGCCGTTGTTGAACAGGAACGCTTGGTTCGTGTTGAAAGCGTTCTGGCTGCCGTAGCCGCTCTGGACCGTGCGCGCCAAGGAGTAGCCGAGCCGAGCTGTGCCCAGGCCGCCGAAGCGGTGCTCGGCATAGGGCGTCACGCTGAACGTCGCGCTCTGCACCTGGTCGTTGCGGTTCGCCGCCAGCGTGGTGGTTTGGCCGTAATAGCCGCCGGTGCGGGATTGCTGGGTGACGGTGCCGCGCAGGTCGAGGAACAACGCCTCCGGCACAAGGGTCGCGAGCGCCGCGCCGTTGCCGTAATGGTCGAACCGGTTTTGGCTTGGGGTCTGGGCATACAGGGTGGCGATCGGGGTGTAGCCCAGGTTCACCTTCAAGCGCGACGTGTCGCCGGACACGCCCAAAGTGGGGCTGATGCTTGTAAAGGCATCCGCCCGGCGCGGTTGCTCGACCCGCAGCGCGTTGTCGGTCACGCCCGCGTCTACCCCAAGCGAGGCGCTGACCAGGAAAGCCGGCCCGGCCGTGCGCGGCTGCAAGCCCGGGAGATACTGCTCCAACTGTCCCCGGAGGTCGCCGACCCGGGTGTTGGGCACGGTGGCGGGCAGGCTGGGATACCCGCCGCCGAGTTGCGCCCATGCCACGCTGATGCCGAGGCCGACCGTGCCCGCGCCGAAGCCCGCCGCCGCCAGCAAGCCTGTCTGGGCTGGTCGGCGTCCCGGCCGGCCGCCGGAGCGCGCCGAGGGGCCGCCGAGGCGCGCGGGTTTGGTCGGCATTGCCTTCATCGGGTCAGGTATAGGAGCCGTAGTAGTCATAGGCGCCGAAGGTGTGGCTGGTGGTCAGCCGGACCTTGTTCAGCAGCATGGTGATCGTCGGGCAGACCCGCACCAGGTCGAGCGCCGCTTCAACCTCCGTGCGCTGGGTCCGCTCGGCCTCGATCACCATGACGACCTGGCCGACATAGGGCGCGATGGTGTGCGGGTCGCTGGTGGACAGGCACGGCGGCGCGTCCAGCATGATCAGGTGCTTGGGGAAGCGCCGCGCCAAGCGCGTGATGACCGGCGTGATCGGGCGGACGCTGGTGTTGTCCGTGAGCGTGCCTGACCGGGAGCCGACGGGCAGGAACGTCAGGTTGGCGATGGCCGTGTTTAGGATCACGTCCTCGGGCCGCAGCGTGGGGTCGGCCACCATGTCGTGGAAACCCAGCCGGTCGCCCACGCCCAGCAGGGCGGAGATCGGGCGCAGCTTGGCGTCCAGGTCCACGAGCAGCACCTTTTCCGTGCTGTGCTGCGCAATGCTGCCGGCCAAGTTAAGCGCGGTGAAGCTCTTGCCCTCGCCGGGCCGGGCGCTGGTCACCATCAGCAGGTTGCTCAGCGCGGTGCCGCTTAATTCGTCGCGCAGCGCGCGGAGCACCCGGCCGATCACGATCCGGTACTCCTCCGAGATGCGGGTGCGCGCCGCGCGGGCTACGACCATGCCGGCGCCTTCCAGCGCCACCAGCCCGACGGAGGGCAGCAGCAAGCCCGCGTCCGTTCGCGCGCTCGGCGCAGGCGGCCGCGGCAGCGCCGGACGGGAGGCGGTGGGCGGCGTGGGGATTGGGGGAGGCGGGGGCATGCTTTCGGACAACTGCGGCGCGATGCCAGGCGCAGGCGGGGCCCACGCTTCGGGCCGCGGCTCTGGCGATGCCTCCACGCCGGGCGGCGGGAGAACGGCCTGGTCCGGGCTTGCGGCATCCCCGGCCGCCGGCGTGGGCGCCAGGGCGATGACGGTCGGGGCCAGGCTGGGCAGGAGCGGCGCCGGCGGCGGGGACGCCGGCTGCTCCGAAGCGCCGGCTTCGGGCGGCTCGGCCGGCGCGCGCGGACGGGCGGCCTTGCCGGCAAGCAGGGCGGCGGCGCGTTCGATGAGGTGGTCGGGTTGCGAAGCCATGATGATGCCGTGTGTTCTGCCTATTGGGTGACCGGTGTCGCGACGCGGCCGCGGACAGCACCTGGCCGGACGCTTGGACCCAGGGACTCGCCGCCATGCGCAGGCATCTGCATCGCCGTTCTCAAGGGGGTCCCTTCATTCAAAGTACGGGCGGCATGGCCGCGCCGGTCGGCTCCGTCGTTCGGCAGCCATTCCACCAAATCCGTGTGGCAGCAACGGCTCTCAACTTATTCGTAACGATTCGGCGGCATCTTGCCAACCTTGGAATGTGCCGCGGACTGCGGACCATGGTTTTGCTTTTGCTATCTGCCTCATTGGAAAAATGTTTCAGGATGTAAAAACAAATAAAGCCTAACAGCAGGACGGCTGCGCCTCTTCTGCCACCTGGGCCACCTCGGATCGCGGCGGCGAGGCATGCGGCCCATCCCGCAATCCCGGGCAGCTCGCGACGAATTACATTGCGATGCGGTTGCGAAACGGTTTTGGAACGTTTATGAGGGCCTGTAGCCTCGGGCCCACGCGGTAACGGAGATTTAAGCAGTTTGCTATAAACCGTCAGGTGGAGAAGCGGATGTGGTTCGGTCCGCCACGGAGATGGTATTCAACCCGGATGACCCACGCATCGTTCCGGGTGATTTCTTGTGATTTTGCAAAAACGTGGTGCACGGGGTTGAAATGACACGCTTCGTCGAGAACCATATCTCGCCCGAGATGGTCGCACTCTGGCTTCTTGAGCTCGTGCTGTCGTTCAGCCTGGCCTACCTGTTGCTCAGCACCGGCTCGCTGGCTGCCGGGATGCAGCCAACCGTTGTGAACCATTCGCTGATCCTGGCGCTGACCAGCGGGTTCACGGCCTTCGCCATCGGCCTGTACCGGCCGGAAGGGTTCCGCCGCATGCGGGGATTGCTGCTGAACACCGCCCTCGGCGGCGCGCTGGCCTTTCCGGCGGTCTGGCTTGTCAGCAGGGCGCTTGGCATCGGGGTGGATCAGTGGATCGGGCCGGACGCCCTGTGGCCGCTCAAGGTCGGCGCCGCCTGGATTGCTGCCCTGTTCGCGACCCGCCTGCTGTTCCTGATGGCGGTGCGGTCCAACCTGCTGGTCCGCCCGATCGCGCTGCTGGGCGCCCCGAGCGCGATGGCGACGACGATCGCCGCCATCCGCGGCGGGCACGAGGGGTTCTACGAGGTTGTGGTCGGGCCGGTCGCGAACGGCGGGCCGGCCCAGTTGCGCGCCGCCGGGATCCGGGACGCGGTGCTGCCGCGGTCCGCCCTGCTGGCCATGCCTCCCCGGGAACAGGCGAGCTACGCCGCCCAGGGCGTCGTCCTGGCAACAGAAGCGCAGTTTTGGGAGCGCTGCCTCAAGCGCGTGGACGTGACGGGCGTCGATGCCGCCTGGGTCGCCAGGTTGGACGCGTCGCGGCGCTTCTCCGACCTGCTCAGCCGGACCGGCGACATCCTGATCAGCCTGGCGTTCCTGGCGTTCACCCTGCCGCTTATGCTGCTCGTGGCCCTGGCCGTGCGCTTGAGCGGCCCCGGCCCCGTGCTTTACCGGCAGGAGCGGGTGGGCTTTGGCGGGCAGCCGTTCACGCTGCTGAAGTTCCGCAGCATGCGCGTCGATGCCGAAGCGCGCGGGCCAGCCTGGGCCACGCAGCGCGACCCCCGGGTCACAAGCGTCGGCTCCTTCCTGCGGCGCACCCGGATCGACGAACTGCCGCAACTGGTCAACGTCCTGCAGGGCACCATGAGCTTCATCGGCCCGCGTCCGGAGCGCCCGCATTTCGTCGAGCAGCTTGCGGAGATCATCCCGCACTACCGGGAACGCGCGCGGGTCAAGCCGGGTCTCACGGGCTGGGCGCAGGTGAACTTCCCTTATGGGGCCTCCGTGGAAGATGCGCGGGTCAAGCTGTCCTATGACCTTTACTACGTGAAGCATCGCGGCGTGCTGCTTGACCTCGCCATCCTGTTCTCCACCGTGCGGGTGATCCTGTTCCAGGAAGGCTCGCGCTGAGGATCGATGCCGACGCAGCAAGTCCTTTATGGCGCCTGCGCCGCGGCCTACCTCGTTCTCCCGGCGTGCATCGCGGTGCGGTCGCGGCATCGGACGGGCCTGCTGCTGATCGCGTGCTGCTTGGTAACGGCGGCCTGGGCGGCGTCCCGCGTCCTGGCGCCCCCGGCGGCCTGGCACGCGCTGCGCGACGCGCTTGAATACCTCCGGGCGCTTTCCTGGTTTGGCTTCGTCCTGCATTTGTATGGCCGGTTCGTGCCGTCCGGCCGGGCCGGGCGGGCCTTTGCGGCAGCCGGTGCCATTGCAGTCCTCGCCGCGGCGGTGGCCGTGGCGATGGAGAGCCGCTATGGCGCGGCGCGGCCGTCGATCCTGTCGCTCGGCATGGTGGTCCGCCTCGGCGTCGCGGTGTGCGAGCTTCTGCTGATCGAGAACGTGTATCTCAACCTGCCGGACCATTACCGTTGGCATGTGGCGCTGCCCTGTGTCCTGCTGGGCGGCCTCGCGTGCTTCGACATGGTGCTCTGCGCCGAGCTGGTGCTGTTTCAGCAGGCGTCGGCGTCGCTGACCGGCGCCCACGCTATCGCCGTCATCATCGTGGCGCCGCCGTTGGTGGCCGCGGCGGCGCGCGACCGGCGCTGGCGGCCGGGCCTGCAACTGTCCCACACCGCCGTGTTCCACAGCGCCACGCTGATCCTGAGCGGCGCGGTGCTGCTGGCGTTGGCGGCCGCGGGCGAGGCGTTCCGGCAGTTCGGTGCCGGCTGGGCCTGGATGGCGGAGGCCAGCATGGTCTTCGCGGCGCTGATCGGCATCGGCCTGCTGCTCACCTCCGGCTCCGCCCGCTCCCGCCTGCGCCGCACGGTGGTCGAGCACTTCTTCGCGCGCCGCTACGACTACCGCCAGCAATGGCTGGACTGCATCGACACGCTTTCGGCCACGAAGTCGCAGGGCCGGGCGGCGCTGCACACCCGCGTCATCCGTGCCCTGGCGGACGTGGTCGATAGCCCGCAAGGCGCACTGTTCCTGCGCGACGGCGGCGCGGAAGCGTTTCAATGGTCGGGGTCGTGGAACATGCCGGCGTCCCCCCCGGTGCCGCCGGACCATCCCGTGGTGGCCGCCATGCGCGGCGGCCAGTGGATCGCCGTTCTCGACGACGCAAGCGCGCCGCCGCTGGACCAGCTTGGCCGGCTGTGGTTGGCGATCCCTCTGGTGGACGGCGACCAGCAGATCGGCCTGGTGCTGGCCGGGCCGCCGCGGGCGCCGTTCGAGCTGGACCAGGAGGTGTTCGACCTGCTGCGCATCGTGGGCCGCGAGGCCGCGGGCTTCGTCGCGGAACAGCGCGCCACCCGCGTTCTCCTGCAAACCCGGCAGTTGCACGATTACGGCAAGCGGTTCGCCTTTGTCGCGCACGACATCAAGAACGTGTCGAGCCAACTGTCCTTGCTGCTGTCCAACGCGGAGCGCCACATCGCCAACCCGGAGTTCCAGCGCGACATGCTGGAAACGGTGGGCGCGTCCGTGCAGAAGATCGGTGCCCTGCTGCGCCGGCTGGATGCGCCGGCCGCTGACCGGGTGTGCGCGGCGTTGGCGCCGGTGCCGCGGCTGGAAGCGCTGCTGGCCACCTACCGCCGGGTGCGCCGCACGGCGCTGACGCTTGAGCACGACGGATCGACCGCAACCGTGGCGATCGGTCCCGACGCGTTCGACACCGCCGTCACCCACCTGCTGAACAACGCGATCGAGGCGTCGAAGCTGCCCGTGCTGATCCGCGTGCGGCACGAAGCGCAGCATGTCGTCATCGACATCATCGACAAGGGCTGCGGCATGACCTCCGAGTTCATCCGGGACCAGTTGTTTCAACCTTTCGGCACCTCCAAGCGCCAAGGCTCCGGCATCGGTGCGTTCCAAGCACGGGAGCTGCTGCGCGAAGGCGGCGGCGACGTGCAGGCCATCAGCGCGCCCGGCGCCGGCACGACCATGCGCTTGGTGCTGCCGCGCGCGGACACGCCGGGCCATCCGGCGTGGGACGGGCAGGGGGCCACCGACGGGCCGCCCGTGGAACGGGCGGCCCGTGGCCTGGCGCTGACCGAGGAGGCCGGGCGGTGATCGCGCCGGTGCCGAAGCTGCTTCCGAAGCTGCTCATCGTCGAGGATGACGTGGGCCTGTGCAGCCAATACCGCTGGGCCTTCCCGTCCTGCGAGGTCGTGTTCGCCCACACCCGGCTGCAGGCGCTGGCCGTCGCGCAAAAGGAGCGTCCGGCGGTCGCCATCATGGATCTCGGCCTGCCGCCCGACCCGGACGGCGTGAGCGAGGGGTTCGCGACCCTGGACAGCCTGGCCCGGCAAGCGCCCAACACCAAGGTGATCGTCGCCACCAGCCACGGCGACCGGGCGCACGCGCTGCGGGCGGTCGCCGCCGGGGCCTACGACTTCTGCGAAAAGCCGATCGATATCGGCATGCTCGGCACCATCGTCGAGCGCAGCCTGCGCCTGCGCACCTTGGAGGATGAGAACCGGCGCTTGTCGGACACGCCCGCGCCCTCGCCGATCAAGAACATCGTCACCTCCGACCCCGGCATGCTCAAGGTGTGCCGCGACATCGAGAAGCTGGCCGCGGCCAACGTGTCCGCCCTGCTGCTCGGCGAAAGCGGCACCGGCAAGGAGGCGCTGGCCCGGGCGCTGCACGACCTCGGACCGCGGGCGCGGCAGCCTTTCATCGCGATCAACTGCGGCGCGATCCCTGAGGCGCTGCTGGAAAGCGAGCTGTTCGGCCATGAGCGTGGCGCCTTCACCGGCGCGGTGAAGCAGACGCTCGGCAAGATCGAGCTGGCGAACAAGGGCACGCTTTTTCTCGACGAGATCGGCGACCTGCCGCACACGCTTCAGGTCAAGCTGCTGCGCTTCCTGCAGGACCAGCGGGTGGAGCGCATCGGCGGGCGGCAGCCGATCCAGGTGGACGTGCGCGTGGTGTCGGCGACGAACCAACCTCTGCAAGACCAGGTGGACGGGGGCCGGTTCCGCGGCGACTTGTTCTACCGCCTGAACCCGGTGACGCTGCGCATCCCGCCGCTGCGCGAGCGCCGCGGCGACACGCTGCTGCTGGCCCGGCATTTCCTGGCCCGCTTCGCCCAGGAGTTCGGCCGCCCGGTGCGCGGCTTCGCCGAGGACGCGATGGCGGCGCTCGCCGCCCACCCTTGGCCCGGCAACATCCGGGAGCTGGAAAACCGGGTGAAGCGCGCGGTCCTGATGAGCGAGGGGCGGCTGGTTTCCGCGGCCGACCTGGAATTGGCGCCGGGCCAGGAGGACATGACGGCCTACGACCTGCGAACCGCCCGCGCGCGGGCCGAGCGCGACGTGGTGCAGCGCGCGCTGGCCCGCAGCGACGGGACGCTGGCCACCGCCGCGCGCCTGCTCGGCATCAGCCGCCCGACGCTTTACGCGCTGCTGGAAGCGCACGGCCTGACGGCGGACGGCGCCGACGCCCCAGGCACCGACAAGTCGTGCGCCGAAGACGCCGCCGCGCAAGACGCTGTTTCCCCGAACACAGGCTGGAATCGATGAGAAAGCTCCTGCTTCCTGCCCTCGCCCTGGTTGCCGTGGCCGGCGCCGCCGGCGGGGGGTGGTATCTGCTCGGCCACACCGGCGACCCGATCCGGAACGCGCGCATCCTGCTGCAGAAGGGCGACCTGCGCGCCGCGCAGATCGAGCTGCGCAACGCGGTCAAGTTCGACCCGCGCAACGCCGAGGCGCACCTGCGCCTGGCGCAACTCCAATTGCAGACCTCCGACCCGGTCGCGGCGGAAAAGGAGCTGAAGATCGCTTGCGAGCTGAACTGCGACCGCAAGGTGATCCTCCCGCTGCTGGCCCAGTCCTATCTGGCGCAGCAGCGTTTCGCGGACGTGCTGTCCGAGGTGAAGGTGGACCCGGATGCCGAGCCGGGCGAGGCGGCGAAGGCGCACGTCATGCGCGCCATGGCGCAGATCGGCATGAGCAACGACGCCGACGCGCGGGCCAGCCTGATCGAGGCGGAACGGCTGGCGCCGGACAACCAGGACGCCGCGCTGACCCTGGCTCGGATCTTCGTCATCGAAAAGGACCTGTCGGGCGCCGAGCGCCAGGTGGACCGCGTGCTGGCGCTCAACGAGAAGCGGGCGGACGCGCTGGTGCTGAAAGGGCAGTTGCTGGCCGCCAAGGGCAACGAGGCCGGCGCGCTCGAATACCTGGAGCGCGGGGTTGCCGCGGCACCCAGTTCGCTCGGCATGCTGCTGGAGCGGGCCAACCAGTATCTCGTGGCGGGGGAGGATGCGAAGGCGCGGGCCGACGTCAACAAGGTGCTGGCGGCCGAGCCGCAGAACGCCGGGGCGGTGTATCTCAACATGGTGCTGTTCGTGCGCGCCGGACGCTACGCCGACGCGGACATCGCGTTGGAGCAGCTTTCAGGGGTCATCCAGCGCTTTCCGCGCGGGCTGTATTTCCAGGCGCTGATCAAGTCCAACCTCGGCCAAACCGAGCAGGCGGTGGACGCGGCGCTCCGCTACGTGGCGCAGGCGCCGACCGATTTCGACGGCGCGCGCCTGCTGGCCCGCGTCGAGCTGGGCGCGCAGCGGCCGGAGCGCGCGGTGGCGGTGCTGAACAAGGCGATTGCCGCCGGGGCGAACACGGCGGAAACGCTGGACCTGCTGGGCCGGGCCTACGCCATCCAGGGCCAGTCGCAGCTCGCGTCCCGCACCTTCCAGGAAGCGGCGGCGCTCGCGCCGAGCAGCCCCGAGATCCTGACGCGCCTGGCCTCCACCCGCATGCAGCTCGGCGACATGCCAGGCGCCACGGCGGCTCTGGAAAAGGCGCTGGATATCCAGCCGAGGCAGCCCGACACCGGGGAAGCGCTGGTCGCCACGGCGCTGGGTGCGGGCGATGTCGAAAAGGCGCAGGCCGCGCTCGACCGTTTGCGCCAGCAGAACGGCGAAACGGAGATGGTCGGCATCCTGACCGGCATGGTTAAGCTGGCGCGCATGGACCTGGAAGGCGCGCGGGCGCAGTTCGCCGCGGTGGCGGACACGTTTCCCGCGTCCGACACGGCCCGCGTGAACCTCGGCAAGGTGCTGATCCTGCAGAACCGCAAGCCGGAAGCGGAGGCGGTGCTGAACGGGCTGCTGGCCAAGAACCATGCCGACCTGGAGGCGCTGACGCCGCTCGTGCAATCCCTGGTGGGGGACAACAAGCTGCCGGAAGCAATTGCCGCCGTGCAGGCCGCGCGGACGGCGGCCCCGTCCAACCCGGCGCTGACCGCGGCCCTGGTGGACCTGCAGGTGAAGGCGAAGGAGCCGCGCAAGGCGTTGGACGTGCTGCGCCAGGCGCTTGAAAGCGGCCCGCCGCCGCCGGTGCTGCTCGCGGCGCAGGCGCGGGCGCAGGCCGCGGACGGCGACATGCAGGGCGCGAAGGCGTCCTACCGGCAGATCCTGGCGGGCACGCCGGGCGATCTGGAAACCCGGCGGGCGCTGGTCGCGCTGACGCTGAACACCAACGACCTGGACGGCGCGGAGGCGGCACTGAGGGAGGGACTCAAGCTGTCGCCGGGCAATCTCGGCATGATGAACACGCTGATCTTCGCGGCGCAGCGCAAGTCGGGGATTGCCGGGGCGCTGGCAATGGCGGATGAGCTGCGGCGCGACCCGGCCAACCTGCCGGCTTCTTCGGTCATCAAGGGCGACACCTTCATGGGCGCCCGCCGCTACGGCGACGCCGCCCAAGCCTTCGCCGCCGAGCTGAAGGCGAACCCTTCAACGGCGCTGGTGCTGCGCACCGCGGGCGCGCTGGCGTCCGGCGGTGGCCAGGAACAGGCCGCGCAGCAGTTGCAGGCGTGGCTTGCGCAGCATCCCGATGACACCGACGCGACGCAGATGCTCGCGACCCTCGACATCTCCGCCGGCCGCAAGCAGGAAGCCGAGCAGCATCTGCAGGCCGTGCTCGACAAACGTCCGAACGACGCGATTGCGCTGAACAACCTCGCCTGGGTCTACCAGTCCAAGGGCGATGCCCGAGCGCGCGGCCTCGCGCAGCGCGCCCACCTGCTGGCGCCGTCCGGGGAAACGTCGGACACCCTGGGCTGGATCATGACCAAGGAAGGGGCTGCGGCGGACGCCTTGCCGCTCCTGAAGGAAGCCGCACGGCAGCGCCCCAACGACAGGACCGTCAAGTTCCACTTGGCCAGCGCCCTGAACGCCCTGGGCAAGCCGGAGGAAGCGATGCCAACCCTGGACGCCATCCTGGAGGACGCCGCCGACTTCGACGACCGGGACGCCGCCTGGTCCCTGCGGGACCGGATCAAGGCCAAGCGGTAGCCGCCGCGGGGCGCCTGGCATTACTGGCCGGGCGCGCCCACCCGCATCAGGCCGGGGCCGTGGGCATCGAGCCACTGCGTCGCGGGCCGCTTGTGCGGCGTGAGCTGCGCCACCAGCGCCCAGAAGCCCGGGCCGTGGTCCATGTAGCGGAGGTGCGCGACCTCATGCCCGACCACGTAATCCTGCACGTGCGGCGGCGCCATCACCAGGCGCCAGCAGAACATCAGGGTGCCGTCCGCGGTGCAGCTTCCCCAGCGTGTGCGCGTGTCCTTGACAACCACGCGCCGCGGCGCGAGCCGGGCCGCGGCGGCCTTGGCGACGGCCAGGGCTGAAAGCCGCCGCCGCGCCTCGGCCCGCAGGAAGTCGGCCACGCGGCGGGACAGGAATTCCGTCGCGCCGCAGACCAGCAGGGCGCCCGGCTCGATCCAGGCACCGCGGCGCCCGCCCGGCACGTGGCGTATGCGGTGCGGCAGGCCGCCGATGGGGACGGCGGCACCCTCGGCGAACAGCACCGGGTCCGGCAGCCGCGCCAGGCGGTCGGCAACCCACGCGGCGTGGTCGCGCAGCAGCGCGAGGCCCGCGGCCTCCGCGGCGCGGAGGGGCAGGGTGACGACCACGCCGCCGCCCCGGGGATCGATGCGCAGGCTCACCTTGCGGGCGCGGGCGCTGCGTCGCCACAGCACGGCGGTGGGTCCGGTGGGCAGGGCCAGGATTTCGCGCACGGGGCCGGGCATCGCGGCAGGATGCGACCTTCGCCGGCCTGGGGCAACCGGCCCCGTGCTTCGGCACGGGTGCCATGACCTGCGCGGCGTGGCTCAAACCGGGCGCAGGAACAAGCCCACCGTCAGGGCGGCGCCGATCGCCACCACACCGCCGCGCAGCACCCGTTCCGGCACGCGCTGCAGCAGCCACACGCCGGACAGCCCGCCCCCGATCGCGCCCAAGCACACAACGGCGGCCGGCCCCCAGCGCACGTCGGGCGACCACAGGAAGATCAGCAGCGCCGAAAAGTTCATGACCCCGGCCAGCACGTTCTTTGTCGCCGCCGCCGCCCGGACCGCCAGCCCCGCCGCGGTCAGCGCCGCCAGCATCAGGAAGCCGATCCCCCCGCCGAAGTAGCCGCCGTAGATGGAAATGGCGAACTGCAGCAGGCCCGCCGTCGTCGTGCCCACCCGGGCCACATCCGTCGGCCGGCGGAAAAAGCTGCCGTAGGCGAACACCGCCGTCGCGAACAGCACAAGCCAGGGCACCAGCCGGGCAAAGAATGCCGCCGGGGTTGAAAGCAGCAGCACGGCCCCGACCGCGCCGCCTGCCAGGCTGATGACGCACAGCGCCCGGAACGAAAGGCTGGGCGCTCCCCGCGCCAGGCTGCGCCCCGCCCACCCCGACAGCATCTGCCCGGGGAACAGCGCAACCGTGGAGGTGACGTTGGCCGCCCGCGGATCAAGCCCGGCCAGCAGCAGCGCCGGAAGGGTGACAAACGAGCCGCCGCCCGCCAGCGCGTTCTGCGCCCCGGCCAGCAAGGAGGCCGTGAACAGGACGACGAAGCTTGTGGAGGATGCCATGGCTGCACCATGCCCGACACAGGCCTTGCGGGCCAACGGGCCTGCGCGGACGCCCGGTGCCGTTAGGAGTTCTGTAACGCTCCCGTGAGCATAGTGGCCAAGGCATGGGGCCGCTTTCCTCCATGCGCGACGGAGGCCAAACGTGCGGCGCGCATCTATCCTTCCAGGCCATACGACAGCGCGGCATGCGTCGTCCCTGCCTGGCCGGGCCTTGTTGGCCGTCTTGCCGCGCAAGCTGTGGCCGCGTCTCGCGGTTCTGATGCTCGCCGCGACGATGCCGCTGGTCGTGCTGCTGGTGCTTTCGGCTGTGGCTGACGGCCGGCGCGTGGTGGACACGGCGCGCGACCGGGTGGTGCAACTCGCCCGCATGGCGGCCGAGCGGGAGGACGACATGCTGCAGCAAGCATCGAGCCTCTTGCGCGTGCTGTCGCAGGTGCCGGACGTGCAAAAGGTCGGCGCGGCGGAGTGCGACGGCCTGCTGAGCACGGTGATCTCCGTCCACCCCCGGATCAACGTCCTGGCGGTCCTGAACGCCGAGGGCACCGTCACCTGCAGCACCAACCCGGCCGGCAAGGGCCTGAGCCTGGCGGACCGGTCCTATTTTCGGGAAGCCCTGGCCTCGCCGTCCAAGACAGCCGTGGTGATGAGCGAATTCACCGTCAGCCGCGCCACCGGCAAGCCCGCCATGTTCTTCGCCGTTCCATTGGAGCGCCTGCCCGGCGCAAACGTGCCGGCCGGGGTGATCCTGGCCGGGGTTGGTTTCGAATGGTTCGCGCGGCTCTCGGATGGAGCCTCGGGATCGTCGGATCAGGTGATCCAGGTGCTGGACAGCCGCGACGGCGCCATCCTGGCGGAAGCGCCGGCCACGGCGGGCCGCGTGGGCCAGCGCTTTCCTCATTCCCCCATAATCGAGGCGTTCCGGGCCTTTCCCGGCGGCGGATCGCTCCGGGTGCCGGACCTGGACGGGGTCGGCCGCGTGTTCGGCTTCGCGCCCTTGCCGGGCCAAGCCGCCGGCCTCCTGGTCGCGATCGGCTTGCGGGAGGCCGACATCCGGGCGGCGGCGGACGGGCGGTTCTGGCTATCGATCGGGATCGCGTTCGCCGCCACGGCGGCGGCCATGCTGACCGCCTGGCTGATCGCCAAGCGGATGGTGCTCCGCCCGATCGACGCGCTGGTCAAGGCGGCCGCGCTGGTGGGATCGGGCGACCTGTCCGCACGGGCGGCCATCGGCCGCGGCGCCGCGGCGGAGTTGCTGTCGCTCGGCACGGCGTTCGCCCGCATGGCCGGGCGGCTGCAAGCGCTGGACGGGCGCATCGCGGCATGCAGGAGGAACTGGCGATCAGCGAGGGCCGCTACTGCCTGGTGGCAGAGAATGCTGATGAGATGATCACCCGCTTCTCGCCGGAGCTTGTGCGCTTGTATGTCTCGCCCGCCTGCCGTGACCTGTTGGGCTACGAGCCGAAAGAGCTTGTCGGAATGCATCCCCGCGACGTGGTGCATCCGGTCGATGAGGAGGCAGCCGGCCGGATGCTGTCCAAACGGCTGGAAGCGGATGACAGGAAAGCGCGCGTTGACCTGCGGATGAGGCACAAGGACGGCCGCTACATCTGGATGGAAACAAGTTTCTGCTGCTTGGAGGACGGCAGCGGCTACGTGTCGGTGACGCGGGACGTGTCCGAACGCAAGGCGCTGGAAGCGCAGCTTGAGGATGCGAATCGTCAGCTTCGCGTGCTGGCGCTGGAGGACGGGCTGACCCGCCTGGCCAACCGGCGCCGCTTCGACGAGGCGCTGGGGACGGAGTACCGCTGGGCGTTGCGGAATGGCTCGCCGCTGGCGGTCGCCATGCTCGACGTGGACTGCTTCAAGGCCGCGGTGCGCGGCCTGGCGATCCCGTACGCCGGGTCGGAACACGGCTTCGCCACCGTCAGCATCGGCGTCGCGGCGCTGTCGCCGGGCGGCCCGCAGGGACCGGCCGCCTTGGTCGAAGCGGCCGACGCGGCGCTCTACGAAGCGAAGCGCGCCGGGCGCAACACGGTCCGCCTGGCGGACGCCCCGGCGGAGGTGGCGGCGAGTTAGGCCGCCTGGCTCAGCACGAGCCGCCGACGTGCGCGCTGGATCGGCAGGGCCGCGTAAACGTCCTTCACCGCCTCGGTAATGGTGACGCCCGCCAGTCGCGGCGCGATGCGCCGGCCACCCCCTTCCCAGACCGGCGCGCCGCGCAGCACGATTCGCAGGTTGACCGGCGGCAGGTAAAGCGCGGTATCCCGCCGCTCTACCCGGAACAGCCCGGCGGCCAGCAAACGGCCGATCTGGCCCGGCGAATAAGGCTGGCCGTGGCCGAACGGCGTGCTTTCATTGTGCGCCCATAGGCCCATGCGGTTCGGCGTGACCGCCAGCAGACGGCCGTCGTCCTTCAAAACCCGCCAAACCTCCCGCAACAGGCGAAAGGAGTTCTCGGCGACCTCCAGGCCGTGCACCAGCAGGATGCGGTCGAAGCACAGGTCGGGGAAGGGCAAGCTGTCCTCCTCCACCGTGCAGGACAGGTTGGGGCTGTCGGCCGGCCAGCGGGCGATGCCGACCTGCGCCGGGGTGGCGGCGACGCAGCGCGCCGCGCTGTCCCGCCAGGGCCGCAGGTAGGGGGCGGCGTAGCCAAGGCCCAGCACGGCCAAGCCCGTCACGTCCGGCCAGGCGAGCGCCAGGCGGTCCCGCAGCAGGCGGCAGGCCACGGCGCCGCGCGCCGTCGCGTAGAACTCCGCCGTGGTGTGGGCATCAGCCGTCATGCCGCACGGTATAGCATGAGACAGGGCATAGCACGCGCCCGGCCGCTTGCCTGGAACTGCGCGCCTGCTTGATCTGCAGCCACAGGTGCGACAGGGTGCGCCCACCCGAAGCGGAGCGCCGTCATGACCTTATCCGCCCAAGCCGTCCCCATGCTGTCCGACAACTACGCCTGGCTGCTCCGGGACGAGGCCACCGGCGTCACGGCCTTTGTTGATCCCGCCGACGCGGACGCTTGCGCCGCGGCGGTGGAGGCCGCCGGGGGACGGCTCGATATGGTGTTGCTCACGCACCATCACGGGGACCACGTGGCGGGCACTGATGCGGTCCGCGCCCGCTACGGCTGCCCAGTGGTCGGCGCCGCGGCCGACGCGCGGCGCTTGCCGCGGCTGGACCGCGCGGTGGCGGAGGGCGACACGGTGGCCGTGGGCGACAGCAGCCTGCGGGTGATCGACACGCCGGGCCACACGGTGGGGCACATCGCGTTCTTCGGCGGCGGGAACCACGTGCTGATCTGCGGCGACACGCTGTTCAGCCTGGGCTGCGGCCGGCTGCTGGAAGGCAGCGCCGCCGATATGTACGGGAGCCTGCGCAAGCTCGCGGCGCTGCCGGGCGACACGCTGGTTTGCTGCGGGCATGAGTACACGGAAAGCAACGCGCGGTTCGCGCTGCATGCCGACCCCGACAACCCGGCGCTGCGCGCCCGTGCCGCTGCCGTGGGCCGCCTGCGCGAAGCGGCGCAGCCGACGATCCCGAGCCGCTTGTCGGACGAGCTTGCAGAGAATCCCTTCCTGCGGGCGCCGGATGTGGCGGCCTTGGCCAAGCTGCGCGCAGAAAAGGATACGTTCCGGTGAAGCTGTTTTACTCCGCCACCAGCCCCTACGTCCGCAAGGTCGTCGCCTGCGCCTTGGCCTGCGGCATTTCGGACCAGATCACCCGCATTGAAACCAATCCGCATGTGTCCCCGCCCGACCTGCTGGCGGCCAATCCGCTGTCCAAGGTGCCATGCCTGGTGACGGTGGACGGCTTCGCGCTGTTCGACAGTCCCGTGATCTGCGAATACCTGGACGCGGTCGGCGCCGGGTCGCTGTTCCCGCCGCCCGGCCCGGCGCGTTGGCGTGCGCTGCGTTTCCAGGCCATCGGCGACGGCATCATGGACGCGGCCGTGCTGCGGCGCATGGACATGGGCCGCCCGGCGGAGGATGCGCGCGACGCCGCGATGACGCGGAACCGCGAGGCCGTGGAGCGCGCGCTCGACCTGCTGCAGTCGGACCCGCCGGCCAACCACCTCGATATCGGGTCCATCTCCGTGGCCTGCGCGCTGGGCTACCTCGACCTGCGCTTCGCGGCGGACAATTGGCGGGACGGGCGGGGCAAGCTGGCGCAATGGTATGCCGGGATGGCGGAGCGGCCGGAGATCGCCGAGTCGGCGCCGCCCGGGTAGCAGCGGCTTACCGTTCGGCCATCAAGCCAAGCGTGCTGTAAAGCCGCTCGCTCGGCGGCCAAGCGTGCATGATGTCATAGCGCCAGGCGACAGCCGCCCAACACAGGCCGATCACTGCCGCGATGCTCACGACCCAGCCGGCCAGCACCGCCGGCCCGCTCGCGAAGCGTGCGCCCGGGCGTTCAAGCGCCCCGGCAAACGGATCGGCTGCCGAAAAGATCTGCGCGTCGGACGGCGTTGGCCTTGGTTGCGGAAGGGGCAAACGCCCGGCGGCCGAAGGCTGCGGCTCCGCCGCCCTTGCCGCGGATGGCGGCCCGGCCACCGGCATCCAGTTCGTGCCACACCGGGCGCAGCGCACGGACTGGCCGGGAAGAACCCGCGCCTCAGGCACCTCGTAGGCGGCGGTGCAGGATGGGCAGACGATCCTCATGGCGACGTGATACTCCCCGGCTGCACACGCCAACGGGCTTCGGCTTCCGGTTTAGTTGTGACTCGACAGGATAGGCTAAGCGGGCGCGTTGGGAGCATGGTGAATGGTACGGCTAGATGGGGTCGGCCTGGAATTTGGCCAAGCGGGCACAACGAACCGGGTTCTTCAAGCCGTGTCGTTCAGCGTCGCAGAGGGCGGGTTCCGCTGGCTGCTCGGCCCGTCCGGCGCGGGCAAGACCAGCCTGTTGCGGCTGCTGCACCTTGCGGTGCGGCCCACGGAAGGGCGGCTCACCCTGCTGGACCAGGACATCGGCGCCGCCGCCCGATCCCGCTTGCCGGTGCTGCGCCGGCGCATCGGCATGGTGTTCCAGGATTTCCGCCTGCTGCCGCACCTTTCGGCATTCGACAACGTGGCGCTGCCGCTACGGCTCGCCGGCCGGCCGGAGGGGCAGGTCCGGGTCGATGCGGTGGAGCTGCTGAGCTGGGTCGGCCTGTCGCGCAAGCTGCAATCCCGCCCGGCCGAGCTTTCGGGCGGCGAGCAGCAGCGTGTGGCCATCGCCCGCGCCGTGGTCGCCCGGCCGCTGCTGCTGCTGGCCGACGAGCCGACCGGCAACCTCGACGACCTGCAGGCCGAGCGGCTGATGCAGTTGCTGCACGAGATGAACCGCCTGGGCACCACCGTCGTGGTGGCGACGCACAACGCCGCCCTGGTGTCCCGCCATCCGGCCCACACGCTGCGGCTCCTGGACGGCCGGCTGGTCCGCGATGACTAAGGCCGTGGCAGCGCGGAGCGCGCGGATCGGGGCCGCGAGGCCCGGCACCGCGAGAACGGGAGCGGGACGGCCGCCGCGCCGGGCGCCTGCGCTGCTGCGCCCAGCCCGGTTCGACGACCTCGGCCTGCGCCGCGCCTTGTCGGACCGGCTGTTGCCGTCCTTGGTCGCGGCCATGGCGTTCCTGGCGGCCCTGGCCCTGGCCGGGACGGCCGGCGCGTCCGCCCTGGGGCGGCAGTGGCAGGAGGGCGCCGGCTCCGTGTTGACGGTGCAGGTGACGGAGCCTGCCGGGGCGGCGGCAGACGGCGGGGGCACGCGGCTCGACCGGGTTTTGGCGCTGCTGCGCGGCACGCCGGGCATCGCCTCCGCGCGGGCGCTGGATGCCGGCGAGCTGGAAGCGCTGCTGCGCCCATGGCTGGGCACCGGTGCCGGGCGGATTGCTTTGCCGCTGCCGGCGGTGGTCGATGTGCGCCTTTCGGACCCGGCGCTGGACGCCGGGCGGCTCGCGGTCCGGGTGGAGGCGGCAGCGCCCGGCACGCTGCTGGAAAGCCACGACCGCTGGATGCGCCGCTTGGCTGTGCTGGCCCGCAGCCTGCAAGCCTGCGCCGGGCTGGCGCTGGCGGTGGTGGCGTTCGTGGCCGTGGCCGTGGTCGCCGTCGCCGTCCGGGCCGGCCTCGCGACCCGGCGCGGCGCCATCGAGATCGTGCATGGCCTGGGCGCCACGGACGGCTACATCGCCGGGCGGTTCGCGCGCCGGGCCACGCTGCTGGCAGCGACCGGTGCGGGGATCGGCGCAGTGGCGGCAGTGCCGGTGCTGCTCGGCTTGGCCGGGCTGGCGGCGCCTTTCACCGGGCAGGCTGAGGACGTAGGCGCCGCCGAGCTGGTTCATGCGCTGCCGCTGGCGCTGTGGCTGTCCTTGCCGTCCTTGCCGGCGGCGGCGGCGGCAATCGGCTGGATCACGGCGCAGGGCACCGTGCGCCGGTGGCTGCGGCGGCTGCCGTGACGGAAGGGCGTTGGAAACGCCGCGCCCGGCTGGGTCTGGCGGCGGCGAGCGCCGTGCTGCTCGGCGGCGGCGCTTTGTGGGGGGTGGGATTTGCACGGTTCAACAGCGTCGCCCGGCACACCGGGGAGCCGCCGGCGGCGGCGGACGGCATTGTGGTGCTGACCGGCGGCGCGGACCGGATCGAGACGGCGCTGCGCCTGCTGGTGGAGGGCCGCGCGCCCTATCTGATGGTGTCCGGCGTGGCGCGCGGGGCGGACATGGCCGAGCTGATGCGCCGGGTGCCGCTCGATGCGGACCAGGCGAGCCGGGTGACGCTGGGCCACGCCGCGCAGAGCACAACGGGCAACGCGGCGGAAACCGCGCCCTGGGCGCGGGCGCACGGCATGCGGCGGCTGATCGTCGTGACCGCCGGCTACCATGTGCCCCGGGCCTTATTGGAGGTGCAGCGCGCCCTGCCGGACGTGGAGCTGCAGGCGGTCGCGGTGCAGTCCCCGGCGCTCCGCGGCGCGCCGCCGGCGGCGGCGGTCCGCGTGCTTGCGGGCGAGTATGACAAGCTGCTGGCTGTGCGGTTCGGTTTGGCGCACCTGCTGGGCGGGGAAGGGCCATGATCTGGCTCCGCTCCCTGCTGTTCAACGTCTGGTTCTTTTCGGCGACCTTGGCGATGGGCCTGATTGGCGTCCCCGTGCGCTGGTTCGCCCCGCGTCGGGCGTTGTGGGTGGCGCGGAGCTGGGCGGCGCTGGTACTCGGCGGCGCCGCGGCGCTGTGCGGCATCCGCGTCGCCGTGGTCGGGCGGGAGCACCTGCCGATGGAGGGCGCCGCGCTAATCGCGTCGCAGCACCAATCGGCGTTCGACACCTTGATCTGGCTGCGCCTGGTTCCGCGCGTGTCCTACGTGTTCAAGGCCGAGTTGGCGCGCGTCCCGCTATTCGGCTCGCTGCTGGTGCCGGCCGGGCAGATCCCGCTGGACCGCGGCGCGTCGTTCGGCGCGGTCCGCAGCCTGTTGCGCGGCGCCGACCGCGCGGTGGCGGACAACCGGCAGATCGTGATCTTCCCGGAAGGCACCCGGGTTGCGCCCGGCGTCGAGGCCGAGCTGCGGCCCGGCATCGCGGCGCTTGCAGCGCGGACCCGGCTGCCGGTCGTCCCGGTCGCCACCGACTCCGGCCTGTGCTGGGGCCGGCGGGCGTTCCGCAAGACGCCCGGCGTGATCCACATCGTGATCGGCCCGCCGATCCCGCCGGGCTTGTCTCAAGCGGCGCTGATTGCGGCAATTCAGGAACGCTGGCGAACGGCAGGCCTCGCGGGCGGTGCTGTGGACAAGTCTGTGCATAAAGATGAGAAAGCGCCGGGCGAATGGCCCGCCTAGACCGCGCAACACGCTCATTTGTTTCAATTTCATTGCAGATCCCGGTTGAAGCCGAGGCGGGACTGCGCCAGCGCGGACGGCGCATCCAATTTTCAAGCCTTTGTTCTTTAATAATAAAGAAGCTCTAGGCAACCGTGCGGGACCCGCAGCCTTTTTGGAAAGCGGCAGGAGGCCCAGAATACGGCTCGCCGCGGCATGCCGCTGTGGATGACCGCGGGCCACCCTGCGTCCCAAGCCTGTGGGATCGCTGAATGGCCCGTCGGCGCGTCGCCCGGAACCTGCTGCGCTGGGCGTGCAGCGCGCTCGTCGCGGCGGGCTTGGCGCATGGCGTCGTCTGGCTCGACGCGGTGCGCCGCTTGGATGCGCTGGTGGGGGAACAAGCGCAGGCGTTGCGCGCGCAGGGCTGGCGCGTGGTCCTTGGGCCTGCCCGGCCGCAGGGCTGGCCGGGACGCGCAGGGCTGCAGTTCGGCCCTGCGTCGGTCGAGGCCGACGGATTTGCCTGGCGGGCCGAGGGGGCGGCCATCGACGTGCCGCTGCGCTGGCCCGAGTCGGTGTCCGGCGCGATCACCGGCCCAGCGCGCGTGCGGGCAGAGGGCCAGCAGATCCGCTTCGGCTCAGGTCCGGCCCTCGCGCTCGTGTCGCGGGACTTGCAGCTTGATGCCTCCGGTGACGCCGCCACCCTGGCCGGCACGGCGGTCGGCGTTGCCCGATTGTTCGAGGCTGAGGCGTTGCAAATGCGGCTTGGGCCGGAAGGCTTGGCCCTGTCAGCCCGGCGCGTCAAGCTGCCCGGCTTCGCCCAAACGCGCGGGGAGATGATCGACCTGATGGCGCTGCATGCGACGACGCCGCCGCCGCTCCCGATTGCCAAAAACCCGCGCGACGCGGCTACGGCGTGGCGCGACGCCGGCGGCGCCGTGCACCTGTCGGACATCACGCTCACGATGGGCAGCGCGCGTGCGGTCGGCCAAGGCAGGATCGGGTTGGACGACGCCCTGCAGCCGACGCTGGACGGGACGGTGCGCGTGAGTGGCTATGCTGCCGGGCTGGACGAGCTTGCGGCGGCGGGGGTGCTAACACGGCAGACCGCCGTGGCGGCCAAGACGGTACTTGGCCTGCTCGCGGCGGCCACGCCGGACGGCAGCGCCGTCGTTCCCGTGCAGATCGCCGGCGGCGTGCTGACCGTGGCGCGCTTTCCCCTGCTGCGGGTACCGGCGCTGGATTGGCCCGACGGCCGCTAAGGCTCTCCGCCGGAGTTCGACTGCGCCGCGAGGGCGCGTGCCATCTGGCTCAGCGCTTCCTGGTGCTTCTGGTTGTCGATCGCGGCGAAGTTGCGCGCGAGTTCCAGGCACATACGCTGCCGCTGGGACAGCTCAACGGTTGGCACCTCGGTATCCAGGCCCTCGAAGAACCAGCTCACGGGGACGTTCAGCACCAGCGCGATCTCGTAAAGGCGCCCGGCCGAGATGCGGTTCAGGCCGCGCTCATACTTGTGCGCCTGCTGGTAAGTGACGCCGATCATCTGGGCGAGCTGTTGCTGTGACAGGCCCAGCATCACACGACGCTCGCGGATGCGCGCCCCGGCATGATGGTCCGCAATGCTGGCGCGGGCCGGTGGCCCGTCCGCCCCCTTGCCGTTACCTGGGACAATTTCTGTATCTTGCTTGGAACTCACGACCCGCCCCACGGTATGATGTAAAAGGCTTACACCCAATCGGGCGAAAGCAGCATTACGGTACCCACGCAAAACGTCAACACCGCGTGACTTTAAACGTATTGCCGCTAAAGAAAAGCTCATTTCCAAGATCAAAAATAGGTTCAGGACTGAGCCGGGCTGTCCTTCTTGGCGGAACGCTCGCGGCGGGCCGTGCGCAGCGGCGCGGCCGTTGGATCGGGCAGTGACACGCTCCGGCCGGGTGCGTTCGCTTGGGCCATCGCCGCCTCGGCGCGGGCGTCCGCAAGCTGGCTGCGCAGGCTGTCGATCTCCTGCTGCAGCCGGCCGATCGCCTCCGGGTCGGCTTCCTGCCGAGGCGGGGCGTCCGCCGGATGCGCCTCCGGTGCCGGCGGAAGGGGGGCGCTGCCGCGGTGGAACGGGTTGAACATGCTCATCGCCCGCTCGATCATCGCCACGTTCTGTCGGCTCATCTCCTCCACCCCCACAGGCATGAACGGGCTGAAGGTCTGCTGCACTACCTGCCGCAGTTGCTGCTGCTGGCGCGCGAAGCTGGCCATGGCCTGTTCGAGGTAGCGCGGCACGACGCCTTGCAGGCTGCCGCCGTAGAAGCCGATGAGCTGGCGCAGAAAGGCGGTGGGCAGCATGGAGGTGCCCTTGCTTTCCTCCTCGACGATGATCTGCGTCAGCACGCCGCGGGTGATGTCCTCCCCGGACTTCGCGTCGTAAACCACGAAGTCGCGGCCGGCGCGGATCATGTCGGCGAGGTTGTCGAGGGTGATGTAGCTTGACGTTTCCGTGTTGTACAGCCGGCGGTTGGCATACTTCTTGACGACCACCGGGGGCTGTTGCGGGGCAGCGGCCGGGCCGGCGGACTCAGTGTCGGACGCGGAGTAGGTTTGGGGAGCGGATTGCGGCATGGAACCCTCGCTTTCGGCATGTAGCGGACTGTATCACGCGCTTGCAACATTGGGCGATAATCGCACTTGCGGTTATCACGCCAACCCTATGAGCAAAAGCTATGGCCGATCCGTCAAACCCGTTCGAGGGCACCCTTGCCGCCGATTGGATCACCATCTGGCAGAGCGAGTGGGCCGCCGTGGCCGTGGACCGGGAGGTGCAGGAGGCATGGCTGCGCGCGGCGGCGCAGGCTGGGGTGGCGCAGGCTGGAGCGTTCCCGCCTCCGCGGATGCCCGGTGATGCTGCGCCCGGATCGGCCCGGCCCGTTCCGCCGGCGCGGGCCTCGGCCGCTGCTGATGCATCTGATGCCCGGGATGCCGCAAGGGCCGGCATCCGGGATGCCGCCATTGCCGACCTGCTGGACCGCGTCGCCGAGCTGGAGCGCCGCGCCGCCGCAAGCGCCGCCGATCCCGCCGACCGCTGACGCCGCACTGATCGCGGGCATCGCCGCCTACCGCCGCCACCCGTGGCAGCGCCCCCTGCCGGACCCGCCCAGCCTTTGGCGGGAAGGCGACACGCGCCTGCTCGACTACGGCCAGGAAGGAGACCCGGGCGTGCTGTTCGTGCCGAGCTTGATCAATCGCGCCTACGTGCTCGACCTTTCGCCGGGCCGGTCGATGATGCGCTGGCTGGCCGGGCAGGGAGTGCGCCCGCTGCTGCTCGACTGGGGCTGGCCCGGCATGGCCGAGCGCGGCTTCACCCTGACCGACTACATCGCCGGGCGGCTGGAGCGCGCGATGATGGCCGTGGGCGGGCGCGTGGTGCTGGCGGGCTATTGCATGGGTGGGTTGCTGGCGCTGGCGGCGGCGCTGCGCCGGCCGGACCTGGTGCGCGGCTTGGCGCTGCTGGCCACACCGTGGGATTTCCACGCGGCCGACCCGGCGCAGGCCCGGCGGTTGGGCGAAGCGCTGCCGCAGTTCGAGCCGCTGCTGTCAACCACCGGCACGCTGCCGATCGACAGCCTGCAGGCGCTGTTCGCCCTGCCGGACCCCGGGAGCATCGCCGCGAAGTACCGCGCCTTCGGCCGCATGGACCAGGCCGCCCCGGCCGCCCTGGATTTCGTGGCGGTGGAGGACTGGCTGAACGACGGCGTGCCACTCGCAGCGCCGGTTGCGCGGGAAGCGCTGGGCGGGTGGTACGGCGCGAACACGCCGGCTCAGGGCGCGTGGCGGGTCGCCGGCGCGGTGGTCGATCCCGCGGCGCTGGCGGCGCCGGCCTTTGTCGCGGCGCCGGGCCGGGACCGCATCGTGCCGCCGGGCAGCGCCCTGCCGCTGGCCCGGCTGATCCCGGGCGCCGTCTTGCATCAACCGGCCGCCGGGCATATCGGGATGGCCGTCGGCCCGCAGGCGGAAGCGGCGCTGTGGTCGCCGCTGCTGGCCTGGTTGCGGGGCCTTTAACTGCCTATCTTCGTCCGACCAAGGGAGTACCAAGAAATGGAAGACGTCGTCATCGTGTCCGCCGCCCGCACCCCGGTGGGCAGCTTCAACGGGGCCTTCGCCGCGACGCCCGCGCACGTGCTGGGCACCGTGGCGCTCAAGGCGGCGATGGAGCGCATCGGCATGGACCCGGCGGAGGTGGACGAGGTGATCCTGGGCCAGGTGCTGACCGCGGCGCAGGGCCAGAACCCGGCGCGGCAGGCCGCTCGCGCCGCCGGCATCCCGGACGACAAGACGGCGTTCGGCATCAACCAGGTGTGCGGCTCGGGCCTGCGCACCGTGGCGCTGGCGGCGCAGCAGATCCGCACCGGGGAAAGCGCCATCGTGGTCGCCGGCGGGCAGGAAAGCATGAGCCAGTCCGCCCACGCCGCGCACCTGCGCTCCGGCACCAAGATGGGCGACCTGGGCCTGGTGGACACCATGCTGAAAGATGGGCTGTGGGACGCCTTCCACGGCTACCACATGGGCACCACGGCGGAGAACGTGGCGACGGCGTTCCAGATCACGCGCGCGCAGCAGGACGAGTTCGCGGCCGGCAGCCAGCAAAGGGCGTCCGCCGCGCAAAAGGCCGGGCGGTTCAAGGACGAGATCGCCCCGGTGACAATCAAGGGCCGCAAGGGCGATACGGTGGTCACGGACGACGAGTATATCCGGCATGACAGCACGCCCGAGCTGATGGCCAAGCTGCGCCCGGCGTTCTCCAAGGACGGCACGGTGACGGCCGGCAACGCCAGCGGCATCAATGACGGCGCGGCCGCCCTGGTGGTGATGTCGGCGGCCGAGGCCGCGCGCCGCGGCCTGAAGCCGCTGGCCCGCATCGCCAGTTTCGCTACTGCCGGGGTCGATCCTGCGGTGATGGGCACCGGGCCGATCCCGTCCAGCCGCAAGGCGCTGCAACGGGCCGGCTGGAGCGTCGCCGACCTGGATCTGATCGAGGCCAATGAAGCCTTCGCCGCCCAGGCCTGCGCGGTAAACAAGGACATGGGCTGGGATGCCGGTAAAGTAAATGTGAACGGCGGCGCCATCGCCATCGGCCATCCCATCGGCGCGTCCGGTGCCCGCGTCTTGGTGACGTTGCTGCATGAGATGGCGCGGCGGGACGCCAAGAAGGGCCTCGCCACGCTGTGCATCGGCGGCGGCATGGGCGTCGCCATGTGCCTGGAGCGTTAAGCATCCACCCCGTCTAGCACTCTCCTGGCAAAGCGGCGAAGATGGCGCCGTTAAAGCCAGGGGAGGACTAGGCAATGGCACGGGTCGCACTCGTCACGGGGGGAACGCGCGGGATCGGCGCCGCCATCAGCACGGCGCTGAAGGCGGCCGGGCGGACGGTGGTGGCAAGCTACGCCGGCAATGACGCGGCCGCGGCGGCGTTCACGGAAGAAACCGGGATTCCGCACATCAAGTTCGACGCCGGGGACTACGCGGCGTGCGAGGCCGCGGTGGCGAAGATCAAGGACGAGCACGGCGCGATCGAGATCCTGGTGAACAACGCCGGGATCACCCGCGATACCACCATGGCCCGCATGACGCGCGAGATGTGGGACGCGGTGCTGGACACCAACCTCGGCAGTTGCTTCAACCTGTGCAAGCTGACCTTCGACGGCATGCGGAGCGCGAAGTTCGGCCGGGTGGTGAACATCGGCAGCATCAACGGCCAGGCGGGCCAGTATGGCCAGGTGAACTACGCCGCGGCGAAGTCGGGCATCCACGGCTTCACCAAGGCGCTGGCCCAGGAAGGCGCGCGGTTCGGCATTACGGTGAACGCCATCGCGCCGGGCTATGTGGACACCGAGATGGTGCGCGCGGTGCCGCCGGACGTGCTGACCAAGATCATCGCCCGCATCCCGATGGGTCGGTTGGGCCACGCCGAGGACATTTCCCGCGGCGTCGCGTTCCTGACGGGCGACGACGCCGACTTCATCACGGGATCAACGCTCTCGATCAACGGCGGGCAGCACATGTACTGACGGCCGGAGCTTCGGGCGCAACTTCGGCTGCGACCCTGGCCGGCTGCGGCGCGATCGGGCTTTGGGCGTTCCTGGCCCTGCTGTCCCGCGCCGCGGCTGAAGCGCCGCCATTGCAATTGACCGCGACCAGCTTCGCGGCTCTGGCGGCGCTCTGCGCCCGCTGGCTCGCGGCGAAGGGGCGGCTGGCCGAGCTTCAACGGGGGTCCCTCGCCTGGCTGCACGGCGTCAGCGGGCCGTTCGGCCTCTATGCGCTGTGTTTCGCTTCTCTGGCCCGGCGGTTCGCCCGTGTGCCGTCCGGCGCCGTTGCCGGCCTCTGCGGCGCGACGGCAGTGCTGGCGTCCGTGCTGGTCGCCGGCAGCGGCTGCGTCGCGGCGCGGGGCACCCGGACGACCTACCCGCTCAACTGAGCGCCCCCAACGCTCTGGCATCCTTCTTGCTGGCCGCTGCACTTCCCAGCCGCTCCAAGGATTGCGCCGCCATGTCAGTCGCCGCCAAGCCCGCCGACGCGCCCGCCCGGTCGCCGCTCTACAAATCGCTGTTCGTCCAGGTGGTCGCCGCCTTGATCGGGGGCGTCGTGCTCGGCATGGCGACGCCGGGCTTCGCCATCGGGCTGAAGTTCTTCAGTGACGCCTTTCTCAAGCTGATCTCCATGATCGTGGCGCCCATCGTGTTCTGCGTCGTGGTGCACGGGATCGCGGGCGCGGGCGACCTCAAGAAGGTCGGCCGGGTCGGGGGCAAGGCACTGATCTACTTCGAGGTGATGACCACCCTCGCCCTCGTCATGGGCCTGCTGCTCGCCTTCGTGATCCGGCCCGGCGACGGCATGAACATCAACACCGCCAGCCTCGATGCCCACGCCTTGAGCAGCTACGCGGAGAACGCGCACAAGCTGCAGGGCGGCGGCATCGGCAGCTTCGTCCTGAACATCATCCCGACCACCTCCTTCGACGCGTTAGCCCGCAACGACGTGCTGCAGGTGCTATTCTTCGCCATCATCTTCGGCGTCAGTGCGGCGTTGGTGGGGGAAGCGGCGCAGCCCGCCATCTCCCTGATCGACACCGTATCCAAGATCCTGTTCCGGGCGATGGGGCTGATCGTGCGCATCGCGCCGCTCGGCGTGCTGGGCGCCGTTGCCTACACCGTCGGCCGGTATGGCGTCGGCTCCTTGCAGCAGCTCCTGTCGCTCGTCGTCGTGTTTTGGATCGCGGTCGCGCTGTTCGTGCTGGTGGTGCTCGGCACGGTGATGCGGGTCGTTGCCGGGCTGAACATCCTGCGCTTCCTGGCCTATTTCCGCGAGGAGCTGACCATCGTGCTCGCCACCGCCTCCTCGGACGCGGTGCTGCCGCAGATCATGCGCAAGCTGGAGCGCATGGGCGTCAAGCCGTCCGTCGTCGGCCTGGTAATCCCGACCGGCTACTCGTTCAACCTTGATGCGTTTTCGATCTATCTCACGCTGGCCACCGTGTTCATAGCCCAGGCCACCAACACCCCGCTATCCCTGGGCGACCTGCTGCTGGTGCTCGGCATATCGCTCGTGACCTCGAAGGGCGCCCATGGCGTGCCGGGATCGGCCATCGTGATCCTGGCGGCGACGCTGAACGCGGTGCCGGCCATCCCGGCGATCGGGCTGGTGCTGGTGCTGTCCATCGACTGGTTCATCGGCATGGCGCGCGCGCTCGGCAACTTGGTCGGCAACTGCGTCGCAACCGTGGTGATCGCCGCATGGGAAAAGGACCTGAACGTCCCGCTGGCCCAGCAGGTGCTCGCCGGCGACGTCAAGGTCGATATCATCGCCGACGTGTCGCCCTTGGCGCCGGAGCAGCCCGCTTGAGCGCGGTCTCCGGTCAGAACGGCTTGAGCAGCCGGTCGATGTAGTCCAGCTCGGGCTGCGGGCGGGTGCGCTCCGCGCCGCGGCGGCGCAGCTCCTCCTGCAGCGCGCGGGTGCGGGCCTGCTCCATCTGGTCGGGCACGCGCACGTCGCCGCTTTCGTCCGTGCCCGACGTGCCCTGCTGCAAGGGCCGCCCCATCGGGTCGCGC
Organism: uncultured Acetobacteraceae bacterium; assembly: GCA_937873175.1. Classification (GTDB taxonomy): domain Bacteria; phylum Pseudomonadota; class Alphaproteobacteria; order Acetobacterales; family Acetobacteraceae; genus CAHJXG01. Next base: position 1,904 of record CALMVT010000446.1, on the reverse strand, counting down.
CGGGCGGAGCCCCGGCGGCTCGGCGCGTTGCCCTCACCCGGCCGCGGCGTGCCGGAGGTCATGCCGTCGCGGTTGGACTGATCTTGCCCACCCTCGCCGACCTGGCCAGGCTCGCCGCCTTCGCCCTCCTCGCCTTCGCTCTCGCCGGGCTGCTTGCCGGTGCCGAACTGCCGGGCCATCTGCTGGCCCATCTCCTTGCCGCCCTTTTGCAGCGCCTCGATGGCCTTGGTTTGAGCGGCGCCCGCCGCGGCGTCGCGCCCTTCGGCCAACGCCTGGCCGGCTTCGCGCATCGCCATGTCGGCCTCGCCCAGCGGCGCCGGCACCTGGCCCGTCAGGTCGCCGAACCGCTGCATCAGCTCGCCCAAGGCGCGGCGGAGCGCCTTCTGCCCGCGGCTGTCGGCCTCCCTCGGGTTCGTGGGCGCTCCCTGCTGCGGTGGGGACGGGGAGGCGGGGGATTGCGGCTCCGCCTGTTGCGGCTGGCCGCGGCGCGGCGGCTCGGGGGTGCCGGCGCGGGCCTGGCTTCGATCAAGCATGGCGCCTTCACGGCGCACCATGTCCTGCACGGCGTCCATCTGTTGCCGCCCGCGCTGCCGTCGCTCGGCGTTCTGCTTTTCCTGCGCTTCGCCGTGTTCGGGCCGGGCGTTCTGCAACTGCTCCAGCAGCTTTTCCAGCTCGGCCATCTGCTTGCGGGCGTCGTCCATCCGGCCCTCACGCGCCGCGTCGCGCATTTGCTCCCCCATGCGGTCGAGGTCGCGGCTGTTCATCTGCGGCGCGCTGGGGTCATAAGGCAGCTCGGTGCCGTCCCGACGCGCCTGCTCGGCCAGGGCTTCCAAATGGCGTTGGATGGCTTCGCGCAGCTCCTGCACCCGGCGGTCGATCTCGGCCTTGTCCTCCGCCGTGTCGCGGCTGGCGTCCACGGCGTCCCGCACCGCTTGCCGGGCCGCTTCCAGGGCGCGGGCGGTCCGCTCGGCCGCGCCTTCTTCCAGGGCAAGCGCCAGGTCCCACATCCGCGACTGCGCTTCGTCCACCGCGGTGGCCCCGCGGCCCCGGCTCAGCAGGAAGCCGATGGCGCGCAGGTTCAGGACCACGCTGCTCGTCGCGTCGGCGTTGTCCGGTGCATTGGCCAGGGCGTCCAGCGCCGTCCGTGCCTGCTTCCGCTCGTCCGGCGTCACGCTGAGCTGCCGCCGCACTGCCAGGATCGCGCGGGCCATGGCGTTCTGGAACGGGCGCTCCGGCAGCACGAAGCCGGCCCCGGCGCTTTGCCCGACTTGGCCCGGCGCGTCCTTCGCCACCAGCCGCGCCACCACCGGCAGCCCGGCCCAGGGATGCGCGGTCAGATCCTGAAGCTGCACCCCCTGCGCCCGCTTCGGCGCGCCGGCCAGCGTCACCGGCATCACCACGGGCGGGGCCTGGGGCCGGTCCCGCAGGCGCAGCTCCACATGGGTGTCCGCCACGCCATAGTCATCCTCCACCCGCCACGCCATCCGCGTTTGCTGGGTTGGCCGTCCGCCGGACAGCGCGGGGCCGGGCGCGTCGGTGAACGCCGCGGTGGGCGGGTGATCGGGCAGCACGGTCAACGCCCAGGACGCCACCGCGCCGCCGCGCCGCTGCACGGACAGCGTGCCGCCGGTCGTGAGGTCGCGCTCCGCCTGCCAGCTTGCGCCGTCCAGCGCGCGGAACGGCTCGGTCACGCCGTCCAGCGCCAGGCTCGGTGCGCCGCCGCTGCCGCCGGTCACGTTGACCACCAGGTGCGACCCCGTGGGCACGCTGACGGCCTTGCTGTCCGGGTGCAGGAACACGGGGGGCAGCCCGCTGTAGCCCGGCGGCGTGACCCATGCCTGCACGGCCGTGCCCGGCGCCGCGGCGCCCGCCGGCAAGCCCGGCCAGAAGCCGCGGGCCAGCCG
>CALMVT010000445.1 GCA_937873175.1 uncultured Acetobacteraceae bacterium | reverse complement strand
GATGTGGCGGAGCGGACTCAACACGGCCAACCCGGCAGCGTTGAACAGCCCTGCCGGAGCGGCAAGGCCGTTCCACTCGGCTTCCCTGGGACCACTCCCGCCGATAACTTGCTAAAAATGACAATACCTAGTGCCGTGCGCTCCGACCAGTTGATCGAGTGCTCCAGCCAAGAGACGACCGGGTAATCCTGTTCCTGGATATAATAAGAGATCCTGATCTTGGCTTTGCGCATTCAGGCGGCGTAGCAGGCGAGTGTTGTCAGGCGGTTGAGCACGGGCCTGGGCACTTCCACGAGGTCGCGGTGGCGCCGGGACGTGCGTAAAGCCGCCTCGGCCCAAAGCGCGCGACGTACCGTGGCCAGCGCGTCGCTGAACGTGACGCGCTTCTTCGCATACCAGGCAGCGGTCAAGGGCAGCAGCCCGCGCGACCGGCGCAGGTCGTCCGCCCACAGGGTCACGAGCGAGTAGAGGCCCAGCAGCACGGGGGTGGTGCGCGCGATGGCCAGGTCGGACCACTGCCGTTGTGTTTCCACCCCGAGGTGGCGCCGGGCTTCTCCGAACGTGACCTCGATTGCCCAACGGCGCACGAACCAAGCCAGGATGTCGGCAGGGGCCGCGTCCTGGTCCGTGCAGAGGAACGCTTGCGGCTTGAACTTGCCCACGGGATCGCGCGCGAGCACCCAGCGCAGAGGGATGCGGGGCAGGCCAGGGTGTTGCTAAGTTGGCGGTGCCGGTCGTGATCTCGACGCGGCGATCCTCGCCTCCATACCAACCTGCGACCGTGATGGTCTGCCAGCGCGTGCGCGGGTCCGAAAGGCGCCGGGCGAGCGTGGGCTGGCGCTGGCCAATGGTGCGGGGCCGCCCGACAGCGCGGCGCTTGCGCGGCGGCACCGGGTTGAACAGGCGCGCGTCCAGCCTGAGCCGGGTCACGACGCACATTCGGCGCTGGACGCTGCCGAGCAGGTCAAGGGCGGCATAGCCGCTGTCGGTGACCGCGACGGTGCGCCGGCCCGGCAGCCAGCGCGCAACTTGGAGCAGGCCCTGCCTAGCCCAGTCGGTCAGCTTCTTGTGCGTGCGGCCCCGCTCCTGGGCATGCCGTTCCGAGGGCGCCAGCATGGTCAGGAATGGCAGCGACCAAACGCGACCTGCCCAGGAGATCGGGACCAGGAGCGACAGCGACACCCAACGCAGCCCGCTCGCCTTGTGTGAAATGGCCGTGGCTGGAGCGCACGGGGTCGCGGTAGATGCCGCGTGCTGTGATCCGCTTGCCCCAGCGCCGCTCCAAGGTGTCGTCCACGCCGATGACCACGGGGCCGCTTGGCACGAAAGCGGCCACCAGCAACCCGAGCAGCACGTGCGCTGCGGCGCGAGCCGACCAGCAAGCCTGGTTCAGCACGCGATGATACCGGGCGAAATCGGAGGCGTGATCCCGCCCGGCAGCGCGCAGCGCGGCGCTGATCGTGCGCCGGTGCACAGCAAGCAGTGCGCCCTCGATCAGGATCGGAACCCGGCCCCAGGTCGGCCGGGTGAACAAGCAAGCGAACGGCGCGAGCCAAACGGCAAGCAGCCCAGGCACGGACGATGAGAACGAGGACACAGCAAAGCGCTCCGGGGCAGATCAGACAGACCCCGCTATGTCGCGATCAGCCCCGTTCAGGCCAACTCGGCCCGCCAAAAAGGCGCAAAGCCAAGCTGATGGAATGTCTGCTTTCGAGAGGCTGCTCAGCGCACCTAAGTAACCGAGATGCGCGCGTTGCGGACCGACATTCCTGCAAACTCGGCTACTCATCATCAGCCTCCCGACTGGGCAGGATGCCGGGTTCCAGCTCCTGAGCGGTAGGTAGGGCTTGTACCAGCGCCGCTGGCAGTGCGTCGGCCCCGAGCAGATGATAGCGGGCAACCCCGATCGGCGCGTCGACGTGGCGCAGCGCATACTCCACCACGACCCGGTTGTGCTCACGGCAAAGGATCAGCCCAATGCTGGGGTTGTCGCCCGGCTCACGATCCCGGTCGTCCAGGGCAGCAAGGTAGAAGTTCATCTTGCCGGCGTGCTCGGGCTGGAAAGGGCCCGTCTTCAGGTCAACGGCGACAAGGCAGCGGAGCCGCCGCTGGTAAAACAGGAGGTCGATGTAGAACTCCTGGCCGCCGATCTCGAGACGATGCTGGCTGCCAATGAACGAGAACCCTTTTCCCAGTTCCAGCAGCAGGTCCTTAACCCGGGCGATGAGGGCCCGCTCGATGTCGCGTTCGCGGGCCGCCGCCCGCAAGGTCAGGAAGTCGAACTGGTAAGGGTCCTTGAGCACCTGCTGCGCGAGGTCGGAGGTCTGCGGTGGCAGCACGCGCTCGAAGTTGGTCACGGCGCGTCCTTGGCGATCACGCAAGCTGGTGTCGATCTGCATGGCAAGAGCGGGACGGCTCCATCCATGCTCGAATGCCGCTTCGGCGTACCAGAGGCGGGCAGCGTCATCCTTCACCCTGAGCAGCTCGATGTTCTGGCCCCAGGGCAATTTGCCAACGACCCGTTGGAGAACTGCTGGGTTTGGCCAAGCCTCCGCGAAAGCACGCATGTAGCGCAGGTTGGCTGAGGAAAAGCCCCGTGCATCGGGGAACTCGGCACGCAGGTCTGCTGCGAGCCGGTCGACCACCTTGCTGCCCCAGCCATCCTGTGTTTGCCTTTCGAGGATGTCTCGGCCAATACGCCAGTAAAGGCCAATCAGCTCGCTGTTGACCGCGAGTGCGGCGCGCACGCGGGTTTCGCGTATGCGGGTCTTCAGCTCGGTGAGCCAGCCGGCGTAGCCGGTTGGCAAGGGAACGGGAGTTCTCATCGCCGCCCGACTATCGAGACAGCCTGACCAACTCGCCGCGGAACGCTTCGTTCGACAGATCTCACGCCCCCCTGCCCACTGTATGCTCATCAAGCACCACCGTCAGTGTGACCTCCACTTCGCACCGCTGGTCTTCCCCTGTCACGCCCACTCCCTTCGTGGTCATGGCAGTCGTAAATAGGGCCGGGCCGAGCAGCAAGCCTGAGCCTCCCACTTGACCCGACGGCAGTCATCGAGATTGGGAAGGCGCTCGACGCATCACACCTCAGTTCCCTCGGACAGCGTGAGCGCGTCCTCGACATCCACACCCAGGTAGCGCACCGTGCTCTCGAGCTTGGTGTGGCCGAGCAGGATCTGCACCGCGCGCAGATTGCCGGTTCGCTTGTAGATCAGGGCCACCTTGGTGCGGCGCAGGCTGTGCGTGCCGTAGGCCGAGCGGCCCAGCCCAATACCCTCGACCCAGTCGCCCACCAAGCGGGCGTACTGCCGCGTGCTGATGTGCTCGTCACCGTCCATCCGGCTGGGGAACACGAAATCCTGCAGCCCGCCCCCGCGACGGGTCAGCCAGGCAACCAGGCTCTCCCGGGTTTGTTCGGTCAACTCGAACTGCACCGGCTTCCCGGTTTTCTGCTGGACGATGGTCGCGCGGTGCCGGGCGGTGGCGTTGATGACGAGTTGTCCAATGCGCAGCCGCACAAGGTCACAACCGCGCAGCTTGCTGTCGATGGCGAGGTCGAATAGCGCCAGGTCACGGACGCGGCCCTCGCGCTGAAGGGTAAGGCGGATGGACCAGACCTGTTTGGGCTTGAGGGGCGGCTTGGGTCCGACGAAGGCGCCCTTGTTCCAGGGCACCACGGGTCGGGTGGTCGGGGATGCAGTTTTAGATTTTGAGGGCTGCATGACGATCTCCTGAGCCGCGGGAAGGCGGCAGGAGACTGAGCGTCAGCCACCATCGTCGTGGGCCAGGTGCCGTCGCGGATGTGGTGGAAGTAGGTTGGCGGCGTAATCTCCGGCTTGTTCAACGAGCCATGCCCGGTGTTGGCACGCCGGTGGAGATCACGCCATGGAAGAGAATAGCACGAAGACGGAAGCGGACGGCACTGGGCTGTTCGCGGGTGAAGCTTGGTTTGACCCGATCGAGGCGGGCATCCGGGAGCGGGTGCGCGGGTTCATTCAGGAACTGCTGGAGCAGGAGTTGACGGCGGCGTTGGGCCGCGCGCGGCACGAGCGTGCGGAAGGCAAGCCCGCGGGCTACCGGAACGGGACGCGTGAGCGTCAACTGCTTGGCTCGTTCGGGCAAGTGGCGCTCAGCGTACCGCGGGCGCGGATGGCGGCCGAGGGCGGGGGCACGCAGGAATGGCGCAGCGCCACGCTGCCGCGCTACGCCCGGATGACCAGGCAGGTCGAGGCGCTGATCGCCGGCGCCTACCTGTCCGGCACCAACACACGCCGGGTCAAGCGCGCCTTGGCTGCCCTGTTCGGCGGTGCGGTGGGCAAGGACGTGGTGAGCCGGACGTGGCGCAAGATCAAGGTGGACTGGGACGCCTGGAATGGGCGCGACTTGGCCGGGGAGAACATCGTTCGCCTGATCCTGGACGGGACCGTCGTGCGCGTGCGCCTGGACCGCAAGGCGACGAACATCTCGCTGCTGGTGGTGCTGGGCGTGCGCCGGGACGGGAAGAAGGTGCTGGTGGCGGTCAAGAACATGGGCGGCGAAAGCGAGGCGGCATGGCGCGGCATCCTGGACGGCCTGATCGCCCGCGGCCTGCGCACGCCGGAGTTCCTGATCACCGACGGCGGGGCCGGGCTGGAGCGGGCATTGGCGGCGTTGTGGCCCGACGTGCCGGCCCAGCGGTGCAGCGTGCACAAGCACAGGAATCTGCTGGCCCATGCGCCCGACGCGCTGCATGAAGAGGTTTCGGCCGACTACACCGACGTGATCTATGCCGAGACCGCGAAGCAAGTGGAAGCCAAGCGCCGCGTGTTCCTGCGCAAGTGGCGGCTGCGCTGCCCGGCGGTGGCGGCCAGCTTGGAGGAGGCCGGCGACCGCCTGTTCGCCTTTCTCCGCCTGCCCCCGTCGCAGTGGAAGTCGGCGCGGACCACGAACGCGATCGAGCGGCTGCACGAGGAATTCAAGCGCCGGATCAAAACGCAAACCGTGCTGCCGTCCGCCGAAACCGCCGCGATGCTGTTCTGGGCGCTGATGGCGTCCGGCCAGATCACCATGCGCAAGGTCGATGGATGGCAGACGCTCGGCGAGAGGGTCGCCGTACCTGTTCCTGTTGACCTTGCCGCCTAACCCAACCAAATATCAGCCCGCTGGAGACACGCCGCTCAAGCAACTTCTACACAAGTCACGACGGCACCGTGGGCCAGACCTGCTGATGACTCACGTCCGCTATCGGGCAGCCGTCCCGAGCGCTTGAACGCCCGCCATGCGGCGCGAAGCGGCCGGCCCTGATTACCGAATGGCAGTGTCGACGCAGCCCTCAAACCCGGACCTTGGCAGGCGAGAGATGAATTTCTGCAATGGGTTGAACTCGGTGGTCGCTTGGCCGGCCAGGCTGCCGCAGCAGGTGATGGAAACCAGTCTTCCGGCCAAAGCGCTGTGCAACAAGCATCCTGACCACCGAGGCTGGATCAGGGAAGCCCGGCACGACAGCTCAGGCTGGCGCATCTGCCCCTCCTGCTTATGGCTGGGGCAGATGTGTCGTGTCGGGCCGTTTGTTAGGCCGCTTGCCCCAGCAGCCCAGGATCAGGCGAACCGGTGACAAAGGACGGATCGGGTGCGAATGCCTCGCTGTGCCGACGGTTGAGCGGCACAGCAAGTTCGTCGAGAGCGCTCTCGGCCGCAGTCATGAAGCCGATCGGGCCGCAGTAGTAGAAATCGGCCTCGCTTTCCGGCAGGTAATGCCGGATGGCTTCGGCCGTGGTGCGGCCGATGGCGTCGTAGTGCTCGCCCTGCACGTCGCCGGGTCCGACCGCCTCGTAGAGCGTTATGCTTCGGACGCCTGGACGCTGCCGGGCCAGCTCCCGCACCCGCTCCGCAAATGGGTGCCGCGCGCGGGAGCGGACGCCGCGCAGCATCACCACCTCGCGCTGGGTGTTGGCGACCAAGTGCTCCAGCATGGCGAGCACGGCGGTGATGCCGGAGCCGCCGCTGATCAGCACCACCGGACGGTCGCTGGTCTCGTCCAGCACGAAGTCGCCGACCGGCACGTGCACCAGAAGAGTGTCGTTTTCCTGCACGGCGTCGTGCAGGAAACCAGACACCAGCCCGGCCGGGGCGTTCGGCGCACCCGCCGGCGCGTCTTCGCGCCTGACGCTGATTCGGTAGTGCCGGCCATCCGGCACGCCGGACAGGCTGTATTGGCGCACCTGCTCGTAGTCGTAGCTGGGCGGGTGGACCTTCACCGAGACATACTGCCCCGGCCGAAAGGCGGGCAGCGGGACGCTGTCGGCGGGCACGAGGTGGAAGGAGGTCATCACCTCGCTTTCCCGCACTCTGCGCACGACGCGGAACGGCTTGAAGCCGGCCCAGCCGCCGGGCTGGGTGGAGGTCTCGGCGTAGAGATCCCGCTCGCGTCCGGTCATGACGTCAGCGAGCTGGCCGTAGGCGGCGGCCCAGGCATTCAGGATCTCGGGTGTGGCGGCCTCGCCCAGCACCTCGGTGATGGCGCCGAGCAGGTGTCGGCCGACGATCGGATAGTGCTCGGGAAGGATTTCCAGGCTGACGTGCTTGGTGGCGATGCGCTCAACCATGCTTCCGAGATTGCCGAGCCGGTCGATGTTCTCGGCATAGGTCAGCACGGAAGCGGCAAGGCTCCGGGCTTGGCCACCCTCGCCGCGCTGGTTCGCGGGGTTGAAATAGTTGAGCAGTTCAGGATGCGCCTTGAGCATGGCATCGTAGAAGGTCCGGGTGATCGTCTCGCCGTGCATCTTGAGGGCCGGGACTGTGGCCTTGACGATCTCGCGCTGCTGTTCGGTCAGCATGTCTGAAAGCTCCTTCGGGGTGGTGCGGCGTTGCAATCCGCCCATAAGGTGTATTATAGATGAACCTTTACTGCACCTCCTCAAACCATGTATCTGATATGCATGTTATGCGGCCCTAGACTGGAACCGGGCGATGCGTCTGACGGTGTATACGGACTACTCACTGCGCATGCTGATCTACCTCGGCGTGAAGGAGGACGGGCTCGCCACGATCGGCGAGGTAGCCGAGCGCTACGGCATCTCGCAGCACCACCTGACCAAGGTGGCGCACCAGCTCGGCCTTGCCGGCTTCATCGCGACGGTGCGTGGCAAGGGCGGCGGGCTGCGGCTGGCTAGGCCCGCTGCGCAGATCGGCCTGGGCGAGGTGGTGCGGCGGACCGAGCCGGACATGGCGCTGGTGCCCTGCTTCAGCTCGCCCGAGGCGCCGGCCGGTGCCGCTTGCCCGATTGTGCCGGCCTGTGGCCTGCGCGGCGTGCTGGACGAAGCGCGGCAGGCTTTCATGGCTGTGCTGGACCGCTACACTCTGGCCGACCTGATGCTGCAGCGGACCGGGTTGCAGGCGCTCCTGGCGCTTCCGGCCACCTTCGACCCGGAAAAACGTGAAAAGGGTGTCCTGGCTCCAACCGACAAAGCGGATCCTCAGGGGCTGGCCGCAACCATTGATAGGTGCAGCCTGTAGCAATTCCTGGCCGGTCCGGGCGCAAACCGGTCTTCGAAAGGGTCGATCATGACGCCGGAGAGCTTCGCGCAGGCTGCGGTATCGGGCGGGTGGCTGTTGTAAGCCGTTTTCCAAGCTCTCGAGCAGCGCCGCACCGCCGGTTTGGCAGTGCGCTGTTCTCCGCAGCCCTGGGGCATAGCAGACAGGTTTCACTCAATGCGTGTCGTCGCCCACGTGATTGATCCCCGCATTGCACCGGAATGTCGGGAGCCCCACCCCGGCTGCGTCGAAGCCGCCGTCGTTCGCCAGAGACTGGCCGCTTACGTAGCTTGCCTCTTTGCTGCACAGAAAACCGACCATATTCGCCATCTCCTCGGGGGTGCCGTAACGGCCGAGCGGGACAGCATCGTAATAGTCTGAGCGGATCGCCGCACTGTGCACCAGCTTCGCCATCTCGGTCTCCGCAGGGCCGGGGCAGACCTCGTTCACCCGGATGCCAAAGTTGCCGAGCTCAACCGCATATTGCTTCGTCAGATGAATGATCGCCGCCTTGCTTGTGCCATAGGCCACGCGCAGCGTACTGGCGCGCAAGCCAGAGATCGAGGCAATGTTCACGATGGCGCCGTTCTTCTGCGCCTTCATGATCGTGCCGAAGGCCTGGATGCAGAGGAAAGCGCCATCGAGGTTAGTGCCGAGCACGTGACGCCATTCCTCGAACGAAGTTTCGAGTGCCGGCTTGAACACGGCAACGCCGGCGTTGTTCACCAGCGCGTCGACACGGCTCCATCTCGCCATTACCAGTTCGGCGGCGGCCTTCACCTCGGCGGGGCTGGACACATCGCATGGCACGGCCAGCACCCGCTCCGGCGATGCCAGTTTCGCCTCGGTGGCGGCCAGCGTGGCACGGTCCACATCGACCAGAGCGACGTTGTGGCCATGGGCAAGGAACCACTGACCGATAGCGAGGCCGATGCCGCGCGCTCCCCCGGTGACGACGGCAACCTGGTTGGCTTCGTTCGAGTTCAACGTGTCTTGCTTCATGAACCGACTTCTCCCAAAAGCCGGCCGCTACGCGCGTTCCAGGCGCGTGGCAACCGCTGAACTGGAGACGCAACAAAATCGCCAGCGCCATGCAGGTTGAGTTAAGCCTGCGGGCGACGGCAAGCAGGTCGAGATCCATGCCGCGACTGCCGAGCAAGGAAAGGCCGACGGAGGGGCCGTTAACGGCGATGCTGGGGAAGCTGATCTGGGTTACCATGATTGATGCGGACATCGAAGCCTTGCAGCCAAGTCTTGAACCGTCGGCGCGATCGGCAGGCGGGTACGACGGCGTTGACTCCGCGCTAGAATTTGTGGATGGCGTTGGGCTACGTGAACGTCTTGTGTTTCAGTTATCGACCAGCGCCGCGAAGGTCTGCTTGTGGTCGGCGAAGGACACGCTGAACGACCGTTATGGGGCGCAATGCAGCCGTTCTTGGTGAAACCTGCGGGCCATATCAACGCATCCGCATGGCACGAAGCCGCCGGCGGGCTTGGCGTTCGGCCGCCTCGGCATTGCGCAGCAAGGTGGTGCGCTGGCCCGTGGTGAGGGCGGGCACCTCGGCGCCGTCGCGTAGCAGCTCCGCATGCGTGCGCCACCTGCGCGCGCTGGCGAGGCAGCGGGCGTCAGCCAGGCGGTGGGGGACGGCGTGGATCAGCATGGCACTCTCCTGAAGCAAGCAAGGCCCGCTCGGCACGGCCGGCGGGCAGGGGTGGACAGGAACAGGCAGGCGTCACGCCTTTCCCGGATGCCCAACGCCAGTGGGGAAAGCGCCTGGGCTGGCCGTTGCTGGGCGGGTAGGCGGATGGGCGTCAGCCCGAGTGGCAGAACAGGTCCGCCTGCACGCCGCGGCGGCCGTGGCGGAGCACATCGACCATCCGCGTGTAAGTGTCGCCCTGCAGGCAGCTTCGGTGCCGTAGCTGCCCGGCCTTGCTGTCGTTTCCATCCCAGACGACGCGCCAGACCATGCGGCCATGGCGGGCGCGTTCGGCAATAGCTACGAAGCGGCTGCGGCCTTTGACGGGCATCTCGACCTGTAGGTGGCCGTGGTCCCAAGGAGGGTCGCCCAAACGGACAACGCGGACGTTGAGCGACGCTGCCCTGAGTACGTGCAGCATGTTGGGAATTGAATGCGGGTCGGAGACGACGTGGGCCGGCAGGCCCACACGTCGTCGGCGGATATGCGGGTCGGGGTCGAAGTCCTGCGGGCGCGGACGGGCAAGGCAGGAGGGCGACGCCACCGCGTCCACCCACAGATCGGCCATGGTGGGCGGCGCATTGGAGCGCCTGGCCCAAGCGGCGGCGTTGAGCAGCCAGGTGCGCTTGCCCTGGGCCAAGCCGATGCGGTCGGCGGCTTCGCGGAACTGGCGGTGCAGCTGCATTTGCCGTTGCCAATCGTCGCTGGCCGCCGCGACGGCACCGGCCAGGACCTGCAGGCGCTGCTCGTGTTCGTCGCGGGTGTGCGGCTCACGGCCGGGCACGCGCTCGCCGTGCAGGCGCACGTAGGCGTCCTGGAGCACCTGGGCACGGGTGCGCACGACCTCGACGGCCAGCACGTCGCCGTGTCCGTATGGGCCTGTGACCTCGCCGATCAGTGGCAGGTCGCGGCCGGTCCGGTGCAGGAAGTGCAGGCCGACGCGGCTGGTGTAGTGGCCCGTGAGCGTCTGGCCATCTGCGAGCGTGAGGCGCACGACGGCGCGCTCCTCGCAGGCGGCCCAAAGGTCGGCGCCACATGCCGCAGTCGCGGCGACAGGTTCTGTGTCCATGGCGGCCTCCGAACAAGCCAAGGCCCGCGCGAGGCGGGCCTTGCAGGGCATCCGGGAAAAGGGCTGGCCCAGATCCTCGCCCGGGACGGGCGTCACCTGGCCGGACTTTCTCCGTTTCAGATCATGTCGGACAAGCGCTCGGCGCAGCATGACAGCGGCCCCTGGACTGCTCCCTGCCGCACTGGGGCAAGGACTTGCATTGCGGGTCTGGCCGGCTTGCAGGTGGCGACGGGTGTCCGGCTGCAAACTGCTGAACGGCTGGGCACCGAACCCCACTCGCCTTCTGGCTTATGCTGGCCAGCCACCGTATCCCGTCTGCGGACTCGAACCGCCACCTCCAAGCCGGCCGGGGGTCAGGAAAGCCCGAGGGAGCGCAGGATGGTGTCGCTCGTGTCCCAGCCTTCGTCCCACGATTTCCGTGCCGGGCCGCTTGGGTAAGGATTTGCGCTTCTCGCCACACCGTCGCAGCGGGCTTGGCGCCCTTCCTCGAACGCCATCTCAGCGGCTTTCCCGGGCGCCCTGCCAGTGGATGCGGCGCTCGCTGCCGTCTTGCTCCACCACGGTCCCGGTGTCGTTGATGTCCTCGATACAGCCGCGCCAAGGGACGGACCACCCGTGCCCGGCGACGCGCGAAGCGAGATGGAGCACGCCGTCCACCCGGAACTCATGACTGCTTGCGGCGCAGCATGGTGTGGTGAACTTGCGGCCGGTGCGGCAGGCGTCCGGAAAGAGCGGTTCGGGCGTGCGGTCGTGCATGGCATGCTCCAGGGCAGGTGTGGTCAGGCAGGGCCGGCGTGCGAGGCCGGCCTTGGGTGTGTTTGGGAGAAGGAAAGGGACGCTGGCAGTGCTGCCAGCAGGCGTTAAAACGGCACGTCATCGTCCAGGTCGGCGCCGGTGCTATCCGCTGCCCCGGCGGTCGCCGGTTGCCGGGACGGCGTGCGCTCGTCGCTGTCGCGCCTGCTGTCCAGGAAGGTGATTGCGCCCCCGTAGGGCGTCACGTGGATCTCGGTCGCGTAGCGCTCCACGCCCTCCCTGTCGGTCCACTTGCGCGTCCTGATCTGGCCCTCGACGTAGACCTTCGATCCCCGGACGAGGCAGCGCTCGACCAGCTTGCATAGGGTGTCGTTGTTCAGGATGACGACGCGGTGCCACTCGGTCCGCTCGGCGCGCTGCCCTGTGTTCTTGTCCGTCCAGCTTTCGCTCGTGGCAACGCTCAGGGTGACGATGCTGCTGCCGTTCTGGGTGGCCCGCAACTCCGGGTCGCGCCCCAGGTTGCCGATGATCTGGACTTTGTTCAGGCTTGCCATTTTGTTCGCCTCGTTCCTCCTCGAAGGGCGGCCCCGGCCCGTGCCGGCGCGTCCCATCGGGTGCGGCCGATCCGAACCGGGGCGGGGGCCGGGTCAGCCCCGGAGCCGCATCGCGGGGCGCCGGCACGGCGCCGGGTTGACCCGGCCCCCGCCCCGGTTCAGGCCACAGCAAACCCGAGGGGACGCGCCGGCATGGGCCGGGGTCGCTGCATGTCCTGTCCGTCCCACATCATGGCTTCATCCGGTGGTTCCTTTTCGTGGCCCGTTGCCGGGTTTCACGGCCCATGCGGCATCCATCGTCGGCTCTCGGTTTGGATTGAATGTGCGGGTGCTTGGCGCGCAGGGTGTCGCCAGCCAAGGCGCAGCCCACCTCGTGGCTGACGGTGCTCCAGATCATCGCTTCGAGGGCGCCCTCGTCGAAGCCGGGATCGTAGCCGGCATTGATGCTGACCTCGCCCGTGGCCGGATCGGCGTAGGCCCCCGGCGTGAAAGCCTTGAGTACCTCGCTGCGGGTCATCCCCGTCTTGCGGCACAACCGGTCGAGGCACGGCTCGCTGCGGAACGCGCGCATGAGTTGGTCGGCATCCAAGTGCAGGTCGTGAAAGCCGGGCGCATCGGCGTCGCGCGGCCGCACGTCGAGCAGGAAGCGGCTTGTCGTCATGGGGGGTGGTTCCTTGTGCGGTGGTTCGCAGCGGCCGGGCAACCGGCGCGGAGCGGTGCCGGCTGGAAGCGTTCAGCCGAGGCCGAAAGCGAGCTGCCCGGTGTCGTCGCGACGCCGCGCGGGTTGAAGCGGAGCTGGGCGGTTCATGGGCACCAGCACGGTTCGCATGATGCCGGGATCAGGAGCTGGGTCATCCCGGCCATGCTTCGCCATCAGCCGAGCCAGCTCGGCATGGTCGGCGGCGCCCTGCTCGGCGCACAGGCGTTGCTGGTAGAAGCCGAGCACGTCCGTCCGGCGCAGCCGCCTGACGATCTCCCGCTCCGCGTCCGAGAAGCTGTGACAGGGATCGCCGTAGCAGGGGTGCGACACGACCTGCTGCAGGAACTCCACCTTGCCGGCGTTGGAGGTGAAATACTCGGTCCGGAAGCCGTGTTGATCGTAGTGCGCTATCAACCCGAAACAGTTCATCAGCTGGCCGTAGAAGCGCTGGGTGAACTGGTGCCGCGGGAAGTCGGCCGACACGAACCTCGTGCAGTGCTCGACGAACCAGGATTTGGCGGCTGCCGGCCGGAACTTCGTCGGGGTGAAGTCCTTGGCGTCCGGCACCGGGTCGCGCAGGCCGCGCACGATGGCCGGGGGCAAAGCGATGGGCGTCATGGGCGTCTCCTGTCGCGTCAGCCGGCGCTGCCGCGGATGGGTCGATCAGGCGGCGTGCTCCAGCGCCGGCGCGGGCCGGCCCGTGCGCGGCTGGCGGCGGCAGAGCCGCAGGTCGGGCAGCGTGGGATAGGCGGCGATGCCCTGGGCCAAGCCGCGGTCGTCGTGCAGGACCAGCAGATGCACGGCAACGGTGCGCCGGCACCCGTCGCGCAGCGAGCGGATCACTGCCATGTCGGACCGGCCGCTTCTGAATGCGTCCTCCCACCGGCCGGTGTCGCGGTTGCGGCGGGCAATGGAGCCGGGGATGGAGCGGAGGTTGATCGTTGCAGGCATGATGGTCCTCGCGGTGTGCGCACGGCCGCACGCGGGCACCCCATGTGCGCGCGTGCGGCCGGTGCGGATGGAAGAGGGCGGGCAGCAGCGAAACCCAGGCCTCGCCGCCACCCGACGGAGAAGGTTGGTGGTGACGGGCGTGCGGCGGCCGGTCAGGCCGCGGCGCGGTTCTCGCCGGTGTCCTTGCGCAACCGCCGCCGGCGTGGCGGCATGATCGGCTCGGCTTCCGGTTCAGGCTCGTCCTCAAGCCCGGTCTCGGCGTCCTCGGCAGGATCGGTGCCGACGGTTTCCTCGTCGTCCAAGCTGTCCTCGTTTGGCAGGGTGTCAGCCGCATCGTCGGCTGCGGCTTCGGCATCGGCCGTGCCTGTCGTCCAGCTTGCGCCGTGGCGCTCGCCCGCGGCTTCAGCCGCCATGGCCTCCGCGCTTCCCGAGAACGTTGCCTGCGGGTAGACCCAGCGCCCCTCGCCCACGCGGGCGACCACCGCGCCGCGGGTCGCCTTACCGGTGGGCTGCACCGGCACGTTCAGGCCGAGCGCCACCCCTTCCACCGCCGCCTTGGACAGGCAGGCGAGAAAGTCCGCCGTTGCCATGTTCGGCAGGTGCGCGTCGGCGTTGATTGCGTCGCCGGCCAGGCGCGCCACCGGGCCGCTTTGGCTCCAGTTGTCGCGACAGGACAGCGTGTAGGTCAGCATGGCGCGTGCCGCCGTTTGCAGCAGGGCAGGGTCGGACGTGACCGCCCCGCCCTCGGTCAGCCGGGCTGCGATCTCCCGGCGCGTGTCGCGCGTCCCCATGCCGGCCTGACCGCTTTTGACCTCGACGTTGCGGCCGGCCAGCGCCAGCACCAGCAGCCCGATCAGCTTGTATTCGTCGATCCGCTCCTCGCGCAGCGCGGCGTGCAGGGCATCGGTGCGCATGTCGCCGACCATCGCCGCGCCCTTCTGCGTCAGCGCCGGGCGCGGCGCCTTGGGCATGGTGGGTTCGTCGCCCGTGGTTCCGCCACGGCCGCTGCCGGTTGCGGGCGCCGGGGCGGGCACGGTGAACAGGATCGTCTCTACCTGGCCGGTGCGCTCGTCGAGGAACAGGCCCTGCTTGGCGCCGCTCGTGCCCGGCTTGCCCCAGTAGCGGTTGGCCCCCTTCGGCAGCTTGGCCCCGCCGTATTCCC